>NZ_JAAKEC010000009.1 GCF_011038975.1 Adlercreutzia sp. ZJ176 | reverse complement strand
CAAGCTCTCGCGCGGCCTTCGATCCGTTTTTGCCGGTAGAGAGGTAGTGCTCGACAGCGATCCTCTCCTGCTCCTCCGTGAACTTGCCCGACCACTTCTCAGGCCCTCTCACATATCCTCTTTGCAGGTAGTCGCGATACCAGCGGGACAGCGTTGACGCATCGGGGTATCCGAGCGTTCGCTTGACCGTTATCGGAGAATGCCCGCCGGTCACGTAGAGGTCAATTGCAGCTTGCTTTTCCTCTTGGGTGTGGTGGTGATACATGGCCATCTCCTTGTCTCAGGTGTCCAAGTTTTTGTCCACACCCCCAGGGTTGCAAGAGCGTGATTCCTTGCTTCTTTGGGTCGTTCCTTTAGATGACAGAAGGCTTCCTTTCCGAGAAGGGTAATGGCGTGTTCTATCAGCTCATTGTTTCCGAGTTCTCGGTGAATCTGTGACAAAATGACCCCATTGTCACTGCCAAGGGCGGCGCAACTTCGAAGATGTTCACAGCAACGATAACAACGGGCTTCAAGTGCAAGGCACCACCATCGTGCTGGTATCATGTACGCCATGTGCGGAAGATGCATCATACTCACCTTCGACGAGGTGCTCGAAGTCATCCGGGAGATCGAGGTCAACTCGCCCGTGAACATCGAGCCGGACTGGCCTGCCCGAAGGCCTCTTGCATACCCGAAGGCATCTGCCCCGCTCATCGTCCCTAAGTTCGACACTGCGCTTGCGTCTCCCGCGCTCACTTCCGAAGCGCTTTCCGCCCGTGAGCTCTCGTGGGGGTTTGAGGAGTCGTGGAAGCCCGGCGTCGTGTTCAACACGCGTATCGAGAGCGCAGGCAAGCCCACGTGGCGCGAATCGATGGAGCATCGCCGCTGCGTCATCCCGGTGCACGCGTTCTTCGAGGCGCACCGCGAGGAGACCTATCCTTCGCCGAAGACTGGCAGGCCCGTCAAGCGCCAGTACGAGTTTTGTGTTCCTGGTCAAGACGTCGTCCTCATCGGCTGTATCTGGAGGAGCAGCACGTTTTCCATGGTGACCACCGAGGCGAACGCCGACATGGCGCCAATCCACCACCGCATGCCGCTCATCGTGCGCCAAGAGGAGCTTCCGCTGTGGTTTGGCCCCGGCTATCGCAAGCTCGCCGACCGCTCTTCCATCAGGCTCGAAGCCAAGCGCGCCTAGATCGCAACTGACGACTGCATTCTACGCCCACCTCTTCTGATCACCATTCCCTTCACCCGCTCCCATGCAGAGCACTCTCGCATGGAGTCAGCTCGCCGCAAGGCGCGGCTTCCTGCGCAAAACCCGCACAAGCACGGTTGGCATCGTGCAGGTTGCGGGCGAGGCCGTCCTTTGCGAAGAAGGCGCTTTGGCCCTTGCGGCTTGCGCCGAGTCCACGCCGTGTCTGCCATGGGGCGGAAGCGAAGGGCATGCCGCCAGGAAGAAGGAGGTACTTCCATGAGCAGCTCGACAATCGCAAGCAACGCGCACGTAGACTTTTGCAGGATGGAGCGACAGAGCGCGTCTAAGGGCCAGGTGCAGCTCTTGAGCCCGGAAGAGGTCGCGTTACTTCTCCAGGTCTCGAAGAGCATGGTCTACAAGCTCGTTCGCGGAGGCAGGCTTGAGGCCGTGCATGTGGGACGCCTCGTGCGCATCGCGCCGAAGAGCTACGAGGACCTGCTCGCAAGGCGCGGCGCCTGAGGGCGTCAGCTGGCTCGCCGATCACGGCGAGCCGACCATTTCTCAAGCATCATCCCAGGTCAGACCAACGGTGCCCAATTGGCACCGTTGGTCTGAACAGTCAGTTCCAACTTGTCGGCGCCATCACGTGAGCATTGCCAACTTGTATACATTTTTGCTAACATTCTGGCATGACTCATTTTGATGACATATACGAGATTGCGGCGGACAACTACGGCCTTGTCACCACGGCGCAGGCCGAGGAGGTCGGAGCCACGAGGTCGGAGCTCTCTCGCTGGGCGAGGCTCGGGAAGCTCGATCGGCGGGGGCGCGGGCTGTACCGCATCTTGCAATGGGTTCCGACAGAGTACGACCGCTACGCCGAGGCGGTAGCCCTTGTTGGCGAGGAGGCCTTCCTTGTCGGAGACGCCGTGCTCTCGATGCACGGGCTTG
The DNA here is from genome assembly GCF_011038975.1 of Adlercreutzia sp. ZJ176. Classification (GTDB taxonomy): domain Bacteria; phylum Actinomycetota; class Coriobacteriia; order Coriobacteriales; family Eggerthellaceae; genus CAAEEV01. The sequence continues at coordinate 125,253 of NZ_JAAKEC010000009.1, read as the reverse complement.
CGCTCGTGAACCCCGCCAAGATCACGGTCGCAACACCTAACCGCACAAGGAAGGCCCTGCCCGAATGGGTGAGCGTCGTCCCAGCAAAGGACGCAGAACAGACGATATACGAGGGTATACCGAGCCAGAGCGTTTATGATGCTCTGGTGGCTTGCAAAGGGCGCGTGATGCCCGAGCGCCTGCTCGACGCCGCGCGCAACGCGAAAGAGCGAGGGCTTGTCAGAGACGACGAGTACAGACGGTTGAGAAAGGAGCTAGCTTGAGCAGGCCAAACAGTCGGAGAAACCTGGACATTGCCATCGAGCGCATCGCCGACGAGGGCGATGTCGTGCGGCTGCGCCGGTCGATGGCAAACGCCATAGTCGCCCAGATGCTCCCAGAGGGCGCGGTCAAGGGCGGAAGCGCGCTCAAGCTCAGGTTCGGGTCTTCCGCAACCAGGTTCTCGAAAGACCTCGACGCCGCGCGGTTGGCGGATATCAAGCAGTACGCGAAGGCGCTGGCGAATTCGCTGGAGGTCGGGTGGAACGGCTTCACGGGAGTCCTCGTTGAGAAGAAGCAGGCCAGCCCCAAGGGGGTGCCCAAGCCCTACGTCATGCAGCCCTTCGACGTCAATCTGTCCTACAATGGCAAATCATGGATGACGGTCATCCTCGAAGTCGGACACAACGAGCTCGGCGACGCAGAAGACCCAGACATGATATTTCCAAAGGAGCTTTCCGGCATCTTCGAGAGACTTGGCTTCCCGCCGCTCGATCCTGTGCCCATCATGAGGCTACCCTATCAAATCGCGCAGAAGCTTCACGGGGTGACGGAAGAAGGCTCGTCGCGGGCGCACGACCTCGTCGACCTCCAGGTGCAGATCGCCGAGGGTGAGGTCAACTTAGCGGAAACGAGGGTGATCTGCGAAAGGCTCTTCAACTATCGAAAACTCCAAAGCTGGCCATCCGTTGTGGCTAGGGGTGAAGATTGGGAGAGCCTCTATGCTGATGCGGCTTTGGGGCTTCAAGTGCTTCCGACCGTGGATGAGGCGATAGACTGGGCGAATAGGCTCATTGAGAGCATCGATGCGGCGAAGTAGCATTCGTAGCTTTTTGTTGTTCACTGTTTACGGGAATATGCCCTGCTTGGAGCTACGGTGCCAATTTGGTACCGTAGCCTTTTTGGACAAGCGGGCGTCATCACGAGCGAACCACTTGATGCTATCCGATTGCTATGACATTGGGCGTGAACTCAATCTGAACTCACTTTGAACTCAGCGTTTCTCATTTGCTCTGGTCAGCGATTTACTCCGCTATGCGGAATTTACTCCTTAGCTATTCCAGGGGAATATCTTTTCGATTGCTGCGGCTCGAAACGAACTCAAAACGACCGCAAGCTTGCTCGATCCGGGTGAGTTCAAAACGATACTGATATGAGAAATGATGGTTTGGACTAGCCAACACCATTTGGACGGAGACGCTCTCATGACACAAAGCAATGGTCTGTCGATCATTGAGTGGAAATAGGCGAATACTTGTACTAAAACTGCTGTGCAAACTAATAATTTTGAGTTGAGAGAATGACAATAGGGTCAGGGCGTTCTGTCACTTTTTGCCCGACTGATGACTCCTCTGCCAATACCTGTGATTCGCTCGACCTGACGAACTGACATACCGAACGTGCGAGGGTTGTAAGAGAGTGATTCCTTGCTTCTGCGGATTGTTCTTTCAGATGACGGAGGCTTCCTTTTCGGGAAGAGCAATAGCTTGCTCCATCAGATCGTTGTTCTCGACTTCTCGGCGGCTTTGTGCGGCAAAATGCCCTGACCCTATTGTCATGCGGTTTTTAGATGAGAGCTGCGTGGCCGGCGTCATGCTATAATTCTTGGCATCAGTTAATCAGCGGAGCCTTTGGCAGGCGACGCTTCGAGTTAGGTCAGGTTGGATGAAGAACTAGCGATGCTCGTTTTGGGCGCCCCATACGACCATCTACACATTCGGTCGCGCTTCAGGGTGCCGCATCGCTTCAGTTTCCCCTCTTTTCGAATCCATGCTTCGCGTGCCTGAGCCCTGCGCGACCTCCCTTCAAAGGAGCTCGCCATGCAACTGAATCTCACACACATCAGCTATGCCTATCCCGGTACGGCATCACCTGCCATCAGCGACGTCAGCGCAACGTTCCCATCGGGATGGACGGGCATCATCGGCGACAACGGATGCGGGAAGAGCACGCTCGCCCGTATCGCTGCGCGCATCATTGCGCCCGACTCGGGGACGGTGAGCCCGAGGCTCTACTCGGCATACTGCCAGCAGGACTCGACCCAAGAGCCGAAGAACCTCTTCGACCTCGCATCGGACTGGGGTCAGGATGCGCGGCGGGCAAGAGCGCTGCTTCGCATCGAAGACGATTGGTTCTGGCGCTACGATACGCTCTCGGGCGGTCAGCAGAAGCGGCTCCAGATCGCATGCGCCCTCTATGCGCGCCCCGACGTCCTCGTCATGGACGAGCCGACGAATGATCTCGACGCTACCACACGCGACACCGTGAAGAAGGCGCTCGCTTCGTTTGACGGCATCGGAATCCTCATCTCGCACGACAGGGATCTGCTTGATGGCCTTGCGAGCCAGAGCCTGATGTGCGAGGACGCATGCTGGATCATGCGACCCGGCGGGTACTCAAAGGCGAGCGATCAGGCGGCGAGCGAGCGAGCCTCCGCGATCAGGGGCCGTGAGAAAGCCGCTCGCGAAGCGAGGCGCTTGAAAGCGGAAGCTCAGCGCAGGAGCGAGGAGGCGGCGCGTCAGAAGGGCAAGCGCAGCAAGCGCAATCTGGCCAAGAACGACAGCGATGCACGTGAGAAGATAGGGCTCGCCATATTCTCCGGAAAGGACGGCGTGGCGGGAAAGCTCTCGTCCAGCATGAGCGCGCGGCTCGCAAAAGCCGAGGCAGAGCTTTCGAAGAGAGCCGTCTCAAAGCGATACGATCATCACATCGGCGAGTTCGGCGTCGCTGCGCGCTCAATCTCCGTGGTGCACCTGGAGGCTGCGCGACTGTCTGCTGGCGAGTTTTCGATAGACGTACCGGAGCTTTGGATTCTGCCAACGGATCACGTGGTGCTGACCGGCGCGAACGGAACAGGAAAGAGCCTCGTGGTGCGGAGCATCGTCGAATCGGTCCCTGACATCGTCAAAGTGGCGTATGTCCCCCAGGATGTCGGACCGGGTGAGCGCGAGCGGGCCTTGGCGCAGCTTCGAGATCAGACCCAGGAGATGAAGGGCCGCATCCTTTCCATTGTGGCGCGGTTGAATTCCGACCCCGACAAGCTGCTCGATGGTGACGATCTGAGTCCAGGCGAACTCCGCAAGCTCATGCTCGCCGAGCAGCTCGTCGCGAATCCCAACCTCCTCATACTCGATGAGCCGACAAACCATCTTGACGTTGGCTCTATCGAAGCGCTGCAGGAAATGCTGACCGGCTTTCCTGGCGCGTTTCTGTTGGTTACGCATGACAGGCAGCTGTCAAATGCGGTGGCGCAGATCGAATGGGAGACGAAGCAAAATGAGGGTGCGACTGAATTGCGGGTTGAAAACTGGTGAGCTTTGACAGCTAGAGATGGACGCGGATGGCGCAGGTCATGGGCAACTTCTTCGGATCACCATTCTCTTCACCCGCCCCCACGCAGAGCACTCTTGCATGGAGTCGGCTCGCCGCAAGGCGCGGCGCCTGAGGGTGCGAAGGAGCCTGCGAAAGCGTGCAGGCTCCATTTTCTTGAAGAATCACCAGTTCAGATCAACGGGGCCAATTTGGCACCGTTGTTTTCGGATCCGTGTCACCGATAACAACCGCTCTTTTTGCAAGGTCTTTATTCGTTTACTTCAAAACCTTACTTTTGTACTGAATCTTTGATATGATTTCAGTATGAAAGTCGCAAAGCATACCCAGACGCTCGATCGCATCCTCGAAGAGGGCGACGGCATTATCACAGCTTCAGCAGCTGCGAAGGAGGGGGTTCCCAAGGACTCCTTCTATCGTTATGTGAAGGAAAAGGAACTTGAGAAGCAGGGGCGCGGCATCTACCTGTCCAAAGACGCCTTTCCGGACGAGCTTGCGCTGCTGCAGGCACGCTTTCCGAAAGCCATCTTCTCGCATGACGCCGCGCTGTTCCTGCACGACATGAGCGAGCGCGAGCCCATCCCGCTGTCGGTCAGCGTGGAGTCCGGCTACAACTCGCCGTCTCTCAAGGACCAGGGCGTTCGCATCTACTACGTGAAGCCCGAGTGGCACAGCATGGGAGTTTGTGACGTCAAGACGCCGGACGGCAACCTGGTCAAGGCCTACGACAAGGAGCGGACCATCTGCGATGTGATCCGCAAGAGAAAAAGCACTGATGTTACCGAATTCAACTACGCGCTGAAGTCCTACGTGTCCTCCAAGGGCAAGAACCTTGCGCGCTTGTCAGAGTACGCACGAACGATGAACATGGAATCGCGTGTCTGGGGCGTTATGGGGGTGCTCCTATGATCGACAATCCGAGGAAGGTGAAAGACCTCATCAAGAACCTCGCCAAGGGGGACAGCGGCAAGGCGCAGCTCTTGCAACGTCGCTATGCCATGGAGCGCTTCCTTGAGCGCGTGGCGGAATCAGAATACAAGGGAAACCTCGTCCTCAAAGGCGGCATGCTCGTGACTTCCATGCTCGATATTGGGCAGCGTATGACGAGGGGCACCGACGTCACCATGCAGGACAAGGCGCTGGATGTCGAGAGCGCCGTGAAGATGACGAGGGTGATCGCCGCCATCCCCTTGGCAGACGGCATGGCCTTCGATGTTGAGGATGCATACGAGATCATGGAGGACTCGGAGTACGGAGGCGTGCGTATCGAGATGCGTGCGCACCTCGGCAAGACGGAGATCCCCATGAAGCTCGATATTTCGACGGGTGATGCGATTACGCCTTCGGCTATCAACTACGCCTACCGTCTCATGCTTGAGGATCGCGACATCGACATCCTCGCATATAACATGGAAACCGTGCTCGCCGAGAAGATCGAGACCATGCTCGTTCGCTCCACGCTCAACACGCGCATGAGGGACTTCTACGACATGTGGGCGCTAGCCAACATGGGAGCCGACATCGACTACGGCACCTTGGCGGAAGCCGTCGCGGCAACCGCGAAGGCGAGGGGTCATGACATCATGCTCGCTGATTGCGAATCTGTCGTCGATGCCTTGGCGGCAAGCGAGGATATGGCTGGGCATTGGAAGAGATACCAGAACAGGAACGACTTCGCGGCGGGGCTCTCGTGGGAAGATGCGCTCGATGCCGTGCGTATGTTATGCAATGGGGCCTTGAGCCCTTAAAGAAGATAATATTGACTGGATGCGAGGATGCGTTTCAGTCTGGATCGATAGATTGCAAGGGCCCTTCTTAATGTGCTCAACAATCGGAAAAATCGAAAGTGGCTTACCCGCAATATCGCTCCTTGCTGCGCCCTGTTATCACTTGGGCGGCTTCTTGTTAACAGCGTTCTTCGAATTACCTGTTCAAAGCGTGTTTATAGAAACGATGATCTACTCCTTTTCATATTCCTGGGGAATATTATTTTGTGGAAATCAGGGGATAGAGCGATCGCCGTTGTCGGGTGATCTGTAATCGGGCGTGTTTTCCCAGAGTAAGCAGCCTTTTCGTTTTTCGGTGATCTACTCCCTTGATAGAATGAATAGTCGAACACGCAAATTGCTTCTGGTCTGGTAACACTACAGGATAGAATCCCTATAATGGATTTGGGTCACATGGACGCTATTGAACGCATAAGACGCGATTTAAGAGTTACCACGATTGAATGGGAACAAAATTTACTCATAACGGTTCATAACAATAGGAAACGATTCATTGCGTTTCTGCAGTTCATAGGCTAGTTTCTATAAACCCCGAAGGAGCACTCTGGAGCACTAGAAAACGCTTCTCTAGGGTTCATTTGTCCATGGGTAAACGCCCAGAAAGTCCCATCCAAAGGACAAAAGTCATGGGCTGCTTCAATTTGTCTCCGCCCAATTTCCAAACCATCGTTCGCTCGCGGCACCTTCACAAGTCGTAAAAGAGTGGCAAAATGAAAGAGCTTCGACAGGGCGGGGTTTAAGCCTCAAATGCGATTCGTATCGCCTGAACAAAGCTACACCGTTCTCGCAAGACAGAAGGGGGCAACACTATGGCACCGAATAAAGCCGAAGATGAAGTATTCAAGCTCACAGAGGAAACTCATTTGAAACTCAAAAGAATATCCGTGATGACAGGTGACCCGTTTTCGTACTATGGCACATTTCAATATTGGTCTAATGCAATCAGCGAACATGCTGACAGTTCGGCGTATGACTTGCAGAACGCACTCGAGAAAGAGGGCTACCCACGACTGGATAGCAGGAAAGCAGATGACCTGGCTTGGGACTGGGCGAAATTTGAAGCAGGCTACACTGGACCGCCAGACAAGTTCGAACCGCAATTCGAGAGAAGAGTCAAAAGCGCCATCGACGACTGCTTCAAAAGCGCTACCAAAGCCGCAAGAGCGGCCCGCAAGAGCAACCCCGAGGTATTCAAAGCGCTGACATCTTCATATCAATCAACATTCCGGTTTTGCATAAATCAACGCATCAATTTATACGAACGAAGGCAAATTGACGATCCTGACGCAGAGATCAGAATCCCTGACATATATCACCCTGACGTATCTGCGTGGAACCTCGAAAGTTCCAACTTCGAAATGCCCTGTCTCGATGTAATAGATGCGGGGAACAGAGCGACTGTTTCTAGAAACGGGAAGCTGATCGCAGGCAATTTTAAGTCCTACCGCTGGACCGATATAAGAGTAGGCAAGTTTTTTGATTCGATAATCTATGCATGGCTGGACCGCGTCGAGTCAGACATGAGCGATGAGGAGTATTGGGCCTCAAAGAAAGAGGAAAAGAAAGGCTGCTACGTTGCTACCGCAGCCTATGGTTCCTACGATTGCCCCGAGGTTTGGACCTTGCGCCGTTTCCGCGACTACGAACTTGCAGAGACCGCTGCCGGACGCGCCTTCATCAAGATCTACTACGCAATTAGCCCCACCCTCGTAAAGTGGTTTGGTGGCACAAACTGGTTCAAGGCTATGTGGAGAGGGCCTCTCGACAAGTTGGTCAGCAGGTGCAAAGCAAAAGGCCACGCAGATACGCCCTACGAAGACAAAACCTGGTAATGGTCGCAGCCCCTCCACAACGGGGGGGGCTTTTCTATGCTAGCTTACCCTTAAATACCCCGCTTGGCCCACGGAATCAATCCTCATGTAGTCGTCGGAGATCCTGCCGCTTGAATACGTGGTCCCGTTACCATCGACCAGTGAGGTGCAGTTGTAGAACGTCGCATACTTGTTGGTGAATGCCGGCGTCTGCCAAGAGGCATCGACCGTGATCGTCTGCAACAAGGAACATGACCCAAAGCCATCTTCGCACTGAGAGACTCCCCGAAGCCCATACTTTGAAGGTCAAGAGCCTCTAGCTTCGTGCAGGGCGCAAGTACATAGTTCATCTTGCGTGATTCCGTTCAGATACCCCCATGCCAAACACCGTCTCAAGGCTCGTCGTCCATACATTTGCGAAGGACTCATCAAACCCAACGGAAACTATCTCTTTCATTCGGTTGTGCCGCGGCACCTTGGACAGCGTCTCATGGCCATCTGTCGCTTCGAAGACCTCAACGACGATTCCGCCCGAAGGCGACCCCTCGGAGTGCAGACGGGTGAACTCAAGGATGTCATCAGCAAGCACCAGCGCACGGGGCCAGAGCACCACCGGCTTGGGATCAATGGGAGGAATCACCACGTCGCCCACCATGCCCAGATCGTCAGCGACGGAATTCGCGGAGAGCTACGAGGACCTGTTCGCAAGGTGAGGCATCTGAGGGTGCGATGGGAATCTGCGAAAGCGCGTAGGTCCCCGTTTTCGTGAAGAGCCACCAGGCCGGAACACGGTGCCAATCTGGCACTGTGGTTTTAGGGTTTGCGTCACCGACAGTAACCGATCATCCAGTAATCACCGATGCGCCTCGACTGCGAGCTTCTACGAAGTTTGTGAAAAGTGGTAACGGTAGGTTGAGGTTGATTGCGGGTGACAAGTGTGCCAAGCTGGTATTCCGACCTCTATCCGAATACTGCCCATCGAGTGCACCTGCTCCGACGCGCAGCTTCGGATTCGAAGAAACTGGGCGAAGTGGCGACTGTCGTCCTGCCGCATCACCCAAGGCTTCACAACGTAGGGTAGACAACTGTAACAAATCGGGTTTCTGCTGGTTTTTGAAGGTGTTTAAGATTCTCGAATGGTGTCGAAGCGCACAATAGATCGCTCCTTGCCCAGCCCTAATCGAGCACGTTTGCCCGCATTTGCGGAAAACACTACCCCGCCTGCCTTTGTGCTGGTGCGCTACGAGTTCGATCAACATGCGGTTCTTGGTCCCCAAGGTTATCATACGATCAGGCAATAACCAAATCCCGAAAGGCTGCCTGATGCGTAAATCGTTCTCGTTTACTCCCGCTTCGCAGGTAATAACCTGTGCAGATAATGGCGTCGGCTTAGAATTAGATGACCTCTCGAAAGAAACGCTGCGCAATGCCTTTTCGAACTCACACATCAACATTCTGCTAGGTGCGGGGTTTTGCGCAGGCTTGCTACCGACGCTCGGTAATAGGGAGCAGTGGCTTGAATGGTGCCACAAACATAAATGGCAAGACCCTGTGTTTGCTGAATTCGCTGAGGCTCTCTTGCAGCTCGAATACTTCAAAAACGTCCTTCTGCCTATGCGCGATATTGCTCCGACGACCGAAATGCTCGACTTCTGCGATCATCTCAAGCGAATTATCGAAACGCGAGGTACGACAACGATTCCCAGGCGCGCATGTCTGTTCACTACCAACTACGACCCCATGATCGAACTTGCTCTGGAACGGTCGGGATGTGCGTACAACGACGGGTTTGAAGGAAGGGTCAATCCTGTTTTTGCCATCCGTTCATTCAGCCGAACGCAGTATCAGCAATCCCTTTCCATGGAGTACTCCGCGCAGGTTCCCACCCTTAACGTCATAAAGCTCCATGGGTCGGTTACGTGGGGCAAGAGCCATGCTTCCGATAACATCTGCTTTCACAACTACATCGAAGCGTTGGACTCGTTTGCGGGCAAAGCATCGGGCACGATGGCCCTTGCTGAGCTTCCCCAAATTGAGCAGATCGTCAAATCGCAGGTCAAGGAGGCCGAAGGTAATCTTGTCAGGGTTGTGGAAGGGCTATCTGGGAAAGACGCCTCAAATCTAGTAGATTATCTCGCAGATTACCATCGCGCCTTCTACTTGATAAATCCAACAAAGCGAAAGTTCGAAGAGACCGTTCTCGGGTTAACGTACTACGAGCTTCTCCGCCTCTATGCGAACGAGCTTGATCGCAACAACGCGCTCTTGATCAGCTTCGGCTTTTCTTTCGAAGACGAGCACATACTTGATATAACACGACGTGCACTCGAGAATCCGCAACTCATATTGCTTGTATGCTGTCACAAGGAAGTTGACCTTGAGAAATACCAGGAGAAGTTCCAGCATGCCAGTAACGTCTGGTACGTGGTTCCATCCGGCGGCGAATTCGCCCTCGAGGGATTCTGCAAAATACTGAATGGGGTGCGCTGATGCTCGATTCATCCCTTATTGTTGCGCGAGTTGTGGAGGTGCGTGGGACCAAGATAAGGGCGCGCGTCTATGGGGATAGGAATGAGGCTTTCCTGTTTCACAACGGCCAGTTGATCCGCAATGTATCCGTCGGAGGCTATGTCAAGATACCGTGCGGCTTCGACCACATATTTGGACGCATCGAAGGCGAAATCCAGAACGAGGTTAGCTCCTCCCAAGACGATTATTCTGCCCGCACGACAGGAGGGTCACGAATTGAGCGTGTGATTGAGATCTCGGTCTTTGGCGTTAGGAGGGGCGACAAGTTCGACAGGGGCATCACGATTCTCCCACTCGTCTCATCGGATGTATACGTTCTGACTCCCGAAGAACTCACCATGATAAGTTTTTTTCATGAAGCCCATGGAAAAGCCCTTCAGGCTGGGAAGCCTTGTTGGGCAAGAAGGGGTATCGGTTGTGGCGCCGACAAGCAGCCTCTTTGCTAGCCACATTGGCATATTCGGCAACACGGGCTCGGGCAAGTCGAACACGCTGTGCAAGTTCTATACAGATTGCTTTGACAGGATGAGGGAGGCTGGCTCTCTGGATTCTGGAAAGGGCCAGTTCATCTTCATCGACTTCAACGGTGAATATACGTCATCTGACGTTTTGTGTCCGGAAAAGAAGGTGTATGAGCTGGATACCGCTGCCAAGGCAGGCAAGCAGAAGGTACCCGTGCCCGATGACTTCTACTTCGATTTGGAGACTTGGGCCATTCTCACGCAGGCAACCGAAAAGACCCAGCGCCCCTTTTTGCGCGCTTGCCTTCGTACTGCCCGTAAAATCGTCGATGCTCACAACAGTGTGGCGTATTTGGAGAAGATGATGAGGTCATTTCTCGAAGGCTATTTTGGTCACGAACGCGTATTCGCTGAGCAACGCGACGATTTTGCCCGGTGCATGGCATTCGTTGTCGACAAAGACAACCTGCGTGATTCGGAAGACAAAGTGCGAGAGACGGTCGAGGATATAGAAATCTTTGCAGGTACCGCAACTCCCATTCTTAGAATCGGCAATGCGTACGGTAATAGCGCTGCTGAAGTCGAAAGCAATGTTTTCAGCGCTTTCAACACGCTCCCCAAAAAACTTCGTGACTTAGTCGAGGATTTGCCCTCAATAGTCGAATTCTGCGCTCGGTTCTTATTCCTTCAGCGTTGGCGCAGCGGCAGCATTGCGCGCGAGCATATATCGAGTTTGATTCCGCGTCTGGAAAACCAGATGAAAGAGGCTCGCAAACTATATGAGACGACACCGGGCGGTAAGCTGCTCAGCGCTGATGAACCCGTGAAGGTTTTTTCCTTGCTAGATGCGAACCTGGATCAGAAAAAGCTGGTCCCGCTTATCATCGCAAAATACGTGTACCGGGAGCAGCGCTCACGCGGTCGCAGCGAGCAAGACTCAAGCGTTCATCTCATCGTTGACGAGGCTCATAATATCCTCTCGTACGATTCCCAGCGCGAAAGCGAAAGCTGGCGTGATTACCGACTGGAGACCTTCGAGGAGATTGTGAAAGAGGGTAGGAAGTTCGGAATGTATCTAACGGTGAGCAGCCAAAGGCCTTCTGATATCTCGCCGACAATCATTTCCCAGATGCATAACTATTTCATTCATCGGTTGGTAAATGACGACGATCTTCGTGCCGTCGGAAAAGCCGTGTCGTTCATCGATCATGCAACTAGCAGCATGATTCCCGTTCTTCCACAAGGCGCGTGCATTGCCAGTGGCACCGCGATCCCTTATCCAACGCAGGTCCAAGTGGACAAGATGCCAACGATCAAGCAGCCGCACAGTTATGATCGTGACTTAGCTACCGCATGGGGCTTCTAGAGCGTAATAAGGTTGGTTCACTCCTGTTCGCTATCTGAATCCGACCAGGAACTGGCCTATCAAGGGGCGAGGCGCTCACCGCTTCGAATGGCAGTAGTAGGCATGGGTGGATAACGTGATTGCCGCTATTGCGTGCGTCAAGGTTCAGCGATCGACACTGAACGCTACGAAAACATCGATCTCGTTTGACGCTCACGGCAGATTGCCCGCTAGTCCGCGCAGACCACCTTCATCTCCGCGGCTCTAAGCCCGGAGATTCCCGCACCGGATACGTCACTGCTGACTCACTGTCTGACCTTACTCTGACTTACTCTGACCACAGGTTAGACTTCCCGTCTGCGGAAATAAAGCGGCAGCAGCCTGCAGTGTCGTTCTGCTCTGCCCGCTCTAACCTACTCTGACCTATCGGAGGGTATAGTACTGTGACGGATCGTTGATGCTCGTGCTGTGCCGGGATATGTCAATCGCGCCTTCAAGCCAATCGCGAAAGCGCTGTTTCTTCAGGTGCGGTATTGGACATACTGGAGCTTGCGCATCCTTGCGGATACAGACTCTTTCGGCAAGCTGCCTAGATGTCGTGCCACTGTTGCTATATCGGTATCTATATAGGTTCCGATGGAGGATATATGTCACGTACGATACCGAAAGGGCTCTCTGGTGTGCTTGAGGCGCTCGAGCTCGAGCGCCCGCAGCTCGTGACCATGCCTCAGCTTGCCGGCATATGCGAGAAGGCGGGCGTTCGCACGCCCGCCAAGGTCGTCGCCTCCCGGCTACGCGAAAGGGGGTGGCTGCTTCCTACGACGCAGCGCGGGGTGTGGGAGTTCGCTCCGGCAACCGCTGGCAAGTTCTCACTTGTCTTCTCGGATCTGCCGCTCCTTGGCATTCACCACAACCGGAAGGGCGAGCGTTTTCAGCGCGCTTGCAAGTTGCTTCGCATCCGGAGCCGGCTCTTGCAAGACGAAGCGCTTCATGACATTGAACACGCCTCCCGCGATAAATGCCTGCATAGCCCGATCCGATGAGCCGAACCCTCTAAGGGATCCCATCGACACGAGAAGCCGCTCGAAGCGGAAGAGTATCCTAGAATCCAGTCCGGCCTTGAAGAGGCAACTGAGAAACTGCCGATTGCCCGCGAACAGCTTGCCCAAGGATTCGAACAGTCGATCGAATGTCTGCCCCTGTTCCTCGTTCTCGAACACCTGATGGAGTAGGTCGTCGAGATAGCGGAGGTAGACATCCTCCTTTCCTTCGTAATGCCTGTAGTAGGTCTGACGGGACACGCCTGCGCGTTTGCAGATGTCCACGACACTGATATCTCCGTAAGCCTTCTCGCTCTGTAACTCTATGGTTGCATCGAGGATCCTGCTCTCCACATCGGATAAATCCGCCGTCAGCCTTCCCATGCGCTTCCTCTCAAAGTGACAATGCCTGCGGATGTGCTCCATCGAGTCAGCGTGTCTCATGCCGTCAACGATACCATTGCGATGTTACATCTGTCACTTTGAGATAGGAGGAACGGGATGGTATTCGTTGGCATTAGCGGTCTGTTCTGGACCATCGTGTACATCCTCATCATCCGCAGGGACTTCGCGGACAAGACCTATGGCATGCCGCTCGCGGCTCTGGCAATCAACATCGCATGGGAGGTCAGGTTCTCTATGCTCTTCTACTCGCCGGATATGATGCTGTTGCCTCAGGTCATCAATACGGTTTGGGCTCTCTTCGACGTAGTCATCGTGTTCACGGTGCTCAAGTTCGGAGGCAGGGCGTTTTCGGACACGTACAAGGCCAAGCCTGGGAAGTACAGCTTCTGCGGCATGTTCATCCTCATGCTCGCCTTCTGCTTCATCTTCATCTTCATCGGAACGGAATTCCTTGCCACCATCCCCGCCTTCCATGATCCGAATCTCGGCGGAGCGACCTGGGAAGCTGCCAAGTTCATCGCCTATTCGCAGAATCTCCTCATGAGCGCGCTGTTCATCGCGATGATCTGGCAGCGCGACAACGTGCAAGGCCAGTCCTTCTGGATCGCTTTCTGCAAGTGGTTCGGCACCTTCATCGTCATGTTTAACTACCTGCCCGCCCATTCCTTCGATCAGTTCGGCGTCATGTGGCTGATCTTCGCTGCAATCGAGATCTGCGATGTGTGGTACATGGTCCTGGTTTGGCGCAAATGCAAGCAGCTGGACATCAACCCCTTGAAGCTTGTCTGATGATCTACTCCAGATATTCAAATTCAAGAAAGATTCCCCGCTGCTGTGCAGTGGGGAATCTTTCTTGAATTCGCGAATTGAGCCGTCTGGAATTCAGCCTTCGGTTGAACCTATTAGGCTGATTTGGCCATTGGCTAGTAGCATCCGCAGTCGCTTTCTGAATGAGCGCTATGAGACTTCGCGTTGAAGCAGAGCATCACAAGCAAACCACGTGCTACTAATGCGTGAAATGCGAGTTGGTGGCTATCGTGGTCTGAACTGGGAGCTTGTCGCTGTCGCAACGACTGCAAGTCTGCGGTCGCCAGTGGCTTTTTCTCGAATAGCGGATTTGGCGTCATGTTACGGCGCTCGAAATCGTGTTCCAAGAACGAGTTGACCGCATGTCGGCTCATCGCGGAGCATGGCGCATCGAGAACGGCAGAGATAGCGGAGGCCGTCAACTTGACTCCGCGGGGCACCCTGAAGCTGCTCCAGTGATTGGAGAACAAGGGAGTCATCGTGGGACGAGGCTCAACGAGTGATCGCACCTACCGGCTGAAGTGATACGCGCTCCGTGCCTATCATTCCCGCCCTTTACAACATTCTCGTCTGTAGAACGACAAACTAGTTCGACCGCTTTTCCTTGATTCACGCCAAATTCAATAACATGACATGGCGTGTCGATTGACATAATCTGACGCTTTGTGTGCATCGCACCGAAAAGCTGCGAGGACCTGCTCGAAAGGCGCGGTATCTGAGGGCGTCAGTTGGCTCGCCGATCGCGGCGAGCCAACCACTTCTCAAGCATCGTCCCATGTCAGGCTCACGATGCCAATTTGTCATCGTTGCTGTTTAAATGTGTTTTGTCACCTGCGGTCGCGTGCATGGCAAAGATTGATGACATTTACAGGGCGGTCGATGACTTCGGAAGGCGCAGGTGTGGCCGCCGAAGGTGCTTGAGCAGCCGGGCTGGGCCGAGCTCTACGCCGTGCAAGCCGAAGGTCTTCCAGTTGCCCCGTCAGTGGGCGAGGCTATAGATTGGACAAACTCACTCATAGACCAAATCCGACAGGCGGATTAAGGCGAACGTCTCGCGCTGTGCCTTCGGTTTGAATTCGCAGAATTACCAGCACTGTGGTTGGGCTATTCAAGAGCGCTTCTCGCTCAAGTTACGGGTGCGAACTCAATCTTAACTCAGCATTTCGCGTTATCGCAGGTCAGCGATTTACTCCGCTATGCGATATTTACTCCTGAGCTGTTCCAGGGGAGTAAATCTTCGGGAAATGGGAGCCCTCCTTCTGGGCTGTGGGTAGTGTGCCCATTGCCGGTGTTTGGCGATTTCGCTTTGAAGGGCAGACCGTAGGGCCTGACCGAGAAAGCGGAGCATCATCTAGAGCATGATTGCCTTTGCCGCATCTTAAGCGGCCCTCTTCCCGATGGCAACACTGATCGATTCTGGAAAGGAAAAAGCCCGGCGTTGTCGGGCTGAGGGCAGTGCATCGGTGCGCACCGGTGGATCACGAAGCGGTACACTGGTGCGCTGCGGAATCATGCACCGATTGGCGCGTAATACTCATAGTCTGGTACCTTCCCTTCTTCCTTTTTCCGTCAGCAGGTAGGCCTTTAGGTCTCTGGGTGGCAGAGACTTTGAGAAATAGTATCCCTGGCAGCAGGTTGCGCCGAGAGAGCGGAGGTACTCGTAGGTCTTCCGGTCTTCGATCCCCTCCAGGCAGCTATGGAGGCCCAGTCTCCGTGTGGCATCCACGATTGCGCCCACATACGCCTGATTAGCCTCCCGGCTGCGTATATCCGTGATGAAGGACTTGTCCAGCTTGACCTCGTCTATCGGGAGATTGAGCAAAACACCCAGGGAGGAGAAGCCGGTACCCACATCGTCCAAGGCGATCTGAATGCCAAACCTGTGAAAGAACTCGATCTGCGACTTCAGGTATTCCTCGTCCAGTTCGCGACAGCGCTCCGTCAGCTCCAGGCAAAGCTGCTGGGGCGGGAAGCCGGTCTCCCGCAGCACATCCAGCACCATGGCGTTGAACCGTTCGTCCTCCAACTGCAGGACGGTGATATTGACCTTGATCACGAAACCAGGCACCACCGGCAGCATCTCCCGGGCATCTGTGAGGGCTTTCCGAAGGATCCACCAGCCCACCTGGAAGAAGCAGGGATCGTTTTCCAGCCAAGGTACAAACTGTCCCGGGTGCACCTTGCCGAATTCTTCGTCCCGCCACCGCAGCAGAGCCTCCGCCCCGATGGCCTCTCCGGTATCCATTTGGTGAATGGGCTGATACTCCAGGCGAAAGCCCTTCCGCTCCGTCACCGCGTCCTGATAGATGGCGGTCAGCAGTTTGAAGTCTACCTGGCTCTCGCCTCGAGCCGGATCGCCGTAGAATGTGAGACGGCCGTGGCCCTCCTGCTCGGAACGCTCTAGCACGCTGGTCAGATTGTTCCGGACGGTGGCGACGCTGCCGGTATATTTCTCGTCCACGGCAAAGGTTCCACCCGCCAGCCTCAGGGGAATGGTGATGGAGTCCATGGTGATCTCGAAGCGGGCGGCGCTTGTCAGGTCTGTATAGAGCTTGGAAACATCCTCCGCATCCATTCCCGGCAGGCAAAGAGTAAACCTGGTGTCTCCGATCCGGAAAATCCGTCCTTTTTGGCCAACGATCTTTCTCAGAATACCGGAAAACTGCCCCAGGATCTGGTTGCCGGTTAAGTGGCCATACAGCAGGTTGATCCTGCTGAAGGAGCAGATCTTCACCGTCAGGAAGGATACCCTGGTCTTCTCCCGTAGCAGCTTTTCCATGTAGGGAGCCAGGATGCGCTCGTTGTGAAGCCCGGTAATGGGATCGATGGTTTCTCCGATGCCGTGATTGATCAGGGTGGCGACAAACAGATCCGGCTCACCGC
Organism: Adlercreutzia sp. ZJ176; assembly: GCF_011038975.1. Classification (GTDB taxonomy): domain Bacteria; phylum Actinomycetota; class Coriobacteriia; order Coriobacteriales; family Eggerthellaceae; genus CAAEEV01. Next base: position 108,597 of record NZ_JAAKEC010000009.1, on the reverse strand, counting down.
TTTTGCCTTTCAGTATTCTGCCCCGGCAGGTGCATACCACATATTCTCCCCGTTTGTTGCGAACGCGGTATTCTATGTCGTGCTCCTTCTTTTTTCCGTTGAAAACCGCGCTGATGTCCGCCCAATAGGTGGCGCGGTCATCCGGGTGGATATACTCCATCCAAACGGTGGCGTTGTCGTAAATGAACTCGCCGGGCAGGCCGAAGTAGTCCACCGCCGCCTGAGACCAGCGGGAAACGTTGGTGGACAGATTGCCCATGGTAAGGTAGTTCCTTCCGCCTGTTGCGGCAAAGGCATCGAAGATGCGGTCGGTCAAGCCGGTGACATTCAGCTGCTGCCCGTCCTGTGACAGGCGGGCTTTTTCCCGCCTCATGTCCGTCTTGTTCTGATACATGAGATAATCGGCCATCTGCAGCACATTGCGCAACGAGGCGTATTCCTCGCCGGATACGGCGTAGCCGACGGCAACGCTCATCTGGTAGGGCACCTTTTCGGACATGGCCTTGCAGTCCGCATTGACCCGATCGATCTCCTGCTGGATTTTCGCTTCGTCCGCATTGCGGTATATGGCCAGAAACTCATCGCCGCCCATGCGGTAGATGCTTTTCGCCCCCTGCAGATCCCGCGTCAAGATCTGGGCGATGTCACCGATGTAATCATCCCCTTTCAGGTGGCCAAACTCATCGTTGACCTCCTTCAGGTCGTTGATGTCGCAGAATACCATCCCGAAGCGAACATCCCGGTTCTGGACGAACTTCTCCTCCATCTGCTGGATCTCGAGCTCATAGCTGTTGCGGCTCTTCACGCCGGTGAGGGCGTCAATCAGCAGCTTCTGCCTAAACACATCCGCCGGGTTTTCCAGGGAGAAGAAAAACGCCACCGTGACAACGGTTACCGCGCCGCCTGTAATCAGCAGCTCGGGCACCGCGATTTGGATGCACTCCGCCGCCACCATCACCGTGAGCATGGGAATTAAGGCCATCCGAACATGGGGCGCCAGCTTTTTGAAATTCACGGTCAGGATCACGGCGCTGCCTGCTAGAAATATCATGCCAAGGCCATAGCCTACAACGGCTGCCGGCCCTAGGCTGTAATTGGTTCCGTTGCCCTGAAGATACTCAATGGGCATCACCGGCAGGAGGAGCAGATAGAGCCCCACCAGGGAAAGGCCAATAATTCTTACCGCCTTCTGAATCCGCTTCGCACTGTAGGACAGAGCAATCACATAGCAGAAGAACTCATGGGCAAACAAAATGGCGAACAGGTAAAACACCACATGGGCTATGTAGTTGACCCAGATGGGGACCTGGTCCAGATTGTTCACCGTCAGCACGGTGATTATGTCGAACACAACATGGCCAATGGCAAAGAACAGCATTCTCTTAAAGCTGCCATTGTCTTTTCCCATTTTGTAATAGCGGGCGTTGATGCCGAGAAAAATCAGGAGTATCAAGCAGACGATCTCCACTCGGACGATCAGCAACGGATACAAGTGCTCACCACCAGACGTACTTATAGTTTTATCCCAAACGCTCTTCCTATATCAGATTCGTTTCAAAAACACAAGAAGAACTCTTCCACGACGGCATTTCCCCCTGCTTCCTTGTCGCAATTTGCAGTCTACAATGAACAACTGACAATTATGACTATCGGCTTGAATACTTGCCCTTGCATCGCCTCCCGCCCTCGCCTTCGGATCGCTTTCCGCTCGCGGGCTCTCGTGGGGGTTCGAGGAGCCGTGGAAATCCGGCGTCGTGTTCAACACGCGCATCGAGAGCGTGGAAAAGCCCACCTGGCGCGAATCGATGGAGCATCGCCGCTGCGTCATCCCGGTGCGAGCGTTCTTCGAGGCGCACCGCGAGGAGACCTGCTCCTCGCCGAAAACCGGCAGGTCTGTCAAGCGCCAGTACGAGTTCCGCGTTCCCGGTCAAGACGTCATCCTCATCGGCTGCACCTGGAGGGGCGGCACGTTCTCTGTGGTGACAACCGAGGCGAACGCCGACATGGCACCGATCCACCACCGCATGCCGCTCGTCGTGCGTCAGGAGGAATTGCCGCTGTGGCTCGGCCCCGGCTACCGCAAACTCGCCGACCGTTCGTCCATCAGGCTCGAAGCGAAGCACGGCGCTTGAGGGTATCGGTCGGCTCACTGGTCGCGGCGAGTCGACCATTGCCGAGACGTCATCCCAGATCGGGTCTAAATTGGCACGATGCGGTTTTGCGTACTTTGTTGGCAGAACAATACCGATAATGGTATAGTTCTGCCATGAGCTATTACGATGACATATACGAGATCGCGGTAGATAACTACTACCTCATATCTACTGAGGACGCCTGCGAGGCGGGGATACCGCCCGTGGAGCTTGCCAAGCTCGCCCACCGTGGGAAGCTGGAGAACATCTCCCGCGGGCTCTATCGACTGACCAAATACGTTCCGAGCAGCTATGACCCCTACGCCATAGCGGTCGCGCGTTTGGGTAGGAAGGCATACCTATATGGCGAATCCGTGATCGGCATGCTGGATCTTGCCCCGACGGACCCCAATCGCATCTTCGTCGCTGTGCCTACGCGGACCAGAAGGAAGCTTCCTTCTGGTGTCCGCGTGAGGAAGCCGGGCAAGGGAGATGTCGTGACGCGCTACGAGGGAATTCCCTCCCAGAACGTGGCCACGGCCATTCGCGCAGCCAGGCAGACGATGATGGACGAGAGGCTGCTGACTGCCACGAAAGAGGCGCAAGCTCAAGGATATCTCACCAAGCGGGAATACGAAGAGCTCGAGAAGGACATGGGGTGGCGATGAAAAGACCTAACAGCGTTAGAAATCTGGATATGGCGATCCGCCGTTTCGGTGTGAGCGAAGAGGATTATCTGGGGAATCGCACCGTGATCGCTAACACTATCGTGGGACAGATGCTGAGGGGTGTCGTGATAAAGGGTGGCTCGTCCCTCAAGATTCGCTTCGGCGATGCGGCGACGAGAGCCACGACTGACCTCGATGCAGCGAGGTCAGTCGATCAAGACGAGTTCGCCGACGACTTCTCCCGGCGCCTTTCGGATGGCTGGGAGGGCTTTACGGGTCGGCTCGTAGAGATGCCCAAAGCGCATCCCGAAGACGTTCCTGACTCCTATGTCATGCAGCCCTATGCGGTGAAGCTGAGCTATCTCGGCAAGCCTTGGTGCACCGTGACGTTCGAGCTCGGCCATAACGAGATCGGTGATGCCGACGACGCTGACCTCGTCGTGCCGAAGGATGCCGCGAGGATGCTCAAGGCGATGGCTTTCCCGGAGCCAAGCCCTGTGTCCCTCATGAGTCTTCGCTATCAGATTGCCCAGAAGCTCCATGGAGTGAGCGAGCCAAACAGTCAGCGTGCCCACGACCTGATAGACCTCCAGCTCATCGTCACAAACGGCGAGGTCGACCTACATGATGTGAGGGAGGTGTGCGAGCGCTTGTTCTCGTACAGGCGAAAGCAGGAGTGGCCTCCGACCATAGTGAAGGGCGATGCGTGGGACCTCCTCTACTCGGAGGCCGCTGCTGGCCTTGACGTCTTGCCCGGTGCAGATGAGGCTGTCGCTTGGGCCAACGATCTCATCCGGCGCATCGCCGCCGCGTAGGGACGAGCACATTGCAATCCGTCCTGCTACTCAGGCTTGACGAGCAAAAGCAAACCCCCTGCGACCATTGGTGCTGGGGAAATGAGGAGTAAATCAAGGGAGTGGTAGCGCTTTTCGGGTTAAAAAGGATACGTTCACGACTGCGGTCAGTGAGGTGGGTCAGAGATCGAACATGAGGTTGGCAACCACTTGGCCGAGCCTTTTCCATCAGGATGCCCTGTTGGCAATCAGGAAGCGGTCCTTCCCTTTTCGCTTGGCCTCGTATAGGGCTTCGTCCAGCTGCCGGGCAAAGCTCCTCAGGGCCATATCTCCCTCCGGGTGGCCGAACTTGTCGTTGGTCTGTTTGGCTGAGCGAAAGGTGACCAACACCAGAAGCAGGCAGGCTACCAGGGATGCTCCCACCATAATGACCATGATCCGGTCTAGGCTTCTCAGAGCCTCTGTGCGGCTCATGCAGGTGACGAAATACCAGTGCACAAAACGTCTGGAAGGCGGCGCATGACACGAAGCGTGTCGACGGCGTGACGTCGCGGCTCTTTCCGGTCTCGCCAACGCCCGCCACCTTCGGTCTCGCACCGAGGCGAAACGAAAGGAAGCGGCGCATACGCCAAGCGCAACACGCAAGCGCAACGCAGGGAGGGGAGAGCTGCTCGCAGGGCTGGCGCGCTTGAGCAGGTCGCGTGGCTTCGCGTGTCGAACTGAGTGGCCATGGCGGCCAAGAAGGGCAGCTGGCCGCTTTCTGCGGAGGGGCTGCGGCTTTGCGTGCGATCATATGGAACCGGGCATCCCCTGTGAGCTTCCGGGAGGCGACAGAACGGCACGCTTCACCCGTTCCGCGCAGAGCGCTCGCGCATGGAGTCGACCCGTCGCAAGGTGCGATGCGTGAGGATGTGGCGGCTCTCGAAGGAGCGCTGGGCCTGCCTGGGCGACCGTGATGGTTGACCCTGACGCCGCGTCAGGGTTTAAGCTCGTCCGCAGATGGCAATGAGCAACGGAACGACTGAAGAAGGGAAGAGGGCGGCTGCGATGGCACGCGAAGGCACGTACGGCATCAAAGAGCTCGCCAAGTTGGCGGGTGTGAGCGCGCGCACGCTTCGCTATTACGATGAGATCGGTCTCTTGGTGCCGCATCGCGCTGAGAACGGCTACCGCATCTACGACACCGAAGACGCGCATGCGCTCCAGCACATCCTTCTGCTGCGAAGGTGTCGGATACCCCTTTCCGTCATCGCCAGCGCGCTCCACGAGCCCGACTTCGAGATCGGTCGCATGCTCTCATGCCATCTAGGCGATCTACGTCGACAGAGATCGGATTTGGACGAGACTATCTCCATCGTGCAACGCGCGGTGGAGGGATTGGAGGCATTCGAGGCCATGGACGACAAGCAAAGATTCGAGCAGCTCAAGCGGGATTCCGTCGCCCTCTTCGAAGGAGAGTACGGCGAGGAGGCGCGCGAGCTTTACGGCGACGACGCCATCGACGCGTCAAACGAGCGTATGCTCGGGATGTCGCGGGAGGCGTGGGACGCGAAAGAGGGTCTGGAGCAGCGCATCAAGGACGCCCTGAAGGAGGCCATGGACACGGGCGACCCCCGCTCGTCGCTGTCAAGGACGGTGGCGGAGATGCATGCGCGGTGGATACGTCTTCACTGGGGTGATGACGCCTACACGCCAGAGGCCCATAAATCGCTCGCAGAAGGATACCTGCTGGATCCGCGCTTCGTAGCCTACTACGATGGGGCATGCGGCGAAGGCGCTACCGAGTTCCTTTGCAGCATCATCAAGGAGAACGTCGCTGCGTAAATGCTTGAGCCATGTTGCTGATCGCGGCATGACGCTGGCAGAGCCCTCCTCCGTCGACAGGGGCGCGCAAAGGTCCGTCGCAGCCCAGCTTCTAGCACCTGAAAGCGGGCGACCCTGAGGGCAGCGGCTGCGACGGCGGCGTTACGGCGGAAGATGTCGAGGTCCTTGATGTAGTTGTACATGATGGGGCGCACGGCCTCGTCGTAGTACGCCTCATCGAGCAAGAGGGTCTTCTCAAGGTCGAACTCCTCGGCAAGAAGCTCCAGGAAGGGATCCTTCTCGGCTGCGTGCTCGAGCACGTCGTGGTTACGCGGGCATTTCGCCTGGCACGCGTCGCATCCGTGTATGCGCTCGTCCATGTCGGCCCAGATTTCCTCCTGCGCGCCGCTTGCGGTCAATGGCGAAGCATCGCCGGCGGAATTGGCGGGCAAGCGAGCAGCGCCCCAGCCTTGTTGATGGCGCTCACCCGTCCAGGGCTGATGGTTCTCAGCGCCCAGGGCTTCTCTGCCAGCGCGTCGGCCCAGTCGCGTTCGTCGCTACTTCTCGAAGCACTCCTCGAGGCGCTCGTCCGCCCTCCTTTCGGCGAGGACGTCGGGCGCGCAAGGCTCGGTGAACGCGCGGTAGAAGAAGCGCAGGTAGTGCGCGAGCACGAAGACGACCATGCCGGTGGCGAAGAGCGTCTCGCAGACGGTCAGGGCGCCGAGCAGCGCGCCTGCCGCAGAGCCCTCCAGCGCGAGGATCCCGGCTCCCGCCAGGCACTCGGTTCCCTGCGAGAGCGCGGTGGCCGATATGACGAACGGGAACGTCATGGCCGCGAAGCTCGGGTAGAAGCTCAGCTTCAGGAACTTCGGGAGATGGAAGATCACGAAGAAGTAGAGCGCCTGGGCAAGCGCGAGCAGCACGGCGACGAACGTCGCGTTCGGCTCGTCGTACACGGAGAGGTAGCCCACCAAGGCCAGGCTCATCGGGGCGGCGTAGATGCAGAAGAGGGGCCGCGCCGCTTCGGGAGCCGGGTGCTTGGCGTAGCGAAGCGTCACGAGCACGAAGAGGGCGATGTAGCAGGTGAAGCCGAACCAGAAGAGGATGCGGCCGAGCTCTTGCTGCCCGAACGCAGGGGAGGTGACGGAAGCGACGATGATGCCCACGTAGCAGATGAAGTACGTGGGGAAGACCTCGGGCAGCTTCAGCTTGCGTATGAACTTGACCGTGAACCAGACGATGAGGACGCAGTGGCCGACAACGGCAAGGGCCCAGATGGCGAAGGCCGCCTCGAAAGCGACGGGCGCCGCGTACCGCGCGAGCAGCATGATGCTCATGAAGAGGGTCCCCGATACGCTTGCGGCTATGGAGTTGCCGAGGTCATCGCGCATCAGCTTGGGGTGGACGACGACCTTCAAGACGAGGAGGGCCACCATGGCAAGAGAGAGGCTCCCACAGACGATGTGGAGCGCAGGGCTCCACGGCGCAAGCAGGTTTCCCAGAGACGCAAGCCCCAAGGCGACGCCCGCCGTCGGGACGGGCACTTTGGCCAGCGCCTTCTTCGGGCTTGTCGCCCTTCTTTTCGCCAGCGCGCCTTTCGTTGCGCTTGTTGCGCCTGTTGCGCCCGTTGCGCCTGCTGCGTCGGCTGGTTCCGCGCTCGATTTCATCCAGGACTCCGTTCAGTGCCAGAAAACGCTGCCTCTTTGAGAACTGCGGCATTATAACCCTTCGGGAGCGTGCGGCTGCCAATCGACGGCCAATTGGCCGCCAATCGACGGCATCTCCAATTCTCGCTTGCCGGTTGTCGGGCAAACGGCGCTGCCGCGTCCTTTCGCGGTTTTCGCAAGCGCGACTTTGTGGGCAAAACCTGATTTTGCCCCTCGACGCCAGGATGGTCGCACGCGTCGGGTTCCGTTGCTGCTCCATGAATAGTAATATTTGCAGCGGTTTGCTCTTAGGCACATGCGTTGTTCGTAATCTTGGTCGCAAAGGACGCGTGGAGGTCAGCTTACATGACGTTTTTCGAGGCACGAGAGCTCACGGTATCCTATAGGCGAAACGGCGTGCCGTACGAGCCTTTCAGCGGTATCGGCTTCGAGCTTGCGGAGGGGCAGATCGCGGATCTCGTGGGCCCCTCGGGATCGGGCAAGTCGAGCCTGCTCTGCGCGTGCGCGCGCCTTCATCCCAAGGCGAGCGGCACCCTTTCGCTCAAGGGAGTTGACTCGAGCTCGTTCTCGCCGGAGGAATGGCGAAGGCGCGTCTGCTACGTGCCGCAGAAGCCCACCGTCATCGCCGGCACCGTGCGCGACAACCTCCTGCTGCCGTGGAGCCTCCGGGTCCGTCGAGGCGACGACCCGCCTCGTGACGAGGTGCTTTGCTCGCTCATGGACGAAGCCTCGCTTGGCGACGTGGGCCTCGACCGGGACGCCGCGCAGCTGTCAGGCGGCGAGCTCGCCCGGGTCGCGCTCCTTCGCGCCTTCGCGACCAGGCCGGACGTCCTTCTGCTCGACGAGGTTGACGCCGCGCTCGACGACGCGACGGCGAGGTCGGTTTCCCAGCTCACGCGCAGGCTGGTTCGCGACGGAACGACGTGCCTGCGCATTCGCCACAGGCCCCCCGATGGCGTGGCCGACAGGACGCTCAAGCTGGAGCACGGCAAGATCACTCAGCTCGACCACGCGGAAGAGGGGGCGTAAGGTGGACGCAGGCGTCATCGACATAGGGTATCTGGAGCTCTTCGGCGCTACGGCCTTCATGCTCGTGGCAGCCGTCGTCGCGTGGGCGCTCAGGCTCAGGCAGACCAAGGCAATCGTGGTCGCCACCGTTCGCTGCTTCTTGCAGCTGCTGGCGATGGGGCTGCTCCTCGTCTATTTGTTCAAATACCAGTCGTGGTGGCTCGTCTGCCTTGTGCTCGTGGGGATGTCGCTCGCCGCCACGCAGATCGCCATGGGGCGCGTGAAGGGCAAGGCGCTGCGCATCTGGCCGGAGGTGTTCGGCTCGATCTTCGTGTCGTCGATGATCGTGGCGTTCACCGTGGTCGAGGCCATCGTCCACGCCTCGCCCTGGTATGACGCGCGCGTGCTGGTGCCGATATCGGGAATGGTGCTCGGCAGCACCCTGAGCGCGACCGCCGTGGCGATCGACCGGCTCTTCTCTGACATGGACGCGCGCTCTGACGAGATCATGGCGTATCTGGCGCTCGGCTCCACGCCGCGGGAGGCGGCGTTCCCCTCGATCCGTTCGGCGATAGGGTCGGGCCTCACACCTGCCCTCGCCACCATGTCGGCGGCGGGCATCGTCCAGATCCCCGGCATGATGTCCGGGCAGGTGCTCGCCGGCGCCGACCCCATGATCGCGGCAAAGTACCAGATCGTTGTCTTGCTCATGATCTCCGCGGCCACGACCTTGTCCATCGTCGCGATCTGCTTCACCACCTATCGCAAGCGCTTCACGCCAGACGGCTGCTTTCTCTCGCCTGCGCTGCGCGACGAGTAGCTTGCCGCCGCTACGCCTGGGGCTCCGCGGCCTTGCGGATGGGGATCTGGACCTCGGTCAACCATTCGGACACATCGTCCTTGTTCCAGATGCCGTCGATGTAGCTCGTGCGGGGGTCGCCGGCGACCTCATATCCGTTCTGCTCGACCCACTCGAGCGCGTGGGCGAACGCGGGCCCCATGTCCTCGTAGGGACCCTGGTGCATCACCGACGCCACGTCGAGCGCGGGCGCCACCATGAAGCGGATCCCGTCGAAGTCGTCCTTCAACTTGGTCACGGCCTCGCAGTAGAGGATGTGGTTGTCCGTCTCGCGCCACTCGCGGTCGAGGTTCACCGTGTAGCAGTACTTGGGCGTGGCGCACCTGAGATCGGGGTACTTCGCGCGCAGCTTCTCGCCGAGCGCCGGCATTTCCCTGAAGTAGTCCGCAAACGTGCGCATCATGTATTCCTTGCAGTAGATGATCTGCTCGGGGATGTGCTTCACCGTCGTCGTGTATGGCATAGCGCCCTCCTTGTTCTCTTTCAGAATGAACTGGACGCGAGAGAGCATGGCCTGCCGCTCGGCGATCTCCTGCTCAAGCTCCATGGAATGCTGTCGCAGTATCTCGTTCGCATCGTCTCCGGATACGATGCGGGCGACCTGGCCGAGGGGAAGCCCCGCTTGGCGAAGCGACTGGATGCGGTGCAGGTCCACGAGCTGCGCCGCATCGTAGAGCCGGTATCCCGTGAACCGGTCTACCGCGCGCGGCTTCAAAAGCCCCACCTCGTCGTAGTAGCGCAGCGTCTTCACCGTGGTCATGGCCATCTTCGAGAACTCGCCGATGCGGAACATCTCCCACCTTTCCCTCGCGATGCCACCAGTCTCATCCCTCCCGCAGCGGGAGAGTCAAGGAGCTTTTTTTGATTATCCCCCATGCGGGGAGGGTGGCCGGCGACGAGGCGCGCCGGCCACCGCGTTTTCCCTTTACAGCTTTCTCAGCACGATGCCGATGCTGTTCAGCAGCTTGCCTGCGCCGGCCTCCATCGAGGCGCGGTCGCCGGCGGCGTACTCGTTGTCGCAGGCAAGCCAGTCCGCCCACGCCTCGTCATGGCAGCTCAAGGGCGTCATGCGCTCGATGCGCACGCCGTGCGTGGGCTCGATCATGGCGCGCCACCAGTCGATGTCGTGCATGTACTCAAGTTGCTCGGGCGTCCAGCTCAACAGCAGCTCAGAAGGCAGGTCGTCGTGGCAGTCCCGCACCATGCCGGGGATGGCGAAGTACAGAAGCCCGCCGTGCTTGACGTGCGGCAGGAGCTTCTCGCCGAGGTAGGCGGAATCGCGGCCGAAGTAGTTGTAGGAGTCGATGCTGACGACGGCGTCGAAGAACTCCGTGGCGAAGGGCAGCCCCTGTGAGGCGTCGGCCTTGACGGGGCAGATCTGCCGGTTGGACAGCCCCATCTCCTCGAAGAAGCGCATGTTCTCGCCGGGGTCGCTCCACAGGTCGACGGCGAAGGTGGCAAAGCCGTACTCGCGGGCCAGCATGCACGAGGTGATGCCCGTGCCCGAGCCGAGGTCGAGCACCACGGCGCCTTGCGGGACCTCGTGCTCGCAAAGGAGCTCCTCGCAGAGCTTCAGGGGGTTGGGGCCCATGATCTTGGATTGGACGACGTTCAGGGGAAACGTCCCTGATTTGGGGAAGTGGTTCATAACGGTCTCTTTCTGTAGTTCCGTGGTTTCGAATGGATGAAGTCGAATGAGGCGAACACCAACCATGCGGCCTGACGGCCACCCTTTGAAAGAGCTATTCGGTTGGGTGTTCTCTACAGAACAATGACCAAAAAGACATCCCCTTGAAGGACTTGGGTTTTACAACGGCCCTATTCTAGGGCAGCTCACGAAGGTTTTCAAGGGCACGCCGCGCGTCGAGAGCTTTACGCTGTGCCGCGCGCCGTCTTGCGCGCGTTTTGCGGCGTCCGGATGCTTGGATGCTCGGCCGTTTCACAAGGGCTCTGATACGTCACCGGCGCCCATCGCCGCCTCTGAGCTTCGCCATCTTCTGAGGGAGATCCTTGGGGCTGATGCCGAAGGCGCGCCAGACGAGCACCTCCATCACGGCGAAAACGGCGAGGTAGTAGGCAATGGCAGCAGCCCATCCCCAGCCTGCGCCGGGGGCGGCGTACGTGAAGATGAGCACGGATGAGGGAAGCAGGCAGACCAAGGCAGTTGCCATGCCGGGGGAATAGGGGTACTTCAGCCGATGTATGCGGATGCCGGCTACGTGGATGAAGGCTTCGAAGACGCCGAGCACGCCCGACACCAGCGCGAGCCAGCGGATGTCGCTCAGGAGGAACGGGACGAAGGCGAAGAACACGATGGCGATGACTGCGGCGCCGTGGGCTCTCCCCACCTGCTGAGGCGTGTACTCGCTGATGCCGAACTTCCTCGTCATGAGATCGAAGAATCCGCCGGGGAAGCGCGTCTCCTCCCACTCGTGCAGGGTGATTCCGATTACGAAGAAGCCCAAGGCGCGCTTGAGCGGGGGCATCGTCTCCCAGCAGACGCCGAGGTAGACGGCTACGCAAAGGCATGCGAGCGTGAGGAGGTGCAGGTTGTACGTATCCCAGAATCTCATCAGGAATCCTCTCTGAATTTATCCGACACCATGTCGGATAAATGTTATTATCTTGGCGAAGGGACGGAGCATCAACCACCAAACGCAGCGGAGAGTGTTGGAGGATAGGGACGATGGCCAAGAAGGATCCCCAGAGAAGGGCGCGGACGAGGAAGCGGATCATCGACGCCTTCTGGCTGTTGGCGGGCTCGCAGCCCATGGGGGCCGTCTCCGTGAGTGCGGTCGTCAAGGAGGCGCGGGTCAATCGGAGCACGTTCTACGAGTACTTCTCCAGCGCGATCACGCTGAGGGAGGCTGCGGAGGATGAGCTCCTCGCCTTCATGAGGGAAAAGGCGCGCGGGATTACCCAAGCTGACGAGGGTGCTCTGGTCGAGTACGTCGGCGCCATCTACGCGGAGCAGTCTGACAAGCTCAGGCTGCTGCTCGGTCCTGGCGGCAACGCGTCTTTCGTCATGCGCCTGAAGGAGGCTCTGAGGCCGGTCATGGCGGGTCTCGTTCCCGAGGGGATGCCAGAGCAGGAGGCGCAGCTGCGCCTGGAGTTCGCGCTGAGCGGGATGATCGCGGCCTACTCCCGGTGGTTCCAGGCAGGCGAGTCGCTGCCCGTAGGCGACGCGTCGCGCCTCGTGAAGCAGATGGTGATGAGCTGTGTTGAATCCTGACTGACGCTGTCTTTCGCGTTGACCGTGGTGCGCGTTTCTTATGTGGGGCGCTACGACATCTGCTACGACATCTACTACGTAGTAGAGGAGAGCTCTCGGCTGGCGCCCTGTTCATAGAGGGCCAGTGCTGCGATTTCCTCAAACGCTTCTACGGCGTATATCCTTACGGGGAAGACTAGGACGCTCAATAGGGAGATTGAGGAAGAGTCCTCCGATTTGGCCAACGCGGGTCGGCGCTTGGCGTCGTCGGGGTATAATCGCCCCACGTTCTTGGGAGGCTGACATGCTCAGGGTTCGAGGGAAATATCTGCTGACCATCGCTTCCGCGGTGTGGGTTTTTGCCGGGCTGAACGTCCTTCGCCTGGGGGTCTTGGCTTGCCTGGAGGGAAGCACCCCGATCTGGGTCATGGCGGCGGGCATCCCGCTCATCTTCCTGATCTTTCACCTGATGTTCTCGAAGCTCGTCGGCAAGCACTCCGACCGCATCCGCGGCTACGGCGAGGAGAGGACGCACGTCCTGAGGTTCTTCGACGTGAAAGGGTACGTCATCATGGCCGTCATGATGGGCGGCGGGATCTCGCTGCGCGCCTTCGGGCTGGTCCCGACGTGGTTCGTCGCCTTCTTCTACACGGGGGTGGGAATCGCCCTCGCGCTTGCCGGCATCGGGTTCATGATCCACTTCGCGAAGCGCGGCGGCTACGTCATGTGCCCCGTCACGAAGAAGACGCGGCTGGCGTAAGCTGCGGGGCAGGGGCCTGTTGGGCTCCGCCTTGGCGCTGATCCCGGACCTGAGGAGGGTGTGCGATGGTTTTGACGACGGAGCGCCTGGTCCTCCGCCCTTGGGCGGAAGGCGACGCCGAGGATCTCTATCGCTTTGCGAAAGATCCGGCGGTGGGACCCATTGCCGGATGGCCGCCGCATACGAGCGTCGAGAACAGCCGCGAGATCATCCGCGACGTCCTCTCCGCCGAGGAGACTTACGCCGTGGTGTTGAAGAAGACGGGGAGGCCCGTCGGCAGCATAGGCCTGCTGTTCGGGGAGGACGGGACCGTTCCGCTGCCGGAAGGGGAGGCCGAGCTCGGCTACTGGATCGGGGTGCCCTATTGGGGGCGTGGCCTCATCCCCGAGGCGTCTCGGGAGCTCATTCGCCATGCGTTCGAGGACTTGGAGCTTGGCGGCATTTGGTGCGGCAACTACGAGGGGAACGCGAACTCCCAGCGGGTGCAGGAGAAGCTGGGCTTCGTCTTCGACCGCAACGTGCAGAACGTCCTCTGCAAGCCCATGGGCGAAACCCGCAACGTGCGCATAACCTATCTGAGCAGGGATCGGTGGATTGACGGACGGCGGACGCAGGATCGCGAAACGCGCAAGACAGATGGAACAAGCCGTCCTGCTTGATCTGGAGGCTCGGCAGCAGGCGTTCTCAGGTGAGGGCGAGAGCTTCAGCTCCGTCGAGGACCTGATGGCGGATTTCCATGTTTAGGTAGATTCGCCGCACGCTTCGTTTCAATCAATATGCGCGCACACCCGCAAGCGAAGGCTGATGCCGAGAGCATCTTCTCGAGCTTGGGCATGACGCTCACCGAAGCGATCAACGTGTTTCTGCATAAATCGGTCATGGAAGGCGGCCTGCCCTTCGACGTACGTCAGCCTCGCTACAGTGCGGAAACCGAGGCGGCCATGTGCGAAGCGCGTGACATTATGAACGGCAAGATTCGGGCCGAGTCTTACGATTCTGCAGCGGCGCTGTTTGCCGCACTTGACGAATAGGCGCATGTTATGGCCTTGAGGCTCCGCGCGCCGGTTGCCTCCAGCGTTACCGACAACGGCGCTTTTCCATCCACCCCTCAGGCGATTCTGGATGAAACAGGGCCGTTATCGGTGGTTTTTGGATAAAAGTGGCTGGAGAATGCCCGTTGTCGGTGGTTTTCGGGGCTTGGAGCACCGATAACGGGCGTTTTCCATCCAGCTTTTCCGAACGATGGATGCAAAGAGGGCGTTATCGGTGGCTCGGGTCCCGTGGGCTTGGGTCGGCGAGCTGATTGTACGATGGTGCGCGATGGGTGAACCGCAAGAGCCCCTGCTATAAAAACCATCGATGATGGCTCACTGCTTTGCTGTCTCGCTTCGCCCAGATATGCTCGACGTCTGGCAGCCTTACACCGCCAGGTGGACTTGATGGACCTCGGGCATGGGTGCTCTGTCCAGGTCGACCTACCCAGACTGGCTGATTGCCTTCCTCATCAGCGTGAAAGGCACGGAGGGGTGGCGAATGGCAGGGGGAGGGGAGACGCGGCGCGCCGGGCGTGCCAGTCGGCGTGCTCGTGGCCCCTTCCGCGCTGCTTGCAAGCTCTCGTGCGCCTCGATTGGTTTATGATGCGCTTCACAAGAACGAAAGCAAAAGGTTTCCGCATGAAAATCTACTGCGAAAAAACATAGATGCTGCTCACTCAAGGCGACGTTGCAAAGCGCAACCCAAGAGGGGTTTGGGAGCTGCTGTCGACCCAATGAGCAGGCCGAACGAGGGCGAGGAGCTTCCCTCGTCGCACCGCCTGCGCGTTGCGAGGGCACAAGGGTGCTGGAGGTGATGCGGACATGCTGAATTTCTACACGGTGATCGTTCTGGAAGTCGTGCTCCTCATGGCGCTTCTCGCGTTCATGGCGAACACGAACGACATGTTCTCCAAGAGCAAGAAGGGGCAGTTTCTGCTGCTCTTCTCCAGCGTCGTCCTCGGCATCGTCGCGGAGTGGTCGGGAAGCGTGGCCGCCCTCTCCGGAGGGGAGCTGCGGGAAGTCGTCGTGTGGACGAAGATGGTGGAGCTCTCGGTGACGCCCGTCGTCCCGTTCGCGTGCGCGGAGGTCTTGCGGCAGACCGCGATCGCTCCCGCGAGGAGCAGGCTGCTCCTCGGCATCCTGGTCGCCCACACCAGCCTGGAGGCCCTGTCGGCCTTCGGAGGGTTCATCTACTACGTGGACGCCGACGGCGTGTTCCTCCACGGCCCGCTCTACTGGATTTACCTCGTGACCTACCTGGGCGCCGCCGTCTACGCGCTGCAGGTCGGGTATCGCGTCAGCCGCCAGTACCAGGGCAAGAACAGGGCGATGCTCCTTCTGATGCTGGGCTTCCTGCTGCTCGGCGTGGTCGCGAACCAGGTGGACAAGGACGTCAAGTCCGCTTGGCTCACGGTTGCGATCGTCGTCACGCTGCTCTACATCTTCTACAACGACATGCTCCAGCGCGTCGACGAGAAGACGATGCTGCTCAACCGCGCCAGCTGCAAGAACCTGCTCGAGCGCCTGCGCAAGCCCGCGATCATCCAGCTGCTCGACGTGGACTCGTTCAGGGCCGTCAACGACGAGTACGGCCGCGACTACGGAGACGAGTGCCTTCGGGTGGTCGGGAAGGCCATCCGCAAGGCCTACGGACGGCACGGCGCGTGCTGCCGGATAGAGGGCGACGAGTTCTGCGTGATCCTGGACGTGGACGAGGGCGCCATGGAGGCGCTCAACGAGCAGTTCCACGCCGTCATGGAGGAGGGCCGCGCGGCAGATCCGCGCCTCCCGCGCGTCTCCGCGGGGTACGCCTGCTTCGACCCCTCCCAGAAAGACGTGCGCGTCGCCGAGCAGGCGGCGGCTTCCGCCATGCGCCGCAACAAGGAGCGGAGCCGTATCAAGCACGGCCCCATCCCGCGCTCTGCGCTCAAGGAGTACCGGCCGTCACCTGCGCAGATGCTGGCCGAATCGCAGAAGCCGGCTTCGGAGGAGCTTGACACCACCGGGTTGGCGAACCGGACGTTCGCGGCCTTCTCCAGCACCTCGGAGCGCAGCTACATCTACCTCTGCAACATGAGCACGGGGGTGTCCCGCTGGTCTCTGGCCGCAGTGCAGTACTTCGACCTGCCGGGCGAGTACATGTTCGACGCGGGGAAGATCTGGGAGTCCCTCATCCACCCGCAGGACCGGCAGATGTACCACGATGACATCGTGTCGGTCTTCTGCGGGCACAGCCAGGTCCACGACCTGGAGTACCGGGTGAAGAACCGCCTGGGCGAGTACGTCGTCTGCACCTGCCGGGGCGTGGTGCTGAAGGGGGAGGGCGCCGAGCCTGACCTGTTCGCAGGCACGATCATCAACCACGGCCTCGTCGACGAGGTGGACCCCATCACCGGCCTGCACACCAACGCGGAGTTCACCAAGAGCCTGCACCGGCTGATCGAGGAGCGGATCAGCGCCTGCGTGGTCAAGGTGGGGATCGAGAACTTCCGCCACGCCAACGCCATGTACGGCCAGGAGGGCGGGAACCAGATCCTGCGGCTCTTCGGCATCGAGCTCCAGGGGCTCGTCGCGGGCAAGGGGCGGGTGTTCCGCCTGGAGGGGGCGAAGTTCGCCTTCTACCTGTACGACGCCGACCGAGACGAGGCGCGGAGGTTCTTCCAGCAGCTCCGCCGCGTGGCGGAAAGCGAGATCCAGATCGACAACCTGCAGGTCCCCTTGCAGATATACGGCGGCGCGGTGCAGATCGACCCCCGGCACCCCCGCAACGAGCACCTCGTGCGCAGCAGCCTGATCTACGCCGTTGAGCAGTCCCTGGAGAACCACCGCAACGAGCTGATCTTCAGCGAGGACGTCCGCCAGGTGCTCAACGTCGAGAACATCCAGCTGCACGCGGAGATCCACCGCAGCGCCATGGAGGGCTGCCGCAACTTCTTCCTGTGCTACCAGCCCATCGTGTCCTTCTCCACGGGGAAGGTGATCGGCGCGGAGGCGCTGCTGCGCTGGAGGCAGGAGCCCTACGGCGTGGTCCCCCCGGACAGCTTCGTTCCCTGGCTGGAAAACGACCCCGCCTTCATCCCGGTGGGGAATTGGATCCTCCGCCAGGCGATACGGGAGACCGCGCCTCTGCGCCAGGCGGACCCGGGCTTCATCCTGAACGTCAACGTCGCGGACACGCAGCTGAAGCACAGCAGCTTCCGCGAGGACGTCCTGAACATCCTCGCGGAGGAGGGCTGCCCGCCCGAGAACCTCTGCCTGGAGCTCACGGAGCGGTGTCGCCGCATGGAGCCGGACTTCCTGGAGGACGAGCTGAGGTTCTTCCGCTCGCGCGGCATCACCATCGCGCTCGACGACTTCGGGACGGGCATGTCCTCCTTGGCGCTGCTGCTCCAGCTCCCCGTTGACGAGCTGAAGGTGGACCGGGTGTTCCTCCTGGGCGCCCTCGAGAGCAAGCGGAGCCTGTCGCTGATGGAGACCATCGTGCAGAGCGCCCGGAAGGCGGGCCTGCGCACCTGTGTGGAGGGCATCGAGACGCAGGAGCAGTGCGAGCTGATCGCCTCGCTGGGAGGCGACTGCTACCAGGGCTACTACGCCAGCAAGCCCACCCCGATCGAGGGCCTTTTGGAGATCTGCCGCGAGAGCCGGGAAGATTAGGCGCAGACGCTCGCGCCGATGTCTGCTAGGATGCTTCGGGATGAGAATCGCGGGCGTGCGCGAGCGCGGGTGTGGGGCGTGGGGCGCGTGGGGCGCACGCTGCGCCTGGGGCTGCGCCTGGGACGCGGGCGTGCTTGCGCGTGCGATGCCCGCCTGCGCCTGGGGCGTCGGCGTGCTTGCGCGTGCGATGCCGCCTGCGCTTGGGGCGCTGGCGCGGGGGCTGCGCTTGGGACGCTGGCGCGCCTGCGCGAAGAGGTTTCGAAGGAGCTGTCATGAACGTTGTCGTATACTGCGGGTCGAACGGCGGGGCGAACGCCCGCTTTGCCGAATGTGCGCGTGATCTGGGCACGTGGATTGCCCGGCACGGCCATGCGCTCGTGTACGGCGGCAGCTCGGTGGGGCTCATGGGCATCGTGTCACGCGCCGTGCTCGACGGCGGCGGCGAGGTGTATGGGGTCGAGCCTCGTTTCTTCATCGAGGCGGGCGTCGCGCAGCACGACCTGACGGAGCTCATCGAAGTGGAGACGATGGGCGAGCGCAAGGCGAAGATGATCGAGCTGGGGGACGTGTTCGTCGCCATTCCCGGCGGCGTGGGCACGCTCGAGGAGATATCCGAGATCATGTCGCGCATCCGGCTGGGGCTCGGGCCGACCGAGTGCTACTTCCTCAACCTCGACGGCTTCTACGACCCGCTGCGGGCGCTGCTCGGGAACATGCTCGCTCAGGGCTTCGTCGAGCAGTCTGACATGGAGCGCTTCCACTTCCCCGAGAGCCTGGACGCCCTGACGGCGAGCATCGCGCACGGGCGGAGCTGCCCCGCGCAGCGCCTCGTGACGGCAAGCGAGCTCATCTCGCCGCGCTGAGGCAGCTCCTGGTCACGCCAGGCAGCCTCCCTGCCGGGCCAGCGCGATTTCTGCCACGCCAGCGCGCCTCCGGCGCATCGGCGCGCCTCGCTTACTCCAGGTAGGCGCCGGTTTGACGGCTCCAGAGGCGCGCGTAGGCGCCGCCGGCCTCGATGAGGCTCTCGTGCGGGCCGTCCTCGGCCACCTTCCCGTCAGCTAAGACCACGATGCGGTCAAGGCTCGCTACCGTGGACAGGCGGTGCGCCACCACGATGCACGTGCGCCCCTCCATGAGCGTGGCGAGCGCGTCCTGCACGAGCCGCTCGCTCTCGGAGTCCAGCGCGCTCGTGGCCTCGTCGAGCACGAGCACGGGGCAGTCGGCCAGAAGCGCGCGGGCGATGGCGACGCGCTGGCGCTGCCCGCCCGAGAGCTTCACGCCGCGCTCTCCCGTGATGGTGTCGAAGCCCTGCGGCAGCTTCTCGATGAACTCGAGCGCGTTGGCGAGCCGCGCCGCCTCGCGGATCTCCTCGCGCGTGGCGTCAGGCCGCCCGTAGGCGATGTTCTCGGCGATGGTGCGGTGGAACAGCAGCGCCTCCTGCGGCACGTAGGCGATCTGACGGCGCAGCGACTGCTGGGTGGTCTCGGCGACGTTCTGCCCGTCGATGAGGATGGCGCCCTCCTGGATGTCGGCCAGCCGCAGCAGGAGCTTGGTGAGCGTGGTCTTCCCCGCGCCCGACATGCCCACGAGCCCCACGCGCTGGCCGGCGGGGATGTGCAGGTTGAAGTCGTCGAACACGGTGGTCTTCGCGTTGCCGTCGGTGTAGTGGAACCCGATGCCCTCGAAGTCGATGGCGCCTTCGCGCACCTCGAGGTCGGGCGCGCCGGGGACGTCGGCCACCAGGCGCGGCTCGTCGAGCACGAGTGTCATGCCGCTTGCGTCGCCGAACGCGCGGTTGAAGCGCTGCAGGCCGTTGTTGATGAAGTTGAACTGGTTCGTGATGGTGTAGGTGTAGGTGAACATCATCACGAGCGTGCCGGGCGTGATTCCGAACCACGCGTTGCCGCCGGCGATGAACACCGCCACCACGCTCATGATGACCACGGTGATGGCGGCCGTGATGATGCCGCGCGTGAGGCTCGCGCGCATGCGCTTGGAGTCGCGCGCCACCACTTCGCGGTTGAACTGGTCGAACAGCCCGCGCTCGTAGTCCTCGCGCCCGTAGGTCTTCACGGCCAGGATGTTCGCCACCGAGTCGGACAGCTCGCCGGAGAGCTGGTTCTGGGCGCTGGCGGCCTTCTCGTTCAGCGTGAGGATGCGCTTGTACATGCGGTACGACACGACGGCGTACACCACGAGCAGCACCATGAGGATGACTACGTAGGCGGGCACGCGCGGCGCCAGGATGCCGCAGGTGAACACGATGGAGCAGAACACGGGCATGAACGGGAAGTTCAGGTTCTCGAGCACCAGGTTGTAGGCGGCGAGGAACTTGGTGGTCTGGCTCACGAGCGTGCCGCCGAAGCGGTTGGAGTGGAACGACATCGACTGGTTGCACAGCGCGTCGAAGCAGAGCGTTGAGAGGTCGTAGCTCGCGGCGATCTCGAGCTTGTAGAGCGTGTAGTCCTGCAGCTTGCTGGCCGTCTGGCCGAGCACGTTGATGGCGACGAGCGCCGCGACGTAGGGCGCGAACACGCTGATGACCTGGTCGGGCGCCACGGGGCTCGCGCTCACGCGGTCGACCACGAGGCTCATGACGTAGGGGTTGCCGTAGGAGAGGAGCGCCACGTAGGCGAACGTGGAGAGCTGCAGCGCCACGAAGAGCCCCAGGTGCGAGCGCGTGATCTGCCAGAAGTAGTGCAGCGTGCGCCGCGTGGTCGAGGGCGCGGCGGGGGTGCGTTTGCTCATGCTGAGGTCCTTTCGTGTCTCGGCATGATTATAGAGGGTTTGCCGAGGGGCAGCCGGCCGTCGCGCGCCCAGGCGCGGGCCATGCGGATGCCTCCCTCGGCGGGGGAGGTGCTGACGTGGCGGATGCTGCGCGCGGGCAGGGACGTGCGCGCGAGGATCTCGTCGACGACCAGGTTGCGGAAGCGCTCGTTGCGGAACAGGCCGCCCGCGAGGGCCACGACCGCCTCGGCGTCGCCGCGCTCGGAGAGGGCGCGCACGAGGGAGGCGGCGTAGCCGGCGAGGTAGCGCGCGGCTTGGCGGCGGATGTCCTCGCAGGCGGGCGACGCGGCGCACTCGAGCGCGATGCGGGCGAGCGCGGCGAGCTCGTCGGCACGCGTGAGGCGCGCGGCCGCCTCGCCCAAGCAGGACGCGCCCTCGGGCGCAAGCGCCTCTCTCACCAGCGCGAACGCGGGGTCGTCCTCGCGGCAGCTGTCTTCGTGCAGAAGCGCCTCGCGCAGGAGCGCCGCGCCCGCCCAGCAGCCCGACCCCAGGTCGCTCACCTGGTAGCCCCAGCCGCCGATGCGGCGCGCCACCGCGCCGCCTGCGTCAACGCAGAGCGCCACCGAGCCCGTGCCCGCGACCACCACCACGCCCGCGCCGTCCGCGACCGTGCGCAGCGCGAGCAGCGCGTCGTTGCAGACGTGGTGGCGCTCAAGGTCAAGCCCGCAGGCGGTCAGCGCGCTTCGGTACGCCGCCGCGTCGGCGGCCGAGTCGCACCCTGACAGGCCCCACACGCCGCGCACGTCCGCCAGCGCCGCACCCTGTTCGTCAAGCTCGCGGCGCAGCCGCCTCACTCCTTCGCCGATCTCAGCCCGCGCGGCATCCGGCCCCACCGACTTGAAGCTCGTCGAGCCCACCTGGAAGCGCGCGAGCTCCGCTCCCTCTGCGTCAGCCAGCAGGAGCTCCGTCGAGCTGCCGCCTCCGTCAACGGCCAGCAGGAGGTCGCGCGCCGCTCCCAAGTCTAGCCCCGCTCGGGGATCAGGCCGCGTCGGTACGCCTCGAGCAGGCGCTCCAAGTCGGCGATCTGGGCTTTCAGCTTCGCGCCCGTGTCGGTGTCGGCCACGCGCGTGCGCTCCTCCACGCGCTCGACCACGTGGCGTGACGAGTGGATGTCGAGCTCGTTCTCCACGGCGGCGCGCGTCGACTCGAGCGGCTCGTGCGCGGCGAGCACGAAGCCGTAGGAGTTCGAGATCAGCGTGTAGCCCGCGATGCCGGTGGTGGGCTGGTAGGCCTTCGAGAACCCGCCGTCGATGGTGAGCACGCGCCCGCCGCATTTCACCGGGTCCTCGCCGTCCTTCACCTTCACCGGCACGTGTCCGCACACGATGCGCGACGTGGCGGGGTCCATCCCGAAGTCCTCGAAGATGCCCGCGATCACGCGCTCGTCGTTGAGCAGCGTGTAGAACGGGTTCTTCACCTCCTTGCGCGCGGCCTTGTCGGCGATCAGGTACAGCTCGAACGTGGCCATCTTGCTCTTCGCGAACAGAGGCGAGCCGGGCGAGAGCCACATCCACCACAGAAGGTCGCGCCCGCGCGTGCGCGCCGCCTCGTCGGGGCCGAAGAACGCCTCGCGCACGTAGTGCTCGAGCGCGTCGTAGAGCGCGCGGCCGGCGAGCTTCTCGCCGAACACGTCAACCTCCATGAGCGAGCCGTCGGGGTTGAGCGGGACGCTCGCGTGGAACAGCAGGTTGGAGTTGTAGATCTTGTAGAGGCTGCCCGCCTCCAAGAGGAAGCGCATGTGGCGCTGCAGCTTCTCGCAGCCGACGAACGCCTGCTCGAGGCGCTGCATGACGTTCTCCTCCTCGGGCGTGAGGCGGTAGGGGTTGGCTGGGTCGATGGTGGGGAACACCTTGTCGGTGAGCTCGTACTCCACGCCGTCGAGGAGCACGGTGCCGCGCTCGTAGTCGATCTTGTCCAAGAGCTTGCGGTCCTCAAGCCCGAAGCTCGGGTTCTCGTCGATGAGCTGGCCTTCCACCTTGAACTGGATGACGGCCATGGCCTTCTGGATCTTCACGTTCACCACGTGCTCGCGCTCGGTGAGCTGCGGGTTGCCCTTGAGGCCGAACGCCACGCAGGGGTCGTCGGCGTAGGCGCGCTGCGCGAACCCGGCGAGCGGCAGGATGTTGATGCCGTAGGCGTCCTCGAGGATGGAGAGGTTGCCGTAGCGCGCGCAGTTGCGCACCACGTGCGCGATGCAGCCGCGCTGCCCGAGCGAGGCGCCCATCCACACGATGTCGTGGTTGCCCCACTGGATGTCGACCGAATGGAAGTTGGCCAGCGTGTCCAGGATGGTGTGCGGGTAGGGCCCGCGGTCGTAGATGTCGCCCACGATGTGCAGATGGTCGATGGCCAGCCGCTGGATGAGCAGACACAACGCCTCCACGAGCGCCCGCGCGCGGCCTGTGCGCATCACCGCGTCGATGATGTCAGCGAAGTACGCCTCGCGCTTCACGGCGAAGTTGTTCTCCGTCATGAGCTCCTCGATGATGTAGGCGAACTCGGGCGGCAGCGCGCGGCGCACCTTCGAGCGCGTGTACTTGCCCGACGCCTGCTTGCACACCTCGACGAGCCGCAGGATGGTGGTGGAGAACCAGGCGCGCTCGTCCTGCACCTGCGGCAGGACGAGGTCCATCTTCTCGCGCGGGTAGTAGATGAGCGTGGCGAGCGAGCGCTTCTCGGCGAGGGAGAGCTCGTCGCCGAAGGTGTCGTCGATCTTGAGGCGGATGGAGCCCGAGCCGTTCTTCAGGAGGTGCGAGAACGCCTCGAACTCGCCATGGATGTCGGAGGCGAAGATCTCGGTGCCCTTCGGCAGGCTCAAGACCGCGCTCAAGTTGATGATCTCGGCCGATGCCTTCGCCTCGGAGGGGAACAGGCGGGAGAGCAGTTCCAGGTATCGGGTTTCGCTTGCGTCCATGATGCTCCTTCGGGTTGCGCGCGGGCCGGGCCTGCGCAAGTGCTCGCTTGCCCGCGGCGACGCGTGCGCCGCGGACGGGGTTGGCGCTATTGTAGCGAAGCGCGCGCCGCCCTGGCCGGCCGCAGGCGAAGCGAGCGGCGCGCGGCGCGAACGCGCAGGTGAGGGCGGATGGCGGCGGGCGCTTCGCGCAGGCGGCGCGGGAGCGGGTGGCGGGCGGCGGGGCGCACGCGCGGACTATGGTATCCCGAGCGAGGCGCCCCTCATGTCATCCTGAGCGAGCGAAGCGAGTCGAAGGATCTGGCCCCGGGCGCGGCGCGCCCGCATGCGCAACCTACTCGCAACCAGATCCTTCGACTCCGCGCCTGCGGCGCTCCGCTCAGGATGACATGGGGGGCGTGCCGCGGCGCGCCCGGGGCGCAGGTGAGGGCGGGTGGGTGCGGCGCGCGGCGCGCCCGCATGCGCAGTTCGCTCGCGACCAGATCCTTCGACTCCGCGCCTGCGGCGCTCCGCTCAGGATGACATGGGGCTTCACAGCCTCGCGCTCTCTCAGGACGCAGGGGGGAATGACAAGAAAGGGGCGCGCATGGGGCAGGACGACGCTCGCGTGTCTCTCCGATAAGGTACACCGCGTGAACAACACGCTCGTCCACCTGTTTTTGCGCTAGGGAGCGCCGCTCCTCGGGCGCGACGTGCGCCCAAGTGGGATATGATGGGGGTCATCCACATCCGAGGCCCACTCTCAAGGAGGCATCATGGCAGACAGGGACGAGCGTCGCGAGCAGGCGGCCAAGCACAACGCGCTCATGAAGGGCGCGTTCGCGAGCGAGACGGCGGCGTGCGCCGCAGCGGCGACGATCTACGAGGAGGGCGCGGGACGCGTGCTCGAGCTGGGCGAGGCCCCCTTCGCCGCCACCGAGACGCGCGTCACCACCTCGTTCGCGCCCGAGGCCCTCTACCGCCAGGGCGCGGGCAAGACGGCCGTGGTCGACCCGGCGGCCTTCACGCGCCCCGGCGGCGCCTACGAGGACGGCGCGTTCGGCCCCGAGCAGATCCTGTGCGCCGCGAGCAACCTCTACCAGGTGCTCTGCGAGGTCAAGGGCCTCTACCACGACAAGAACCGCGACTACCGCCGCGGCGGGCTGTTCACCGACCGCGCGGCGTACCTGCCCGACGTGGTGTTCTCGCGCGACGGCAGCATCCGCAAGGCGGACGTGATCGTCATCCCCGAGCCGCTGCGCGCCCGCGCCCTCGAGAACCACCGCTCCGAGCGCGAGTGCGACCGCGCGCTGGCCGACCGCGTCGAGACGATCATGCGCATCGCCGCCGCGAACGGATGCGAGACGCTCATCGTGGGCGCGTTCGGCTGCGGACGCCTCGGCTACCCCGCCGAGCAGGTGACGTCGCTGTTCAGCGCATGGATCGAGGCGCACCCCGGCGCCGTCGCGCGTGTGGTGTTCGCCGTGCCGCGCGCCTCCTTCGACGCGTTCGACGCGGCCTTCGGGAGGTCCGCGCAAAAGGAGGCCGAAGCTGCCGCCGCGGCGGCAGCCGCCCAGGCGAGCACGGAAGACGAGGACGGCGAGGAGTTCGACTGGCGCAGCGTCGAGCTCCCCGAAGGCGTCACGATCCGCTAGGGCGCGCCGTGAGCACGACCGAAGCGCAGGAGCGCGCGGCCGCACGCGGGCTTCCCCCCGAGCTGCTCGCGCGTCTTGCCAGCCACTACGCCCCCGAAGTCACGGATGCCGTCATCGCCGGGTACGCCGCCCCGCGCGCGTGCACGCTGCGTGCCAACACGCTGAAGGCCTCGCCTGCACAGGTGGCCGCGGAGCTTGACGCGGCGGGCATCGCCTGGCGCACGCCCGCCTTCTACGCCGACGCCTTCGTCACGGACGCGGGCAGCGAGCCCGCCCTGCGCGCGCTTGACGCCTACGCGCAGGGGAAGGTCTACCTGCAGAGCCTCTCGGCCATGCTGCCGCCGCTCGCGCTCGACCCGCATCCGGGCGAGAACATCCTCGACATGGCGGCCGCGCCCGGCGGCAAGACCTGCCAGATGGCCGCGCTCTCAGGCGGCAAGGCGCTGATCACCGCCTGCGAGAAGAACGCCGTGCGCGCCCAGAAGCTGCGCCACAACCTCGAGAAGCAGGGCGTCGCGCGCTGCAACGTGATGGAGTGCGACGCGCGCAAGCTCGACGAGTTCTTCACCTTCGACAAGGTGCTGCTCGACGCGCCCTGCTCGGGCTCGGGCACGGTGTCGCTCGCGGGCGGCGCCTACCGCGGAGGGTTTTCGGACGAGCTGCTCGAGCGCAGCGTGAAGACGCAGCGGGCGCTCCTGCGCAAGGCGTTCGAGACGGTGCGCCCCGGCGGCATCGTGGTGTACGCCACGTGCTCGATACTGCCCGAGGAGAACGAGCTGCTCGTCGAGAGCGTGCTCAACCCCTCGAAAGACGAGCTGGCAGCCGCATCGCGCGACGGCAGGCGCGGCGGCCGGCGCGGGCGCGGCAAGCGCCGCGGCGGCGATGGGCCGCGTCCCGTCAAGCCCGTGAACGCCGAGGTGGTCCCGCTGCCGGACGAGCTGCTCGAAGGCGTGCCGCTTCTGCCGTGCGCGCTCGAGGGCGCAGCATGCGTGAGGCCCACCGAGCTCTACGAGGGGTTCTTCGTAGCAGCGCTGAAGCGGCTGAGCTAGGCGCCGCCCGTCCGGGAGCGCGTCGCGCACGCGCGCATCCGCCCTCACCTGCGCGCCCGTGTCGCGTGCCCGCCCTCACCTGCGCGTTCGAGCATGCCGCGGCACGCCCCCCCATGTCATCCTGAGCGGAGCGCCGCCATCCGCCCTCACCTGCGCGTTCGAGCATGCCGCGGCACACCCCCCGTGTCATCCTGAGCGGAGCGCCGCAGGCGCGGAGTCGAAGGATCTGGTCGCAAGCAGGTGGCGCATGCGGGCGCGCCGTACCCGGGGCCAGATCCTTCGACTCGCTTCGCTCGCTCAGGATGACACGGGGGACACCTCCTGACGTTCGCCCAGGATGGCATGAGGAGGGAGATTCGCCCAAGGTGCGGAGCCGCTCGATCAGTGTGACAGGGGGGCACCTCCTGACGTTCGTTCAGGATGATATCGGGGCACCTCCTGACGTTCGTTCGGGATGACATGAGGAGGGAGATTCGCCCAGGGTGCGGAGCCGCTCGCTCGGGGTGACATCGGGGTATCTCCTGACGTTCGCTCGGGATGACATGACAGGCGCCTGATGCGGACGCTCCCTAGCGCAAAAACAGGTGGACGAGGGCCAGCTTGGCCGCAGGGCAGGGCTGGCAGGTGCGGCAGGCGCTGTCGCCTAGCGCTACGCTTGCGTCTTGGTGGAGAGGAAGATCTGCAGCGACATCTGCTCGATCTGGTCCTGCAGCTCCTCGATCTCGTCGACGTGGCGGTCCTCGTCGGCGAGGATCTCGGTGAGCATGTCGCGCGTGGCGTAGTCGAGCACCTCGCCGGCGAGCACGATGGCCTCGTTGTAGCGGCGCACCGTCTCCAGCTCGAGCTCGAGGTCGTTGTCGACCTGCTCGGGCACGGTGGCGCCGATGGTCATCTTGTTGAGCTTCGACACCACGGGCGTGCCCTCCAGAAACAGGATGCGCGCCATGAGCTTCTCGGCGTGGCGCATCTCGGTGATGGCGCGGCGCTCGTACTCCTCGTGGAGCTGGGCGTATCCCCAGTCCTCGCACATCTCGGCGTGCAGCATGTACTGGTTGATGGCGGTGAGCTCGTCGGCGAGCAGGTTGTTCAGGGTGTCGATGAGCTTCTGGTTTCCCTTCATGGCAAGGCTCCTTCGGTTGGGTGCGGGTGCAGCTCGGCCGCGGGCCGCCGATGAGGCCGGCCGTCCGCGCGCCGTGAGGCTCACCTGCCATCTTAGGGGCGCCCGCGCGGCCTGCGCGGCGGGTGGGGCTGCCGTTGCCGTCTTGCCACCCTCCCGACGTCATGCGGTATCATGGGACGCGTAACGTTTCCGGCCAGAAGGAGAATGCGGTGATCAAGGAGATCGTGAAGGACGAGGCGATTCTGTCGCAGGCGTGTGAGAAGGCGACGGCGGATGACGCGTCCGTAGCCCAGGACCTGGTGGAGACGCTCGTCTCGCTCGAGGACGCGGCGGGTCTGGCCGCCAACCAGATCGGCGAGACGAAGGCCATCGTCGCGTACCTGGACGACGATGACAACCCGCACGTGATGTACAACCCCGTCCTCAAGCAGGGGCTGGCGCCGTTCAAGGCCATCGAGGCGTGCCTGTCGCGCGAGGAGGAGAAGAAGGTGACGCGCTTCGCGCGCATCCAGGTGGCCTACCTCGAGCTGGTCGACGGCGAGCTCGTGGAGCGCAAGAGGAAGTTCGAGGGCTGGACGGCGCAGGTCATCCAGCATCTGATCGACCACTGCAAGGGCAAGCTGATCTAAAAGGGCCCAAGGCGCGGAGGCGGCGAGGGAGGTGGCGCGCCGCGCCGCATCGCCCCCCTCGCCGCCTCCGCCCTCTTTCGCTGCTCTCTACCGCTCGAGCAGGTCCTCGATGAACCCGGCCCGGTAGTTCTTGAACACCACCTCGCCCTGCTCCTGCGTGGCGTCGAGGTCGACGTCGGCCATGATGCCGAAGTCGCGGTCGCCCGCCTCGTCGCTGAACGTCTGGTGCACGTGCCACACGTGCGCGGCCTTCTCGTCGGCCTCGTCGATGACGAGGAACGCCGCCGAGCGCGCGTCGGCGTCGGTGAGCACCTCGTCATGCGCCTCGTAGTAGGCGTCGAGCGCGTCTGACCAGCGGCGCTCGCCGAACCCCCACTCCGCGTCGAGGCGGCCCAGCTCGGCGGCCTTGTCGGCGGCGGCCAGGCGCACGCGCGCGAACAGGGCGTTGCGCACGAGCACGGCAAGGCCGCGCCGGTCGCGCACCACCTCGTCCGCGGGCGCGGGGGCGGCGACGTCTATGGCGCTGCCGGCGTTCTCCCATTCGTCCACCAGGCTCGAGTCGGTCGAGCGCACGATGAGGCCGAGCCACGAGATGACGTCGCGCAGCACGTCGTCGCGCGCGGACTGGGGCAGCGTGCGGTCGAGCACGCGGTAGGCGTCGGAGAGGTAGCGCAGGAGCGTCCCCTCCGAGCGCGCGATGCCGTAGCGGTTCACGTAGGTCTTGAAGTCCGAGGCCGTCTCGATCATGTCGCGCAGCACCGACTTCGGCGCCAGCTCGAAGTCGCGCGCCCACGGCACGGCGCGGCAGTAGTGCCCGAAGGCCGCGTTCAGCACGTCCTCGAGCGGGCGCGGGTAGGTGACCTCGGCCAGGCGCTCGAGGCGCTCCTCGTACTCCACGCCGTCAGCCTTCATCTCGGCCATCGCGCGGTCGCGCTCGACGCGCTCCTGGGCGCGCAGGACCTGGCGCGGGTCCTCGAGCGTCGCCTCCACGAGCGAGATCACGTCGAGCGCGTACGTGTCGCTCTGCGGGTCGAACAGGTCGAGCGCCGCGAGCATGAAGGGGGAGAGCGGCTGGTCGAGCGCGAAGTCCTCGGGCATCTCCACCGTGGTGACGTAGCCCTCGCTGCCGTCGTCGCCCACCGTGCGCTCTACCACGCCCGCCTCGATGAGCGTGGCGAAGATCTCGTCGGCGCGCACGTGCAGCTTCGCCTTCTGCTCGTCGGTCTGGGCCGACGCGGCGATGAGCTCGCGCACGCGCGCGCGGGCGTCGCCGCCGCGCGAGATCACGGCGAGCACCATGGAGTGCGTGATGCGCATGCGCGGCGTGAGCGTCTCGGGCACAGCGTCGATGAGGCGCGTGAAGGTGGCCTCGTTCCACGCCACGAACCCCTCGGGCGGCTTCTTCTTCTTGATCTTGCGCAGCTTCTTGGGGTCGTCGCCCGCCTTCGCCACCAGCTTGGCGTTCTCGATCTCATGCTCGGGCGCCTCGGCGATCACCATGCCCTCGGTGTCGAAGCCGGCGCGTCCCGCGCGCCCGGCGATCTGGTGGAACTCGCGGGCGCGCAGCCGGCGCATCTTGTGGCCGTCGAACTTGGTGAGCTGCGTCAGGACCACCGTGTGGATGGGCACGTTGATGCCCACGCCGAGCGTGTCGGTGCCGCAGATCACGGGCAGGAGGCCCTGCTGGGCGAGCTTCTCCACGAGCAGGCGGTAGCGCGGCAGCATGCCGGCGTGATGCACGCCCACGCCGCACTCGAGCAGGCGCTTCAGGATCTTACCGAAGGCGGTGGTGAACGCGGTTCCCTTGACGGCGGCCTTCACGGCCTCGCGCTGCTCCTTGGTGGCCACGCCGTAGCTGGCGAGCGACTGGGCGGTGGCGATGGCGGCGTCTTGCGAGAAGTGGACGAGGTACAGCGGCGCCTCGCCCTTGCGCAGGGCGAGCTCGACGGTGCCCTCGAGCGGCGTGAGCGAGTACTCGAAGGCGAGCGGCACGGGACGCGGCGCGTCGGCCACGGTGTCGACGGGCTTGCCGGTGCGCTCCTCGAGCGCGGCCGCGATGGCGGAGGTGTCGCCGAGCGTGGCGCTCATCAGCAGGAACTGCGCGCGCGGCAGCGTGAGCAGCGGCACCTGCCACGCCCAGCCACGATCGACGTCGCCGTAGTAGTGGAACTCGTCCATGACCACGCAGCCCACGTCGGCGCCCTCGCCCTCGCGCAGCGCCTGGTTGGCGAGGATCTCGGCAGTGCAGCAGATCACGGGCGCCTCGGTGTTGATGGTGCTGTCGCCGGTGATCATGCCCACGTTGTCGCGGCCGAGCACGTCGACCATGTCGAAGAACTTCTCGCTCACGAGCGCCTTGATGGGCGCGGTGTAGTAGGCGCGCCGCCCGGTGGCCATCGCCATGAAGCAGAGGCCCTGCGCCACGAGCGACTTGCCCGACCCGGTCGGCGTGCCGAGGATCACGTGGTCGCCCACGGCCAGGTTCATGAGCGCGTCCTCCTGGTGCGGCCACGGCTCGATGCCGCGGGCGTCCACCCAGTCCAGGAAGCGCTCGAGGGCCTCGTCGGGCGTGAGCCACGGGTCGGTCTCGTCGAGGTCGGGGGCGGGCGTGGGCGTGGGTGCGCCGCTGGGGCTGGCGGGCGCGGGCGCGCCGGGGTCGGCGAGCGCGCTAGCGTCTGCGGGGCCGTCGACAGCGCCTGCGGGGCTGTCGGTGGCAGCGTCCTCTTCGAGGGTGTCCTCGGGCAGCCACCAGCTCGGCGCGAGGGCGCTGAGCGAGCCGGGGGCGAACGGGTCGGTTATCTCAGGGTGGGTCATGGCGGCATCCTCGCTTCGTCGAACGTGTTCGCCCCATTGTAACGGTTAAGCGCGTGACGCGCGGCCCGCCCGGGCGTTTGCGCGCGAAGCGCTCTGGCGGGCTGCTAGAGCAGGCCGCAGAGGGCGTAGGCCGCGGCGCTCAGGACGAGGGCGCTTGCGGCGCCGGCGATCACGTCGCGGGGGTAGTGCACGCCGCCGAGCACGCGCACGCCGCCCATGAACGCGCCCGCAGCCATGAGCGCGGCGCCGACGACGGGCTGGAACGTCATCCACGCGGCGGCGATGGTGAACATCGAGAACGCGTGGCGGCTCGGGAACGACTTTCCGCGCGTGTCCTTCTTGATGAGCGGGTCGATGGGAAGCGCCTCGTAGGGGCGCGGCGCGTTCACGACGCGGCGGAACAGGCTGCATGCGGCGAACAGCACCGACGGCACCGCGACGCAGCACGCGAGCGGCCACCACGCCGCCAGCGCACCCGTGTGCGCGGCGCCCGCGTCACCGTTGGCGCCCGCGGCTTCCGCGCTCGCAGCTCCGCCGGCCGCTCCTGTCGCCAGCTCGCCCGCGCCCACGCCGCCCGCCGCCGCCAGCTCGCCCGCGCTCGCGCCGCCCGCGAGCGCAGAAGCCGCCAGCAGCGCGAGCAGCAGCGGGTAGGCCACGTATCCCACGCACGTGAGTAGCTTGTTCGCCGCCAGCAGCGCGCGGGCGGCGCGCGGGTTCGCGCGCAGGGGCGCGGTCCACCGCGCGTACTGCTCTTCGATCAACGTGCCGCCTCCTTCCGCATTCCCTCATTTTTGTTCAAACATTATGAGCGAAGAGCGCCCCGCTGCGCACAGTGATTGCTACAATGTGCGGACTATTCGAACGCGTGGGAGGATTGAGATGACGGAAGAGAAGAACGTGACGGCCGGCGCGTCCGCGGCGAGCGGCCAAGATGAGCCCGCGAAGAAGGGCAACGTGGGCGCGCTCGCGCCCATCGGCGTGTTCCTCGTGCTGTACCTGGGGCTGGGCATTCTGTTCGAGTACGTGCTCGGCATCCCCATGGGCTTCTACAACATCCCCATCGTGGTGGTGTTCCTGGTGGCGCTGCTGGTGGCGTGCGTGCAGAACCGCAGGCTGCCCTTCGACGACAAGCTCGTCATCATGGGCCGCGGCATCGGTGACAAGACCATCGTCACCATGATCCTCATCTTCATGGCGGCGGGCGTCTTCGTGGGCACGGTCGGGCGCGACTCCGCGGAGAGCGTGGCGTACCTCATGCTGTCGGTGTTCCCCGTGCAGTTCGCCGTGGCGGTGCTGTTCGTGGTGAGCTGCTTTGTGTCCGTGTCGATGGGCACGTCGGTGGGCACGATCACGCTGATCACTCCCATCGCCGTGGCGGTGTCGGCGGCGTCGGGCTTCAGCTTGCCGCTGTGCGTGGCGAGTGTGATGGGCGGCGCGATGTTCGGCGACAACCTGTCGTTCATCTCGGACACCACCATCGCGGCCTGCCAAGGGCAGGGCTGCCAGATGAAGGACAAGTTCCGCGAGAACTTCAAGATCGCCCTGCCGGCGGCCCTCGTCACGCTCGTGATCATCCTGGCCATGTCGTTCAACGCCGACCTCGCGGGAGGCGTGAGCCATGAATACGAGCTCATCCAGCTCATCCCGTACCTCATCGTGCTCGTGGGAGGCATCGCCGGCGTCAACGTGTTCGTGGTGCTGCTTCTGGGTATCGTCTCGGGCTCGCTCATCATGGTGCTCACGGGCGCCACGGCTCCCACCGACCTGCTCGCCAACATGGGCTCGGGCGCCGCGGGCATGTTCGAGACGACCATGGTGGCCGTGCTCGTGAGCGCCATCTGCGCGCTCATCCGCGAGCACGGCGGCTTCGTGGCGCTTCTGAACGGCATCCGCAGCCTGTTCAAGAGCCGCAAGGGCGGCCAGCTCGGCATGGGCCTGCTGGTGGTCGCGATGGACGTGGCCACGGCCAACAACACGGTGGCCATCGTGATGGCGAACCCCATCGCCGCCGAGATGGCGCAAAGCTACGGCATCTCCAAGCGCAAGACGGCGTCGCTGCTCGACACGTTCTCGTGCGTCTCGCAGGGCGTCATCCCCTACGGCGCGCAGATGCTCGTGGCCATATCGGCCGCCACCGAGCTGGGCTACGCCGTGTCGGCCTTCGACATCATCCCGTTTCTGTTCTACCCGTTCCTGCTGCTGGTAAGCTCGCTCGCGTTCATCTTCCTCGTGCCCGAGAAGGCTCAGAAGTAAAGGGAGAGCTGCGGAAGGGGAGGCGAAGGGAGGGGCCCATGCCATCCTGGGCGAGCCTCCCTCTCCCGTGTCACCTGGGCGATCGACTCCGTCATCTTAGGTGAACCTCCCTTTTCATGTCATCCCGAGCGAGAGCAGCCCCCCTCTAGGCCACCGATAATCGTTACGGGATCTCGCCCTTCTGCTTCCGCCGAATCGGAAGGGCGGTAACCTACGTTGCGGGGACGGCGCGGTGGCTCGTACCATGCCATCCCGAGCGAGAGCAGCCTCCCTCTATGTCATCCTGAGCGAGCGAAGCGAGTCGAAGGATCTGGTCCCGAGCGCGGCGCGCCTGCATGTTCTACTCGCCTGCGGCCAGATCCTTCGACTCCGCGCCTGCGGCGCTCCGCTCAGGATGACACGTGAGAGGGAGACTCGCCCAGGGTGGCGCGGGCGCTCCGCTCAGGGTGACACAAAGGGTTTTCGCCCTTTGGGTGGTCAGGGTACTCCTCCCGGGATGGGGGCTGCTTGAGCGGGCGCTTCGCTCAGGATGACACGTGAGAGGGAGGCTCGCCCAGGGTGGTGCGGGCGCTCTGCCCGGGATGACAGGGGGGATTGCTGCCCTCCGGGTAGCGCGGGGCACTTCCCAAGTTTGCTAGCTGGCGCGGGCTACTTTGCTTGCGGCGGCTATGGCTGCGGCGCGGTCGATCTCCTCGAGGGAGTGCTGCGGGCGGTAGCGCGGGTCGGACGCGTCGCCGAGGATGAACGTGTCGTGCAGGTCGATGAGCGGCTTGTCGTCGTCGACCACGATGTCGGGGTTGCGGCGCAGTATCTCGAGGCGCGGCACGTGGCAGTTGTACAGGCGGCAGATCTGCGGGCGCGCCTCCCATATCCGGCAGATCCCGCCCTCCTCGGAGAAGCAGCAGCGCTCCTTGCGGTAGTTGCGCGGCATGATGCCGTGCTCGGCCATGTAGGCGCGCATGCGCGCCACCTCGTCAGGAGAGGCGCTGATCACGTTGAGGCCGCAGCAGTGCCCGCACTGCTCGCAGTCGGGGTAGCTGTTGTCGCCGTCGAAGCGCAGGGGCGCCGACGCGTCGCCCGCGCCCGCGCCCCTTGGTATGTCGTCTCGGGGGTCCATGGACCCCACTCTAGCACGTTTGCGGCGCGCGTCAGGCGCTCAGCAGCTCCTTGATGCGCCGGACGGCCTCCTTCGTCGCCTCGGCGTCGCCGAAGGCGGTGAGGCGGACGTACCCCTCGCCGGCGGGGCCGAACCCGGCGCCGGGGGTGGTGATCACGTTCGCCTGCTCTAGAAGCAGGTTGAAGAAGTCCCACGACCCCATGTCCTCGGGCGTGCGGCACCACACGTACGGGCTGTTCACGGCCCCGTACACCTCAAGCCCGGCCGCGGAGAGGCCGTCTTTTATCACGCGGGCGTTCTCGCGGTAGTACGCGAGCGTCTCCTCAACCTGGCGCGCGCCGGCCTCGGTGTACACGGCGGCCGCGCCGCGTTGGATCACGTACGACGCGCCGTTGAACTTGGTGGTCTGGCGGCGGTTCCACAGGGCGTTGAGGCTCTGCCCGTCGCGCACGAGCGCCTTGGGCACCACGGTGTAGCCGCAGCGCGCGCCCGTGAAACCGGCGGTCTTCGAGAACGAGCGGAACTCGATGGCGCAGGTCTGGGAGCCCTCCACCTCGTAGATGGAGTGCGGGACGCCCTCCTCGGTGATGAAGCGCTCGTAGGCCGCGTCGAACATGATGAGGGCGTCGTGCTCGTTGGCGTAGTCGACCCAGGTCTTCAGCTGGCCGGCGTCAAGCACGGTGCCCGTGGGGTTGTTCGGCGAGCACAGGTAGATGACGTCGACGGGCTCGTCGGGGGTGGCGGGGCAGAAGCCGTTCTCGGCGGTGGTGGGCATGTACACGATGTCCGTCCAGCCCTGCGCCTCCTCGTCGTAGTCGCCCGCGCGGCCGGCCATGGCGTTGGTGTCCACGTAGACGGGGTACACCGGGTCGCACACGGCGATGCGGTTGCCTACCGCCAGGATGTCGCCGATGTTGCCGCAGTCGCTCTTCGCGCCGTCGGACACGAAGATCTCATCGTCGTCGATCATGATGCCGCGGGCGCGGAAGTCGTGCTCGGCGATGGCCTCGCGCAGAAAGCCGTAGCCCTGCTCGGGGCCGTAGCCGTGGAAGGTCTCGGGCGCGGCCAGGTCGTCGACGGCGGCGTGCATGGCCTCGATGACGGCGGGTGCGAGCGGGCGGGTGACGTCGCCGATGCCCATCTTGATGAGGTCGGCTTCGGGGTGCGCCTCTTGGTAGGCGGCGGTGCGGCGGGCAATCTCGGAGAAGAGGTAGCTTCCGGGAAGCTTGGCGTAGTTTTCGTTGACGTGGGCCACGGGCGTTCCTTTCGCGTGGGGCGCAGCCTTCAGGGCTGCGGGGGCGGGCTTTCGGGCGCGAGGCGCCCTGATTATGTCTCCGCCTCATTCTAGGGGCGAATTGTTTCGAAAGTGCTTCGGGAAGCGACGCGTTGCGAAGCAGCGCGCGCTGCCCGGGGTGCGCCGCCTCGGGCGGGCTGCTCCCGGCCGCGCGCCGCTGTGCCGCGCGCTGCCGCGCCGTCCCCCGCGCCAGGTGGCCAATTTCGCTTCGACGTTTATAATAGGAGGCTGCGCCCGCACGGGCCTGAGCCGACTACGAAGGATGCCGAGACATGAGTGAAGTGCACGTTCTTACCCACCCGCTGATCGCCGACAAGCTGACGCGCATGCGCCGCGAGGACACCTCCTCGCAGGACTTCCGCCAGCTTCTCAAGGAGATCTCGCTGCTCATGGGCTACGAGGTCACCCGCGACTTCGCCACCAAGCAGGTTGCGGTGAGGACGCCCGTCTGCGAGGGGACGTTCCCCGCGCTCGAGCACCGCTTCATCACCATCGCCCCCATCCTGCGCGCCGGCATCGGCATGGTGGACGGCCTGCTCGAGCTCATGCCGTTTGCGCACGTGGGGCACATCGGCATGTACCGCGACGAAAAGACGCACCAGCCGGTGGAGTACTACTACAAGATGCCCGAGAACGTGGAGAACTCGATCATCATCGTGGTCGACCCCATGCTGGCCACGGGCGGCAGCGCCGATGACGCCATCAGCAGCCTGAAGAGCCGCGGCTGCACCAACATCCGCCTGATGAACCTGGTGGCGGCGCCCGAGGGCATCCGCGCCGTGCAGCAGGCGCACCCCGACGTGGACATCTACGTGGCGGCGGTGGACGAGGGCCTGAACGAGCAGGCTTACATCGTCCCCGGCCTGGGGGATGCGGGCGACCGCATCTTCGGCACGAAGTAGGCGCCATGGGAAACGCTGCTTTGGACAAGGCACTCGCGGAGTACGCCGCCGTGGGCGAACGCTACGTGAAGGCGCTCGAGGAGAAGGGGCTCGTGTTCGCGGAGGCGGGCGCGGGCCAGGCGCGCTGCGCCGAGCTGCGCGCCGAGCTGGCCGCGCGCGGCGTGAAGGCGCGCAACGCCGGCGCCTCGCTGTCGGTGGGGCACCTGTCGCCCGCGTGCGTGGAGTGCACGGGCAACCGCGGGTCGGAGACGTTTTCCACCACGTTCCGGTGCCATCGCGACTGCTACTTCTGCTTCAACCGCAACCAGCCCGACTACGAGAAGTTCTTCCACGAGGGCTGCCCGTGGGAGGAGGGATTGAGCCGATCGGCCGCCGAGAACGACGCGCTCGCCTGCGTGGGCCTCACGGGCGGTGAGCCCCTGCTCGACCTGGACAACGCGCTGGCGCTCCTGCGCCGCGCCGGCGAGCTGTGGCCCGGCGCGCACAAGCGCATGTACACCTCGGGCGACCTGCTGACCGAAAAGAGCGCGGCGCTTTTGCGCGACGCAGGGCTCGACGAGATCCGCTTCAGCGTGAAGGACGACGACGCGCCCGAGCAGCAGGAGCGCGTGCTGGCCGCCATGGCGCTCGCCAAGCGCCACATCCCCTCGGTCATGGTGGAGATGCCCGTGATCCCCGGCGCGAAGGCCCACATGCAGGACCTGCTGCGCCGCTTCGAGGAGGTGGGCATCGACGGCATCAACCTGCTCGAGTTCTGCTTCCCGTTTGCCAACTGGGACGAGTTCGCGCGCCGCGGGCTCACGCTGAAGAACCCGCCGTTCGACGTGATGTACGACTACGGCTACTCGGGCGGGCTCGCCGTGGCAGGCTCCGAGGAGCTGATCTTGGAGCTCATGGTTTGGGCGCTTGACGAGGGGCTCGGCCTCGGCCTGCACTACTGCTCGCTCGACAACAAGCACCGCAGCGAGATGCGCCAGAAGAACGAGCGCGCCGCGCACGTTCACCCCTGCGTCGAGTTCGACGAGGGCGACTTCTTCCTGAAGACGGCGAAGGTGTTCGGGCCCGATGTGGACGTGGCGCGCCGCCTGCTCGAGGACGCGGGTTGTCGCGACTTCATGGAGGACGCCGAGGAGTGCTCGCTCGCGTTCCCGCCGCGCTTCGCGGGCGTGCTCGCGGGTGCCGTGCGCACGGACGGCGAGCCCCTGCGCGTGATGACGTGCTCGTTCGTGTACGAGTGCGAAGAGGGCGGCGGGTACCTGATCGACGTGGCGCTCAGCGACGCGCGGTAGCGTTCGCGGGCGCCTGGGAAAGCGGCGGCGCTGCGCATTTGGGGGAGCACTTGGGATGCGGGGACTCTCGTCGGCGCTGCGCGCGGTAGCGCTCGCGGGCGCCGTGTGCTCGTTCGCGGGCCGAAGTCGACCGAACTCCCCAAGCGCCGCGCGGATGAGGCGGGCGAGCGGCTAGAGTTACACGCATTTCAAGCAGTTCACGTACTTCACCGTGCAGGAAGCGAGATGAGATCGGAGGATCCCATGAGCGTCCTTTCCATTGAACCGCGTGCGGCTGACGACGCCCGCGTCGTCGCGCAGCTCGACCGATTCGCGCGGCGCATCGCGTCAACGCCTCCCGGCACCTGCCCCGTGGCGATGCAGGTGTCGCTGCTCGAGGCTGCCGCCGCCCAGACCTGCGGCAAGTGCGTTCCCTGCCGCGACGGCCTGCCGCAGCTCGCCGACCTTCTGCGCCGCGTGCGCGACGGCGAGGCCGGCCCCGCCGACCTCGACCAGGTGCGCGTCCTGGCGGCGCTCGCGCGCGACGCGTCCGACTGCGCCATCGGCTACGAGGCGGGGCAGGCGGTGCTCGACGGGCTCGACGCCTTCGCGGACGAGTATGCCAGCCACGTGGGCCAGGGTCGCTGCCAAGCCGGCGTGGGCCAGACGCTTCCCTGCGAGACCGACTGCCCGGCGCACGTGAACATCCCCGCCTACATCGCTCTGGTGGGCGAGGGGGACTACGAGGGCGCCGTGAACATGGTGCGCAAGGACAACCCGTTCCCGACAGCCTGCGCGTTCGTGTGCGAGCACCCCTGCGAGGCCCGCTGCCGCCGCGCGCTCATCGACGCGCCGCTCAACATCCGCGGCATCAAGAAGTTCGCCTGCGACCAGGCGCCCGCTGACCGCTGCGCCACGCCGCCGGCGCTGCCGCCGACGGGGCGGCGCATCGCGGTGGTGGGCGGCGGCCCCTCCGGGCTCACGTGCGCGTACTACGCGGCGCTCATGGGGCACGCGGTCGACGTGTTCGAGATGCACGCCCAGCTCGGCGGCATGATGCGCTACGGCATCCCCGCCTACCGCTTTCCGCGCGAGCGCCTCGACGAGGACGTCCGCGCCATCTTGGGCGCGGGGGACATAACCGTGCACACGGGCGCCTGCGTCGACGCCCGCGAGCTGCGGCGCCTGTCTGACGAGTACGACGCGGTGTACGTGTCGATCGGGGCGCACGCGGCCAAGCCGCTGCGCCTGGAGAACGTCGAGGCCGAGGGCGTCATGTCGGCCGTCGAGCTGCTTGGCGCCATCGGAGACGGCGAATGCCCCGACCTCTCGGGCAAGAAGGTGGTCGTCATCGGCGGCGGGAACGTGGCCATGGACTGCGCCCGCACCGTCGTGCGCGCCGGCGCCGAGGAGGTGTCGATCGCGTACCGCCGGAGGCTGGAGGACATGACCGCCCTGCGCGCTGAGGTCGAGAGCGCCGTCGCCGAGGGCGTGGAGATGATCACGCTCGAGTCGCCCGTGCGCGTCGAGGTGGACGAGCGGGGCCGCGTGAGCGCGCTTGTCACGCAGCCGCAGATGATCGGGCCCGTGCGCGGCGGCCGGCCGGCGCCGCTCGACGCTTGCAAGCCCGAACGGCGCATCGAGGCCGACGTCATCCTGCTCGCCGTGGGGCAGGACGTCGTGAGCGCGCCCTTCGAGGAGGCGGGCATGCGGGCTGACCGCGGCCGCCTCGTCGCCGACGCCGCGCTGGCGGCGCCCGGCTTCGACAACGTGTTCGTCGGCGGTGACTGCCAGAGCGGCCCCGCCACCGTCATCCGCGCCATCGCCGCCGGCAAGGTGGCTGCGCGCAACATCGACGAGCATTTGGGGTACCACCACACGCTCGACTGCGGCGTGAGCGCTCCTGCGGCGCGCGCGAACGACCGCACGCCCACCGGCCGCGTCAACGTCGCCGAGCGCCCCGCGCGCGAGCGGAGGGGCGACTTCGAGGCCGTCGAGGTCGAGATGACGCTTGAGGAAGCCCAGCAGGAATGCGCGCGCTGCCTGCGCTGCGACCACTTCGGCTGCGGCTCGATGGATGAGGGGAGGATCCAGTATGTCTGAGGTCGCCATGATCACGCTCACCGTAGACGGCTCGCCTGTCAGCGTGCCGGCAGGCACCACCATCCTGGCCGCCGCGCGCAAGGCGGGCGTGCGCATTCCCACGCTGTGCTTCCTGAAGGGCGTGAACGACATCGGCTCGTGCCGCGTGTGCTCGGTCGAGGTGGCGGGCCGCCCCGGGCTCGTCACGGCTTGCAACACGCCCGTCGAGCAGGGCATGCAGGTTGAGACCGGCACGCAGCGCGTCATCGACGCGCGCAAGGCCGCGCTCGGGCTCACCTTGTCCGCCCACGGCCTGAACTCCACGAACTTCTGCTTCTCGTGCGCGCGCAACGGCTCGTGCGAGCTGCAGGACGTGTGCCGCGAGGTGGGCGTCACCGAGCCTCTGTTCCCTGCCGAGCCGCGTCGCAAGCCCGTGCTCGACAGCAACCCCTTCCTCGCCTACGACCCGAACCTCTGCATCCTCTGCCAGCGCTGCGTGGGCGCGTGCAACAGCTTCGCGCGCAACCACACGCTCAAGGCGGCGAAGCGGGGGCCGCGCACCACCATCGAGGCGCCGTTCGGCCCCGACTGGAAGACGACGAGCTGCGAGAGCTGCGGGTGCTGCGCGGCGGCGTGCCCCACCGGCGCGCTCACGTTGAAACGCCGCCGGGAGTACCGCAGCTGGGAGGTGAGCAAGACGCTCACCACCTGCCCGCACTGTGCGGTGGGCTGCCAGTTCAACCTGGTCGTGCGCGACGGGCGCATCGTCGACACCGAGCCTGCCTTCGGCCCCGCCAACCGCGGCCGTTTGTGCGTGAAGGGCCGCTCGGGCAGCTTCGACTTCGTGCAGTCGCCTGAGCGCCTGACCACGCCGCTCGTCAGGAACAGCGCGACCGGCCAGCTCGAGCCCGCTGCGTGGGACGAGGCGCTTGACCTGGTGGCGCGCCGCTTCAGCGAGATCAAGCGCGACTTCGGCCCGGACGCCCTGGCGGCCTTCGCCTGCAGCCGCTCCACCAACGAGGACGTCTACATGCTCCAGAAGATGGCGCGCTGCGCCTTCGGCACGAACAACGTGGACAACTGCGCCCGCGTGTGCCACGGGCCTTCCGTGGCGGGCCTGGCCACCACGCTCGGGTCGGGCGCGATGACCAACCCCATCGCCGATATCACCTCGCCTGACGTGGAGGTCATCATGCTGGTGGGGTCGAACCCCGAGGAAGCGCACCCCGTGGCGGGCATGCAGATCCGCGCCGCCGTGGAGCGCGGCGCCAAGCTCATCGTGGTGGACCCGCGCGACATCGGGCTGGCGGCGCAGGCTGACCTGCACTTGAAGCTGCGCCCCGGCACCAACGTGGCGTTCGCGAACGGCATGTGCCACGTGATGATCGAGGAGGGCCTCGTCGACCGGGAGTTCATCGAGAGCCGCACCGAGGGCTTCGAGGAGTTCGCGGCCATGGTGGCCGACTGCACGCCCGAGCGCGTGGCCGAGATCTGCCGCATCAGCGCCGACGACCTGCGCGCCGCCGCGCGCCTCTACGCCACCGCGCGCCAGGCGCCCATCATCTACTGCCTGGGCGTGACCGAGCACTCCACCGGCACCGAGGGCGTCATGTCCATGAGCAACATGGCCATGACCTGCGGGAAGCTGGGCCGACCCGGCTGCGGCGTCAACCCGTTGCGCGGCCAGAACAACGTGCAGGGCGCGTGCGACATGGGCGCCACGCCAGCTGACCTCCCGGGCTACCAGAAGGTGGCCAACCCCGAGGTGCGCGCGAAGTTCGAGGCGGCCTGGGGCGTTGAGATCAAGCCCGAGCCGGGCCTGTTCGCCACGCAGGTGTTCCACGCGGCCGTCGAGGGCACGGTGCGCGGGCTGTTCATCTTCGGCGAGGACCAGGTGCGCACCGATCCCGACATCAGCCACGTCATCCGCGGCATCGAGGCGCTCGACTTCCTGGTGGTGGACGACCTGTTCCTCACCGAGACGGCCGCCTACGCCGACGTGGTGCTGCCGGGCATCAGCTACGCGGAGAAGGAGGGCACGTTCACCAACACCGAGCGGCGTGTGCAGCGCGTGCGCCGCGCCGTGGCCTCGTCGGGGGATGCGCGGCCCGACACGTGGATCTTCTCGGAGATCATGCGGCGCATGGGCTACGCGCAGCCCGACCTCACGCCGGCCGAGATCATGGACGAGATCGCCTCGCTCACCCCGAGCTTCGCCGGCATCAGCCACGCGCGCCTCGACGGCCCCGAGGTGGCGGGGCGCGGCCTGCAGTGGCCCTGCACCGGGCCCGACCATCCCGGCACGCCCATCATGCACGTGGGGAGGTTCACGCGCGGGCTGGGGGCGTTCTCCACGGCGGCCTACAAGCCCGCAGCCGAGCTGCCGGACGCGGAGTACCCGCTCATGCTCACCACCGGGCGCATCTTGTACCACTACAACGCCTGCGCCATGACGGGCCGCACCGACGGGCTCAACGAGATCGTCAGCTCGTCGTTCGTCGAGGTGAACGCTGCCGACGCCGCCTCCTTGGGCGTCGATGACGGCGGCCGCGTGCGCCTGGAGAGCCGCCGCGGGTCTATTATGACCACGGCCCGCGTGTCGGACAAGACGAACCCGGGCGAGGTGTGGATGCCCTTCCACTTCCAGGACGGCAACGCCAACTGGCTCACCATCGACAGCCTCGACACCATCTGCGCGTGCCCCGAGTACAAGGTGTGCGCCGTGCGGCTCTCGAAGGAGTAGGGAAGCGAAAAGGCCCCGCGCGACGTCGTGCGGGGCCTTTTCGCGCAAGGGCAGGTCAGGCGGTTTCGCCTTCTTCTGTGAGCACGATGTCGACGGGCCTGTCGTGGGCGTCGAGCGCGTCTTGCGCGCGCAGGCTGGAAAGCAGGGACGCCTCGCGGCACAGCCCGACCGACGTGCCGGGGAAGGCGGCGAGGAAGGCGTCGTAGAAGCCGCCGCCGTAGCCGATGCGGAAGCCCTGCGCGTCGAAGGCGAGCCCGGGCACGAGCGCGAGGGCACGCGGGCTGCGAGTGCTTGCGGGTGCAGGCGCGGTGGTGCTGGCGGCGTCGGCGGCACCTGCGGCGGCACCAGTTCCGGCGACACCGGCATCGTCGGTCGCGGGCGTGTCCGTGGGCGCCAGCGTGCCGGGGTCGACGAGCGTGGCGGGGTCGTCGGGCGGCTCCTCCACGCCGAACGCGCTGCGCTCAAGTGCGCCGAGGCTGGTCACGCGATGCCAGCGCATGAGGCGCGTGCCCGACACGCAGCGCGGCAGCGCCACCGCCTTGCCCTCCGCCCATGCGCGCTCGATGATCGCGCGCGTGTCAACCTCGGATCCGAACGACAGGTACGAAAGCACCACGTCTGCGCGCCGCCATGCGTCCAGCTCGAACAGCTGCGCGGCGATGCGCGCGTCGGCCGCCGCGCGCTCATCGGGCGACAGGGCCGCCCGCGCGTTCTTGAGCCGCGCGCGC
The DNA here is from genome assembly GCF_011038975.1 of Adlercreutzia sp. ZJ176. Lineage (GTDB taxonomy): Bacteria > Actinomycetota > Coriobacteriia > Coriobacteriales > Eggerthellaceae > CAAEEV01. The sequence continues at coordinate 65,676 of NZ_JAAKEC010000009.1, read as the reverse complement.
AACGCGCGCTTGGCCGCCTCGACGTTCCCGCAGCTGACGCCCCCGCAGCTGGCGCCCTCGCGTCCTGCGCGCACGCGGCCTGCACTCTCGCGGCCGACGCCCTCGCAGCTGTCGTTCCCGCGCTCGACGCCCCCGCGGCTGACGCCCCCGCAGCCGACGCCCCCGCCGTTGTCGCTCCCGCTTCGCATGGGCCCCCTTCCGGACGTGCTCTTTCCGCAAACGAAGCGGCAAACGCCGCATCGTGATTGGAATGTGCGTTGAGGCAAATTATAATTTCAGAAATCGTCTCTTATCGCAAAGGAGTTTCGGCGTGGCTGAATTCGTTTACCAGATGTACAAGGCGCGCAAGGCGCATGGCGACAAGGTCATCCTCGACGACGTGTCGCTGTCGTTCTTCCCGGGCGCGAAGATCGGCGTGGTGGGCCCCAACGGCATGGGCAAGTCCACGCTGCTCAAGGTGATGGCGGGCCTCGAGGAGGTCACGGCGGGCGACGCGCGCCTCACGCCGGGCTACACCGTGGGCATCCTGCAGCAGGAGCCGCCGCTCGAGGAGGACAAGACGGTCATCGAGAACGTGCGGATGGCGTTCGCCGACGTGCTGGCGAAGGTGGAGCGCTTCAACCAGGTGAGCGCCGAGATGGGTGACCCCGATGCCGACTTCGACGCGCTCATGGACGAGATGGGGCGCCTCCAGGACGAGATCGACGCCGCCAACGGGTGGGATCTGGACAGCCAGCTCTCCCAGGCCATGGACGCGCTGCAGTGCCCCGACTCCGACATGCCCGTGAGCGTGCTCTCAGGCGGCGAGCGGCGCCGCGTGGCGCTGTGCCGCCTTCTGCTCGAGGCGCCTGACCTGCTGCTCCTCGACGAGCCGACGAACCACCTCGACGCCGAGAGCGTGCTGTGGCTCGAGCAGTTCCTGAAGAGCTACCCCGGCGCGGTGCTCGCCGTCACGCACGACCGCTACTTCCTGGACAACGTGGCCGAGTGGATCTGCGAGGTGGACCGCGGCCAGCTGTTCCCGTACAAGGGCAACTACTCCACCTACCTGGAGACGAAGGCGGCGCGCATCGCCGCGCAGGGCCAGCAGCAGGCCAAGCTCGCCCGCCGCATGGAGCGCGAGCTCGAGTGGGTGCGCTCGTCCCCGAAGGCGCGCCAGGCGAAGAGCAAGGCGCGCTTGGAGCGCTACGAGCAGATGGTGGCCGAGGCCGCGGCGGCGAAGAAGCTCGACTTCACCGACATCCGCATCCCGGTGGGCCCGCGCCTGGGCTCGAAGGTGCTCGCGGCCGAGCACCTGCACAAGGAGTTCGACGGGCGCGTGCTCATCGACGATTTGTCCTTCGAGCTGCCGCGAAACGGCATCGTGGGCGTGATCGGCCCGAACGGCGTGGGCAAGACCACGCTGTTCAAGGCCATCGTGGGGCTTGAGCCGCTCGACGGCGGCACGCTCACGCTCGGCGAGACGGTGAAGATCTCCTACGTCGACCAGGGCCGCGCGGGCATCGACCCCGACACCCGGCTCTGGGAGGTGGTGAGCGGCGGCACCGACTACATGGTGGTGGGCGACACCGAGATCCCGAGCCGCGCCTACGTGGCGGCGTTCGGCTTCAAGGGCTCCGACCAGCAGAAGCCCGCGGGCGTGCTGTCGGGCGGCGAGCGCAACCGCCTGAACCTGGCGCTCACGCTGAAGGAGGGCGGCAACCTGCTGCTGCTCGACGAGCCCACCAACGACCTCGACGTGGAGACGCTCTCCTCGCTCGAGGCGGCGCTTCTGGACTTCCCGGGCTGCTCGGTGGTGGTGAGCCACGACCGCATGTTCCTCGACCGCATCGCCACGCACATCCTGGCGTGGGAGGGCACCGACGAGAACCCCGGCAACTGGCACTGGTTCGAGGGCAACTTCGAGGCGTACCAGGCCGACCGCGAGGCGCGCCTCGGCAAGGAGGCTGCCAAGCCCCATCGCCTGCACCGCAAGCTGACGCGCGACTAGCCGAAGCACAGGGCGTGCGGAGGCGCGGGGCGTCTGGGGAAGCGCGGGGGCGCCCGCGGAGGCGCGGGGCGCCCGGGAAAAGCCGAAGAAGAGTCGAAAGAGGCGGGGCCGCAGCTTAATACAAGCTGCGGCCCCGCCTTTCGCTTGTATCTTGCATGAACGCTGACCAAAACGCTGGTGGTGGCTGTGTCAAAAATGAACCCGAGTATTTTTGACACGGCTAAACACCTCGACTCTTCCGCCCAAAGCGCCAAAGGATGCTAAAGAAACTAAAGGAAGCTAAAAGTTCTAAAGGACGCTAAAACTTGTAAAACCCGCTAAAAGCTGTAAAAATGGCTAAAGCGCGTAAAGGGCACGGAGCAGTTGCGAAAAGCGCACGAGGAAGGTGATGGCAATGCCTCAAGCTCAAAGGGAGAACCCCAACCAGCCTGCCAATCCCTTCACGCCCGTCTTCGGCAAGGTCCCCTCCTATCTGGCGGGGCGCGAGCTCATCATCAGCGACATGGTCTGCGCCTTTGAGGTGGGCGAAGGCGATCCGAACCTCTCATCGATCTTCGTTGGAGCGCGTGGAACGGGGAAGACTGCGCTGCTTTCCCGCCTCGCCACCGAGGCTTCGTCAAGGGGCTGGGTGGCGGTGAGCGTGACGGCTGTTCCGGGAATGCTCGATGACATCGTGCAGCGTGCGACCGAGCAAGCTGCCCACTTGCTCGAGGCGGCTCCGAAGAGGAAGGCTACCGGCATCGGCGTGGGCGGGCTCGTGAGCATCAGCTGGGAGAACGTTGCCGATCCGTCGCTGAATTGGCGATCGAAGATGAACCTGCTGCTCGATCAGCTCGCTCAGACGGATACGGGACTTCTGATAACCGTCGATGAGGTCAACCCCCATCTTGACGATATGGTCCAGCTTGCGACCACGTACCAGCACTTCGTCCGCGAAGGCAGGAAGGTGGCGCTTCTCATGGCCGGACTGCCCTACAACGTGTCGGTGCTCCTCTCGGGCGAGTCCACCTCGTTCCTCAGGCGTGCGTTCCGGCATGACCTCGGGTCCATTCCCGCCCATGACATTGAGGAAGCGTTTGTGGTGACGATCGAGGGCGCGGGGAAGGCCATCGGGCAGGCGGCCCTTTCCCGGGCCGTCGAGGCGACGGGCGGGTTCCCATTCATGTACCAGCTGGTGGGGTATCGCATGTGGAGCGCGTCGCGCGGCGAGGACGTCATCACCGAGAAGAGCGTCGAAGCTGGCGTGAGGCTCGCCCAGGGCGAGCTGCGGCGGCAGGTTTTCGACGCGACGTTCAACGAGCTGTCCGACGGCGACGTGGACTTCCTGCGTGCCATGCTCGCCGACGAGGGGGAGACCGACTCGTCGGCTCTAGTCGACCGCCTCGGCAAGTCGAGCGGGCACGTCTCGACGTACAAGAAGCGCCTCTTGGAGGACGGCATCATAGAAAAGGGCCTCAGGGGCAAGCTGCGCTTCAGCCTTCCCGGCTTCAGGGAGTACCTCAAGGAAGTCATCGAGTAAAGCGCAAGCCGCTCGCGAGGTACCTGAAACCTCGTTTCGGCTAGCCCACCCATTAACTGCTCCAATCACGGAGAATAGTAAAGAACCTGATCGACTTTCGCGGACAGACGCTTCACGATGTCATCACGCAATTGGAACCCGGGCTGTTCTTCCCAAACGGTCTGGATAAGAGATAACCTCAAGCAGAACAGTACAAAGATGATCCTGCAGTTGCTGAAGAGGTTTGCTAAGGCGGCCGCAAGCATTGAAATAGAAGATGCTCCTCAGAACTCAAATGACTCATTGAGCCCCGGCGACTTGAATCAGCGGTCGTCCCGGGGCTAAGTGCTTTGCGTTTTACTATATCCGCATGATTCGCGCTATGCGATACACCAATCATCACCGAATTTGCACCTCAACAGAAGGCGGTCTCTAGGGGCTGTTTTGCTGAGTGCAGGATGAGTGCATATTGAGCGAAATGATCATATTGTCGGAAGATGCGCGAGTACTGTTTTGCTGATTTGCTCTAAATCCAAGTGTGAGCTCACATTATCGTGATGAACTGTTTCGAGCTTCGATTTCATGGATCTGATAAGAGCAGATTAGCCATAAGAGATGCCCTCCCAGTAACAGCCAAGAGGGCATTTTCGAAAACAACTGTTCAATTGGTATGGAAGCAACTACGAGTCTCTCTAGCGTATCAAAGGATGTATAATGCCCCACAAATCAAAGCTCCCTTCTAATTGCTGACAGTGAAAGGGGCTGGAATCCGCACGTTCCGTTATTCCTGGGCACGAGAGGAAGCTGATCCACCTCATCCCGAAGGAGCGTCCGCTATGAGCCTCAAAAAGTTGAGCTGCTGCATAGCAGCAGGACTGGGTCTTCTGGCAGTGGTTGTGCTTGCCGTGCTTTCGATTGGGGTCGCTGCTGAACTGGAGGACATGCGCCAAGGAGTCCTCGAAGGCTTCGAGCTTGAAGGCACGTATCTGGAGCCTGGGCAAAACAGCGGGCGGTCTTTGAGCTTCGTAGAAGACCAGGGGGATCAGGAACGGCTGTCATGGCAGGCTCGGGACGAAGCCGGAGCCCGCGCTTCCGGTCATGTCGAGAAGACCCCGGACCCGAACCTCTATGTCTTGATCGACTCGGACGGCAACGAGGTCGGCTGGGTGCATCTTGCGTACTCGAACGGCAAAGCCGAGGGAACCCTGTTCGTCAAGTACGGCACGCGCGACATAGCCGAGCTGAGCAAGTACAGCCGAAACCCCATGATCGAAGAGCGCCCTGCCGAGTAACGCCGCCTGATCCGGCCTGCTGAACGCGAGGACTTTTGCGCTTGAGCGCTTGCGCGCAATGTCGGTGCAGACGGCCTCATGACTTGCCCGCTCTCGCTTGTCTCGCCCTGATGCGCGGGCTTCTCGGCGCCGTGCGGGCCAAGGCCCACCAGGCGATAGCGGCTGAATGGAGGCTGGCGGGGAAGGCTCTCCCGCACAAGCGCCTTCCCGCTTGGTATAATCCGCCTCACCAGACAAAGAGCGAAGGGCGGAAGCTATGGCAAGCGAAGAGAAGGGCCCGTCCGCCGAGCCCGTGGAGGCGGAAGAAGACACGTCGGCCGCGATCGTCCCCGTGAGCGGGTCGGCCATACGCGACCTCATATATACGATACGCGGTACTCAGGTCATGCTGGACAGCGATCTCGCGACGCTCTATCAGGTTGAAACCAAGCGCATCAATGAGGCAGTGCGCAGGAACAGGACGCGGTTTCCGGAAGAATTCTGCTTCAGGGTAACCAAGGCGGAAGAGAATGACCTAAGGTCGCAAATTGCGACCTTACGCCCTGATCTGGGAAAACAGGATTCGTGGTGGCGTTACCCGCCGCAGGCGTTCACCGAGCAAGGCGTTGCGATGCTGTCGGCAGTGCTCCGCAGCCAGGTCGCCATCGACGTGAGCGTTCAGATCATGAAGTCCTTCGTCGAGATGCGCCACTTCATCGCCGGCAACGCCGCCATGTTCGAGCAGGTGCGAGGCGTGGAGCTGAAGCTGCTCGAGTACCAGAGGACGACCGACGAGCGCTTCGAGCGGGTGTTCGACTACATGGGCACGCACGAGGCACCACGACAGAAGGTGTTCTTCGACGGCCAGGTCTGGGACGCCTTCGAGCTTTTGGTGTCGCTCGTGCGACGCGCCGAGCGCAGCATCGTGCTGGTCGACGGCTACGTGGACGCGGGCACGCTCAACATCCTGGCCAAGAAGCAAGACGGCGTGAACGTCACCGTGTGGACCCACCCGCGCACAAACCTCACCCAGCGCGATGTCGCGACCTTCAACGCGCAGTACCCGCGGCTCGCGGTCGAGCACACAACCGCCTTCCACGACCGATTCCTCATCCTAGACGGCGTTGAGTGCTACCTCGTCGGCGCCTCCCTCAAAGACGCCGGGAAGAAGAGCTTCGCCATCACACGCATCGAGGACGAGGAGTCCGTGCGCGCCATCCTCGCGCGCCTCGAGAGGTAGGGTCCTCGTCCGCGGGGGCCTTTTCCGCATTCGGACGTCGCTCATCCCTAATGATCAAAGGGGTGCCCTTCACGTCTCCGCGATCTAGGAAAGTCCGACAATGCCGCGCTCGATCGCCTGCGCGCCGCCCGCGATCTCCGGCATCGGCCACCTGTTGACCTTGGCAGATTTCGCCTTGTCGGAAGGCAGGTGATCCGCCACCAGGATGTCGACGACGAGCGCGCCGCGGGTCATGCGGTGGAAGGCGGCGCCGCGCAGCCCGAGCTCTATGACGACGTCCCACGGCCTCGTCAGCTTCGAGACCTCAGCTCAGCGCATTCCATCCAGAAGCCCTTCCAGGTAGTCGAGCCCGCACCTCCGCTCGCGCGCGTCCGCCGACATCGCGAGGTCCGCGGCGACGACGGGCTCGGGCATCTCGGCGGCGTCCGCCAGGGAACCCGGCAGGCCCTTCGCGAACCTCACCGTGCACGGCCCCGAGGCGTCCTCCACGAGGAAGAGGCCCCGCTCGACCTCCTCCGGCGTCCTTCCGAGCGCGTATCCGTCGAGGACGGGCGCCGTCGACGCGAGCCCCAGGCGGGAGGCGAAGGGGGAGGCCATCCCCGAGGCGACGAGCGCCTCCCTCACGTCGTCTTCGAACGACGGCGAGACGAGGTACCTCCTCGCCTCCATCCTGTTGCGGGCGAGCCAGACGAGCTCCTCCGCGCCGATCTCCCTGAGCTTCAAAAAGAGGCGCCTCCTCTTGTGGTACTCGAGCCACGAGGCGTCGTCGCCGCCGAGCGCCAGCAGCGCGGCCCAGGCGGTCTGCGGGCTCCACGGCCTCCCCCTGAACGGGGAGAGCGCTCCGTGGGCGTGCACGCTGCCGGGGTCGACGACGAGGTTGCCGGAGTCCGTCTTCCGGGCGCGGAGGGCGCCGGCGCGCACGAGCCTCGCGACCTCGTGTCTCCCGACGCCGAGGAGCCGCGCCGCCTGCGAGGCGGTGTAGCCGGACGATATGTCGCATCTGCCTTCCATTTGCATATATAGTACCGCATGTTAATATATATGGAAAGTGGGGCAGTGGGACACACTCCGTTGCTCTCATTGCTTACCTGTTGATATGCTCGTGCTTTTCGAGTCTACGCGCACTGCACTGCCAATCATGTCCGGCTCATCGTCTGAAGGAGGAAAGCTATCGGTAATCAAACCGCGTTGTGTAAGGTAATCGAGCATGGTTTCGATTACGTCATCTTCGTTTTTCCAGGCCCCGATGCTTCTGTAGTCAATTCCGGAAGATAGGTGGCTGGATTGGAAGTACTTTCTCAAGACACGTGTTATCGCTCGGTCGAGCTCGCCTGCAAGGTTCATGCGTTCTTTTCGACTGAGGCGATTGAATTCGCTTTTGGAAACGTCGTGCATGAGAAGGATATTCATAAGATACTGGTAAGTTCCTAGAGCTTCCTGCTCTGCATAGGAATAAGGGAAATGCGCTGGGTTGAGATAGGTTGTCTTCCAGTGCTCCCTTACACCTTCTTCTTCCATGATGGGAAACGTGAGCGTCTTAGCAAAATCACCTCCCGCCAAGAAATCAGGATGGACGTTAAGCTCTTTGGCTATACCATCGAGCAGGTCATCGTCCATGCATCCTGCTCGGAGACATCGCTTGAGTGTGCTTCTGCTTCTACCTTTAATACCTTCATCCCCAAGTTTGTTGACGCTTGTACCACAGCGCTTCACAACGTCTATAAACCAATTCCTGTCGATTTCTCTTTTCCCGAAGAACTTGCTTTTCTCGCTCATCTGCTGCTCCTTGTTTACCGGTGTCAAATACGACAGATTTGGCCGTATCTGTCACGCCCTTCGTTTTGTATAATATCACCGAATTCTAAGTGGTGTCATAAGATGACACCACTTAGAGCGAGAAGAGTGACATCTTTAGAGGAAAGCCATGAGGTGAGTTACGTGAATCATCAAAGCGATCGTTCGATTGACATGCTGCACAAGTCCAACAATTCAGGCATATTGGCGCTTTCACAAAGGGACTTCGAATCTGCCATAGATTCGAGTAATGCCGCCCGAATGCGCGTATTCAATATTCTGGACACGCAGGCGAAGGGGACGGAGACCCTCATGCAGTCAGAAAATCTGACAGAGGTTCAGTTCGATAAGCTTATCGAGGAAAGAAAGGCGATTCGAAGCGAAGCTTCTTTCGTCCAGAAGCGCTGCGAAGCAAGTAATGCGCACATGGTAATCGTAAAGGCGCTCGTTCGCGCAGTAGACGTTTTGCTCTACGTGTCGCGTGTCGCCTAGCCAGGAGGAGGCGAATTGAGCCTACATTCTTGTCATCTGAGTATGGATTGCATAGACGGAAAAGACGGCATTGCAGGAAGGCGCATGATGCGAAATGTTGCGTTGATCCTCATGAAGTCGTCGGAGGATCTGCCATTGCCCTAGCTTAAAAGGTTCCGATGGTGTAGCGAAACGATTAAGCTAAACCTTCTGGGACAAACGATGCGGTATTGGGCGGTCGCAGAATATAATTGTCGCTATCCAATGTATTTGTATTGTCCGGAGGTGTTGCATGAGGTCTTTCTCCCTGGAAAAGGCCAGAGAGTTTGCTAAGGCGGACCTTGGGAATGAGTCTTGGACTAAGTCCCTCCAAGAGAAGGTGAGAGACCTCTCTTCCAGTGATTTGGGTGCGCTCATTGTTGCGAACGCTGTTATGCAGGATGCGTATGATGTAAGGCAAAAGGCGCTCGCTGAAGAATACGCCACTGCGCTTGGCTACCTGGAGCAAGATGACTATGGTAGAGCAAGCTATTGCTTCGCGCAATTGGGAGGTTTTCGCGATTCGGAGGAAAAGGCGACGCTGGCTGGCAAGCTTGAAAGCGAGCGTCAGCAGACAATGGCGAGAGCGCGTGCCCTAATTGACGAAAAGCGTTACGGCTGGGCTGTTAGTGAGCTAGAGGCCTTAGGCAACTATCGTGGTGCTGTCAGCTTGCTAGACAGATTGAAGAGACAAGATCTCCTTCTTCGGAAAGCTCATGCCGCTTTTGACTTGGGAAACTATTCTGAGGCGCTACGCTTGCTTGATGGCGCGGGTGATTACAGAGATTCTTTGGAGCTGAGGGATGCGATTCTTCTTGAAGAAAAGCGACACGAAGCCGAAGCCCGGCGAAATAGCATTGAGTTGTCATTAGCAAAGCATAAGGAGGAGAGAAGGGGGCTTCGCGGCTATCTCTCTAGCTTAGAGGAGCTAGACTCTCTAAAGAGTCCAAAGAAGAACCTGTATCTACAGATTGCGCTTAACTCCGTGATTGCGTTTCTTGTGGTTGGTCCCGTCTCGCTGTACGGCCTTTTCAGCGGTAGCATTCTCTGGACAGAATGGGATTCTGCAGTAGGAGCATTTTTGAACCTGGCAATCCTTCTCTCCATCGGTCTCTCGTTTGCATGGATTGCGTGTTTGATTATAGGCTTGGCAAAAAAATACGAGCAGATGAAGACGGAGCAACGAGCTGCAATAATTCGAGAATCGCTTCCTACGCGTTTCGCCTATACCGAACTTGGCATCGATGATTTGCGAGCAAACCGGTCTAGCCGAAATAGACAGTTCTCTGTTGAGTTGTCGAAAGACGCCTTAGAAAAGCGTATAGGAGAACTCGACTCTGTAGTTGCTAAGCTGGAATCCGAGCTGCAAGAGATAGCGTCGTTGATGGATTAGACTGTCAAGATGATCGTCTTACAAACACAATCTGGCTCACATCAACAGGCATTTGGGACGGATCATTGTTGTCGACAAAGATTGCTCCTTCGAATTTCGATTGCGCCAACGAGTCCCTGATCGCATCAAAGTGCACTTCAATTTGGTCTGGCGTGATGACCTCAATCAGCAGCCAGAATTCTTGTTTCTTTGTCTTGTCGTACGCATACGGCCTTCCCTCGTCGATGCTTTTAGCGTATTCGGCAAAGGCATCGACGTATCGCTCTTCTTTCTGTCCTTTCTTTTCTATTTCATCTTTAATGTTGTCTTCTAATTGCTTGCTCGTGTAGGTAAAACTTTCCACCTCGGCAGAGAACTCATCCTTAGTTATTTTACCTGCCCTTAGCTCACCGAGGGCTCTTTCGTAAACGCTTCCAGCGTCGTTTCCCCTTCTGTCTTCTATATGCTCATAGCCATCAACTCTGAAGTGATCCACGTAGATGACGTATTTCGGACGAACGATAACCAGGTCGACGCTTCCTTCAATCTTCTCTTCTGGGGCAATGCAGATATCACTTCCGAAAAAACGATCATTTGCTCTGAGATGTCTTCAAATCCGAACATATTAACCGGGTCATTCCGATGTTCACGTACTGCATCATTAAACAGTCCCACAATGTGAAGGTAAAGCTCGTACTCAGCCCCGTTTTCCACGTTTCGTTTCGCAGTTGGCTGTCCATAGGGCTTCGATCTTCCCTCTTTAATATAGTCTACAGTCATGCCGCCACTCCTACTCCTCCTCGAAAGCCGCTACGAACATATCAGGAAGTGCTTCCCTCAAGGCGACTCTCCCTATTTCGGCCTGCCTTTGGGGGAGTTTTGCGATGAGTGCCCTTCCCTGCTTCTCCCACTCGTCAAGGAGGTAATCTGCCCTTGCCGCAGATTTTGATCCAGTGACTTCAGAATAGGCTTTCAAGATACGATGATTCTTGATGTCAATGAGGTGCGCCATCGCTTCGTTGTCTCCGCTGTGGGCGAGCGAGACGATATCATTGAGACCATTTCTATTGAGGTCATATCCTCTGAAAAGAATCGGCCCAGATGGGTCTAGAATTGCCTGCAGTTTAACCATCTTCACTTCAGGGTTGTCGCCTGCTTCGATGATTCGCACGGCTTTCTGACAACCCGGAAACTCTTCGAGAAAATCGATCAGCTTTTGATCGGGTCTTCCTGCAAGGCAATTCGCAGCGCTCTTCCAGTTGTTTCTGAGCAACGTTGCAAGTTCGATTGGGCTGCTGGCTACATCTGGGCTCCAGATGGGACTATAGTGAGCCGTCGTTTGCCGCCGCGTATATGCTCTTTTTCCCTCTTGAACTGCGGGCGATCCGCCGCTCAGCCATTCGCCTACCTCTCTTGCACCCCACCTGTTGTCCTTCTCCCATACGAGAAGACCGTCAATAAGCAACTTCCACCTAGGGTCGTCGATGCTGGTAGTTGAGTAATTACCCGCCAGACATCGTGCGCGCGCATCGTCTTCAGAAACCTCTGTTCCGTCAGCCATTGAGAAAAGTTTCGTCCCTGTATAAAGTTCGTAAAGCATCGCTCCGAGCGAAAACCAGTCGGATTTTGGTGTCGAAACTTTAAAATGAACCTCAGGAGCTGAATAGTGCCAGGTGCCTTTTGCCATGGTGGTTAGATGGGAAAACGTTTGCTGTGATTTTGCTAGGCCAAAATCAGCAAGAACAAGGTCAAGAGGGTCGTCGGACCTCACCAGAACATTAGCTGGTTTCAAATCCCGATGGGCAATGCCAGATCCAAGTCCGTGCAGATATTCTAGCGCCGAAGCCATTTCCTTCAGCACATCGACAAGCGTCTCCTTGGCTAATCTTCCTTCTTGACTGCTTGCCCAATCTTGGATGGAACCCAGCTGACAGTATTCTTGAATCTCCCATGTTCCGTCATCTTCGTCATGGAAGTCTATGAGGCGAACAACGTGCTTTGGATCTGCCGAGCGAAGAAGCAGCATTGCCATAGGGTCGGGAGAAATACCCGCACGGTAAAACTTAAAGAAAAGAAGCTGCTTCGTCTCTTTATCTTTGAGTAGGGCAACATCTGCCTCGCCTCCAGATGCTGGCAGATCATAGAGATACTCGTAACGGCTCGACACTTCTTTGGGAAGAAGAAGCCTGCGGGTCTTCGAAGCGGATGTCTTGCCAGTTTCCCTTCTTGTCAGCTCTGTTTCTCTTCGAGTTTTTCCCGCTGTAGCGTTCTCGATCCTTGTTTTATCGGACACGACCCTCTCCTTGACGCGGCTCTTCTTCTTGGGTGATAGCATCAATGATCAATGCTGAGAAGTTATCTGTGATTTCATGATTTTGCATTTCGTTCCAGATCCGATTTACGGCATCTATGGCCGTGACGTTCTCGCGGCATATCCTCAGTAGCGTCTCCTGGCTCAATGTACCCCAGATCCCGTCGGAGCACAGAAGATAACGCTCGTTTTCGCTACCTGGATTCTGAGACCACGCATGCGGGTCGATATTATTTGTGCCCCCAATTGCTTGCGTGATGGCTGAAGTTTCAGTTGATATACGATCATCCACGCTCATTTGTCCCAGGTAGTTTCCGTTGATCTTGTAAGCGCGGCAATCGCCAACATTCAAGAAAAGAAGAGACTCTTTTGCGAGACACAGTGCAGCAAAAGCAGCCCCCATTTTTGGAGCTCCCCATGCTTTTCCTGCTTCAGATACTCTATTCGATATATTGCGAAATTGCTCGACAGTGGCACTTAGGTCTGTAGGCATTTTGTATCTGGCCATTGCCGCAGCAACCAAAGCAGCAGCTTCTGCGCCGCCATCATAGCCGCCCATGCCGTCAACGACGGCAAAAGTAACAGACTCTTCGCAAAGCCCGGACCATTGCAAGATCGCATGGTCTCCGAGTCCGATAGTCGTTCCCAGAACAATGGCATCTTGGTTATGCGAGCGGCTTGGCCCGACGTCAGTAAACCCTGCGGCGCTTATCTGCGCGATAACGCGTTTTGCGTTGCTTGTCACATTAGGGCTCCTTGTCAATAGTTAGCTCTATGCTAGTTCCGAGTTGTATTCTCGTCGGAAGAGAGAGCTGGTGTTTTGTTCCAGCGGTAATGGGGTGATCTAGTTCGGGAATACGAGTGCCGTTGGTTGATCCGCAGTCAATCACAGAGATGTAATTCCCGCTTTCGTCTACGGTGATCACGCAATGCTTTCGCGAGATAGTGTCGTAGTGCCTCGCGGCAGCAGCAACGTCTTTGTTCGAGCTTTCTCGTCCGATGGTGACAGTTTCGCCATATGCGATTTGGATGCTTCTTGCAGAGGGGAAGTGGATTGCCACGAAACTATTGCCGGATGCTCCAACAGGGGTTCCGCATTGCCAGCATTCTTCGTTTGTATTTCCAATCGCTCCGCAGCACGGGCAGATTGCAGTACCAGATATTGACTTTTCGACTTCGGTATCATCTTGCGCTGATCTGGTGGTTGCGGGTGTGATTTGCGAAATCTCTGCCCATACAACATTGCAAAACGTTGTTCCCTCGGGATGTCGGCCTCCGCACAGCGGACAATTCATTAATTTGACCATGAGGTTTCTCCGATCTGGACGCCTTTCTTTTCCAAGATCTTTTCAATGGCGATCATGTCCTCATTTCGCGGTATTCCTGAAAAGGTGATAGTAGCTCCAGCTACATTTACCTGCAGTTGATTGCTCGCATTGATAAGAGCCTCCTTGAACGCAGCGCTGCAGGCTCTCATGAATACGAGTTGCTGGTTTTCGCTTGCGATAAGTGACCCGCTGCAGCTTTGCTCGGCAATATATGGTCCGAAAACGCAGGCATCCATTAAAGAGATAAGCTGAGGGCAGATCAGCTTCGCTTCTTGCTCGGTTCTGCCTGTAAACATTATTAAGTCGATCTGTTTCTTGCCCATCTGGCGAACTCTTCGTACAAGGTCGGCTAGCGCCCTGCTTTGCTGCGTGGGCTCTCCGCCTGTAATGGTTATACCGCAAAGATTATCACGCTGGATCATGCTCATTATCAGCTCAGCAAGTTCGATCGTTTCAACAATTTGTCCGGCTCCTGTTTCCCAGGTGTCTTTGGAGACGCAACTTGGGCAGCGAATGTCGCATCCTTGTAGCCAAAGACCGAGCCGTCTGCCAGGACCGAGAGTGGTGACAGGTGAGCAGATTCTGTTTATCTCTATGAGCACAGCCTTAGCTCCACTGCCATGTGGTCTTGCTCGTTCAGAGCAAAATCAGCTATCTCTGCTGCGGTATTTGGTGCCAGGTCAAAAAGAGATCTGCCTAGCGGGTTTGTAAGATATGCTTCAAGCGCAAGCGCAATTCCGCGTCCGCCCATATCAAGATGCTCGGGCTTCGTTGCCATGAGGATAAGTTTTTGTCGCGCGTTGTCTCGTATGGTTATTTCGTTTCCAACACGAATCCTGACGTTTGAGAGAATCGTGTCTATGAAATTATTGGCAAGGTTTTCAGCCGTCTCTCCGTATATCGGCTTGAACACAACGATGTTATCCCCGATGCGTCCAAGCAGCTCGGGCCTTCGAAGCGTATCGCGGAAGTGACTCTCGACCGCGCTACGAATGGTTTTTTCGTACAAAGCAGCTTGAGAGGGATCGTTCATGTCAACGCGAAGTATGTCGCCTGCCGCTGCAACGCCTTGGTTGGACGTGAAGATGATGATCGTCTCCCCGAAGTGGACAGTTTGTCCTGAGCCATCAGTGAGCCTGCCGTCGGATAGAATTTGAAGAAAGAGATCGTAAACTTCTGGCCCTGCTTTGTCCATTTCATCGAACAAAACAATCGAGTGAGACCGTTGTCGAACTGCGTTCGTCAATTCTCCGCCGGATCCGTATCCAACATAGCTGGGTGGTGCTCCGATGAGGCGAATCTTTGCGTGGTCATCTTGAAATTCCGACATATCAAAACGGATTAGAGCCTGGTCATCTGCAAAAACCAGCTCTGCGATCGCTTTGGCCATTTCGGTTTTGCCAACACCCGTTGGTCCAGCAAAGTACAGTACGCCCTTCGGTGCGGTTGATGGCTTTCTCTGATGGGCCCCTGTCAAGCCAAGGGCTGATCTCTTCAGAATGTCGAGCACCTTTGAAACGGCTTCAGGTTGACCCAGAACGCGTCTCGTTAGTAATTCTTCGCCAATAGTGAGTTGCTCTCTCAGTCTAGGGCTTTGCCAAGGATTGTCCGAAAGGCCCTCTCGATAAGATCGGACGGCTGCTTCGATGCTTTCTGTAAGTGCGCCGGCGCTATTTGCAAGTTGGATGGCCTCGAACATGCCGCGTGTGGAAAAGCCTTCGGTGGCGTCTGCAAAACGTTTTGCAACTTCGGTAATGTTTTTGTCGTCAACTTGCCCGGTAATCAGCAGTTCGGCAATTTGCTGTCGAGTGTCAACGCTTGGCTTCGGTATAGGGATTTGTCTAATGCCGTCGCCGTATGTTAGCCATGTTGGCAAGTCATCGAGTTTGTCAACTAGCCAAATGATAGGACGTCGAGTCAGCCCCGCGCCGTTTTCTCTCGGGAAACGCAGGGGCTTCCCGTTGTACAGCGCATGTGCATTTGCTATTTCCAGACTTGAGAGCATTAACTTCTCAAGTGCTGGATCTGGCCCTTGACTGGTGTGTGCCGCTTGGGACGTGTAGTCAATTACGAGAGCGAGCGAGGGGTCGTTACTTTGTGCCACAATTTCTGCAATCGCATCCAGCCCCTCGAAGGAAGCAGTTGAGGGACTTTGCTCCCCTCGGCTATTTGCCGCTCTCTCTAATGGCGTTTGCATTAATCTTGAAAGAGTTTTTTTGTCCATGCGGCTTTCAAGATGCTTCATGATAGCTGCACGATCGTTTCCGGCAGAGCTTTTTTCTATTGCTAATCCTCTGAGTGGGTCAAAAGTTAGAAGGCCATCAAATTTCGATTCGGTAAGTGCTCGCCAGATAGCGTTGATTGTCGTATCGGGGCGAATCGCGTCTCCGGTATGCAACGGATGAAGATCATGAACTTCTCCGTAAATGATGCAAACTGCAGCGATTGGCAGAGAGGCGTAAAGGGTCCTTAGCCATAGGGGGGCAGCTCGGTTTGAGCTCATAAGCCATGATTCTGGGATAGATACGCCGCTCTTTTGGCGGATGGGCTCTTCTTGGTTGTGGCAATTACCGTTCACGGATTATTCCTGTCTCCTGCTGCTTCTTTCGGCCGTCGCTTCTCTTTTTGCGTTCTTTTTCGATTAACTCTACGGGTCGAGTGCCAGCTGCTCTTTCGCTTGTCAGCGTTAGCTCGATTCCTTGGTCGCTCATCTTTTCTCGCATTGCGTGAATCTGACTGCAGCTAGCTTTCTCTACCTCAGTATCCTCTTCGAGGCCATGTTCTTCAAACGCAACTATTCGTGTGAACATCATCCCATTGTTCGGGTTTATTTGGGTTCTAAGTGCATAATCACTGTAATTCGGATGTTCTGCGAGCACTACATTTCCGAAATCTGTAACGTCGAAGCTTTCTAGGGGGCTGTATCCCAATTCTGCGAGCGCATCCTGGAGAGCCTTCGAGATGTAATCTTCGTCTTGCTTTTTGGCGTGTTCTATCTCGGCTTTCTTTATCAAACGTTTGAGCTCTTCGTACTCTGCCTGGGTTGAGATTTCGATGGCGACATCGCGTGCTCTTGCAGCGGCAGAGTTTGTTATACCTTCAATGCGCAAAAGCTCATTAGCAGCAAGCTCTCTGAGGTTTTGAATGTAGAGCAGTTGACTCAGTTCAGTTTTCACTGTCAGCAAATCGCCTCTTGCTTGTGCGATGTCATCGCTTTTGCTTAGACTGATTATCCTTTCGACTAAGCTCGCAGCGTTACGCCTATTTCTCACGGTTGCTATAATTGATAGGAGTTTATCGATCTCTTCAAAGCTTATTCTTGTTTGATCGTCCTGTTGATTTGCCTGGGGCGCATGCGTGTGCATTCTTATTGCGGAGGTGTCGAGTGGGGCGGCGCATCCTTTCATTTTGCCCACAATTCTTTTTGCGTAATCCCTATCAGATTGCAGCTGGATTTTCGATATTGTCGAACGGAGTTCGTCTTCCCACTTGATGAGCTCCGCGCGGTCATTTGACTTTGCTTTTGGGATGGATAAAAAGTCTGGGTTATCGAGTTCGGCTAGCGCTTTCTGGCACTTGCCGACTAAAGCTTCACATCGCCGCTCAAGGGCTTCGCTCTCCCTTCGGAGTAACTCCGCTTCGGAGACAACCTTGCATTTATAGCACTTTGGCCCGCTCATAAAAACCTCTTAGTTGCTGGAGAAACCATTAGGCTTTGCCTAGTATGTGACGAATAGTTTACCAGACCATCGTTGTGACATCCGAGCCTCTGTCATATCATGGGGATGATCGTATTGCGTCTATTGCATCGTTTGGGTAGCTTAATCTGGAAAGCAGTGGTTGACCCTGATAGTTTCGTCTAAAGTGGTGAAACGCATCTCCTGTTGAGCAATTGCC
This sequence comes from Adlercreutzia sp. ZJ176, assembly GCF_011038975.1. Classification (GTDB taxonomy): domain Bacteria; phylum Actinomycetota; class Coriobacteriia; order Coriobacteriales; family Eggerthellaceae; genus CAAEEV01. Next base: position 48,465 of record NZ_JAAKEC010000009.1, on the reverse strand, counting down.
AGATAATGGCGTTGAGGTGTTGAATCACGCGACGACGGAAGGAAGGCTATGCGCACAGTCGGGAACATCATCTGGATCATCTTCGGCGGGCTGTTCACGGCTCTGGGGTGGGTGCTCGCCGGAATCATCTTCTACGTGACCATCGTGGGCATTCCGCTGGGGCGGCAGTGCTTCAAGTTCGCGAGCCTCACCCTGGCGCCGTTCGGCAAGGAGATCAGCTACGGCGGGGGAGCGCCGTCGCTTCTGGCTAACATCGTCTGGCTGCTGGTCATCGGCCTGTGGGAGGCGATCTCGTACGCCGTCCTCGGCGCGCTGTGGTGCATCACCATCGTGGGGATCCCGTTCGGCTTGCAGCTGTTCAAGCTGGCGAAGCTGAGCCTGTTCCCCTTCGGTGCCGAGATTAGGTAGGAGCTCTTTGCGGCCGCAGCCGCCGCAGCCGCATTGCTCCAAAAACTATGCTTAACGGTAATAGAGTAATTTGAGGCGCTCCACCCTTTTTGTGCGGCGGTGGGGGAAGGCGATAAGGCGTTCTGTCCGCTGCCCTCGCGGGGTGCTGTCTATTATTGCAATGGCTTCGGGTGCGATAGTTCTCGCCAGATCAGTTTCGAAACTTTAAGATTTTTGAAGTTTTGAAACTGATCCTAGGTTGCGGGGATGCGAAAGGCACCCCTTTGATCATCAGGGATGAGAGACATCCGAATGCGGAAAAGGCCCTGCGGACGAGGGTCCTACCTCTCGAGGCGCGCGAGGACGGCGCGCACGGACTCCTCGTCCTCGATGCGCTCGTCGGTCGTCCTCTGGTACTCCAGCTGGCACAGCTCCACGGCGCGGATTTGCTCGAACATGGCGGCGTTGCCGGCGATGAAGTGGCGCATCTCGACGAAGGCGTCCATGATTTGGACGCTCACGCGAATGGCAGTCTCGCTTCTGAGCACGGCGGAGAGCATTGCCACACCCTGCTCGGTGAACATATTCGGGAGCTTGCGGCGTCCGCCGCTGCCCTCTGCCCGTTTTGAAGTCACAGTTTGTGATTTCGAAACTCCCCACTCGTCCTTGCTCAGCTGAAAGCAGAAGTGTTCGGGGAAGCGTTCTTGGTTACGGCGAACAGCTTGGTTGATGATCCTGGTTTCCACCCCGTAAAGCATCGCCAGGTCGCTGTCGAGCATGACCTGGGTGCCGCGTACCGTATAGATAAGGTCGCGTATGGCCGGCTCGCTCACGGGGACGATCGCGGCCAACGCGCCTTCTTCCGCCTTCACGGGCTCGGTGGACGGGCCCCTCTCTTCGCTTGCCATAGCTTCCGCCTCTTCGCTCTTTGTCTGGTGAGGCGGATTATACCAATCGGGGAAGGCGCTTGCGTGGGAGAGCCATCTAGGGCATGGTCGCCTTTGCCACATCTTAAGCGGCTCCTCTTTCCAATGGCAACGCCCTCGCCATTCTCATTGACGCCTACGGTGCCGACGAAAGCCTCGTCGCCAACGCCTCCGTCGACGATGAACAATGCCATCATGTACAGAACCGTGAAGTAGCACAGGCAGACGAAGAGCACTTCAATCGTCAGGGGGATCGTCGCCTTCCGCCAGCCAGGCTTGACCTCGTCCTCCTTCTCGTCGTCCTGGGCTGCCCCCTCTGCCTGGCTCGCCATGGCCTTGGGCCTCATCGACGGCAGGAAGGCGATCAGCATGATGAGGATCGGGATGGTGATCAGGTAGACCTTAAACGCGTCCTGCCATCCTCCCACGGCGAACAGACCGGCGCAAAAGGACATGATCGTGCCCATGACGGACATTGCCGCGTTGTACCAGCCGACCATCTTCCCGTGCTCTTTGTCATCTTGGGACACAGGCGACAAAGGGCCATGCGCCAAGTGACAAATAATGCAGGCCATGCTGCCGTTGGGTGATACGTGCCGTTAGGCGTGACCCTATGGCATCTGCTGCGCTTATGCCGACAGCATGTTGACGTGCTCGACGGGCTTGCCAAGAAGGGCGTTCCGTGCGAGTTCTGCCGCGCTGGAAAGAGCTGCGACGATGTCGAGCTCGTACCTTGCGATGCCGGCGATGGCTTTCAGCTCTCCTTTGCGAGCCATTTGGTGACTGGCAATCCCTCGCGGTACCGTCAATCACCTGACTGCCGGCGCCAAAGCGGGTTGTCAGCCAGCACATGTTTTCAAGATGCGCCATGGAGGAAATCGCGTGGTTGTATAAGGTTTCGCCGCGCATCTTCTGGTTGGGAGGCATGTAATTCTATTGACAAAAGCATTCCCATGGGCGGCAACTTGTCATTAGCTGAACGTGCTCGCCTTGGCTACCGGCTCGCTCACCAATGCCTCAAAGATCCAAGCCACATTCAAGAGCGTGCTGAAGAGCGACATCAGCCTCAACACCGTGAAGTCATATATCGGGTACCTGGAGGACTCGTTCCTGGTGAGCGCGGCGAGCCGTTATGACGTCAAAGGGCGCAAATACATCGGCGCGCCGCTCAAGTACTACTTCGAGGACGTGGGATTGCGCAACGCCCGGGTGGGATTCCGCCAAGACGAGGAGAATCACCTGATGGAAAACGTCGTCTACAACGAGTTGCGCTACCGGGGCTTCTCGGTCGACGTCGGTGTTGTTAGGGACCGGGAGTACGATGAGGGCGGAGTTCGCCGCTCTGTGACCCGTGAGGTGGACTTCGTGGCAAACCTTGCCGGCAGGCGCTATTACGTCCAATCGGCATTCGCCATTCCGGACGTAGCGAAAGCCGATCAGGAGAAAGCTTCGCTCCTTGGAGAAGCTGAGCTTGCTTCCCTTCGGCGCCGAGATCAGGTGATGGGCTCTTCGGCGCATGGAGATTTCGCCGTCGATCTGACAGGTTGCGAATTCGCGCGGCGATCGTGCCCTCGGGGCGTTATGCTCGATGCATTCATGAATGGCCAACTGCAAGTGCTGTTCGCAGGTGCTGTGAGGAAGGGGACGCTATGGGATGCGCTGTGGAGTGCAAGGCTGCCGAGGACTGCCGGGTGGCGGTCATGCTGGGCGGGGGCTTCGAGACGATTGAGGCTCTGACTTCGGTTGACGTGCTGCGCCGCGCAGGCGTGGAGGTGGTCACGGCGTCGGTCATGCCCACGCGCGAGGTGAGCTCGGCACAGGGGGTACCCGTCACGGCCGACGTGGCGGTGTCCGACGGCGACGTTGACCTGGGCAGCTTCGACGCGATCATCCTGCCGGGCGGCATGAGGGGCTACGAGAACCTCTCCGACTGCGAGCCCTTGCGCGCGGCGCTCGCTTCCCAGCTCGAGGAGGGGCGCCTGGTCGCGGCCATCTGCGCCGCCCCTATGCTCCTGGCGCACCTGGGCCTGCTCGACGGCCGCCGCGCCACATGCTACCCGAGCTGTGAGGACGTGTTCCCCGCGGGCGCGTACCAGCCCGACGACGTGGTGCGCGACGGCAACCTCATCACGGGAAGCGGACCGGCGAAGTCGCTGCCGTTCGCACTCGCGGTGCTTGAGGCCCTGGCGGGCGAGGACGCGGCCGCGCAGGTGGCGTCCGACATGCTCGCCTGCTAGGCAGTATGAGCTGGGCGGCGCCGTGGTGCTCGGTGCCGTGGTGACTGTGCTGTGGTGACGCCGCCGATACCGTGATGATAGTTGCCATCGCGTGAACGCGATGGGGCAACGTCGCGCCGTTCGGGGGATCCAGCAGGTATCATGGGATGAGCTGAAAGACGACGCGCCCTTGCGGGCGCGCTTCGGGAAGGGGGCGTGCTATGGCGAAGACGGGCGCGGGCAGAGTTGCCGGCCTGGCGGGACGCGCGAAGGGCGCGGCGCTCGTGGCGGCGGGCGTCGGCGTGACGGCGGCGAACGCGCTGGCGGTGCGCAAGCTGCTCCAGCTCGACCCGCACGTGCGGCGCACGGACGCGGGGCTCGCGCGGGTGTACACCGTGTGCGCCGAGGACGGCGAGTGCATTCGCGTGCTCAACGTGGGCGGTGCGTACCAGTCCGCCACCTACCTGGGGGAGCGCTGGCATGAGCCGGTGTTCGAGTACCACCGTGCCTTCGACCGCATGTTCGAGGCTGCGGGCGCGGACGCAGGAGCGGCTGTCGGCGCCGACGCCGAGGGCGCCCAGCCTGTCGGCGCCGCCCAGCCCGTTGGCGCCACTCGCCCCGCCGACGGCGCCCAACCCGCCGGTGTCCCCTTCGCCATCCGCGACGTGCTCATGATCGGGGGCGGCGGGTGCGCGTGGCCCAAGCACGCGCTCATGACGCGGCCCGGCCTGCGCGTCGACGTGGTGGAGTCGGATCCCGCCATCGCCGAGATCGCGCGGCGCTTCTTCTTCGTCGACAAGCTCGAGCGCGAGCTCAGCGCGTGCGAGGGATCGGCGCAGCGCTTCAACCTCGTCGTCGACGACGGCCTGGGGTACCTCGCCGGCTGCGAGAAGCGCTACGACGCCATCTGCAACGACGCGTTCGCGGGCGCTGCCGCGGTCGCCGACCTGGCGGGCGCCACCGGCGTGCGCGCGGTGAAGGACCGCCTGAACCCGGGCGGCCTCTACCTGGTGAACGTGGTGAGCGGGCCCGAGTGGCGGGAGTTCCGCCACCTCATCCGCCTCATCAACGAGCTGGACCGCCTCTTCGCGCACGTGACGGTGACCTTCGCGTCTGACGAGCGGTTCAGCGACAAGGACAACTACCTGGTGATCGCCTCTGACGCGGAGTACGCGTTTTCCGACGTGATCCCGACGCCTGAGAGGAATGATGCCGCATGCTAGTGCTCGTGGTGAACGCGGGGAGCTCCTCGCTCAAGTCGCAGCTCATCGAGACCGAGGGCAAGGACGCGCGCATGAAGTGCCTGGCCGAGAAGGTGGGCACGGAGCGCGCGTTCATGAACGTGTCGTTCGCGCCCGACTTCCAGAAGGTCACGTACAACGTGGCGGGGCTCACGGTTGAGCAGTGCCTGCGCAAGCTGCTCGACATCATGGTGGACGACCCGGAGAGCCCCATCAGCGGCCTCGATCAGATCGACGCCATCGGCAACCGCATCGTGGCGGGCGGAGAGTTCTTCACCAAGGCCACGCTTATCGACGACGAGGCGCGCGCCAACCTGGCCAAGTGCGAGGAGCTCGCGCCCCTGCACAACCCGCCGGCTGACGCGTGCATCGACATGACGCGGAACCTCCTGCCGAACACGCCGCAGGTGGCCGTCTTCGACACGGCGTTCCACCAGACCATGCCGCCGAAGGCGTACATGTACCCGCTGCCCATGCGCTACTACGACGAGTACTCCATCCGCCGCTACGGCGCGCACGGCACGAGTCACCGCTACGCGGCGCAGCAGGCGGCGAACCTGCTCGGGCGGCCCCTGCGCGACCTGGGCCTCATCACGTGCCACCTGGGCAACGGCGGCTCCATCACGGCGGTCAACCACGGAAAGTCCATCGACACCACCATGGGCTTCACGCCGCTCGAGGGCCTCATGATGGGCACGCGCTCGGGCTCGATCGACCCGGCCATCATCACCTACATCATGCGCCGCGAGGGCATCACGTTCGACGAGATGGACGAGGTCCTGAACCGCAAGAGCGGCATCCTGGGGATCGCGGGCTCGAGCGGCGACATGCGCGATGTGCTCGACGCGGCCGCGCGCGGCGACGAGCACGCGGAGCTCGCCATCGACATGTACGTGTACCGCGTGCAGAAGGCCATCGGCAGCTACTACGCCGCCATGACGCGCACCGACGCCGTGGTGATGACGGCGGGCATCGGCGAGAACTCGGCTGACCTGCGCGAGCGCATCTTCCGCGGGCTGGCGCACATGGGCATGATCCTGGACAAGGAACGCAACAACGTGGAGGGCGCCATCGGCATGAACCGCGTGATCTCCATCGACGACAGCCCCATCAAGATCTGCGTGGTGACCACCGACGAGGAGATGCGCATCGCTCGCGAGACCGACAACCTGGTGAGCCAGCTGAGGTAGGGCGCGCGGCACGGGGGCGCGGCAGGCGCCCAGGCGAGACGGGGCGCGCGGGCTGCGGCGCCGGCGCCGCGTTGGCGCTTGCGCCCGGCAGGCGCCCGGTACACGCGCATCAGCGCCGCGCGAAACTAGCCGCCGGGGTACTTTTGGCCATGGCGGCTGGTCGCGCGCGGCTTCTATAGTGGAGCCATGATCTGCGGCGAGGGAAAGGGGGATTCTTTCGGTCTGCACCGACGGCGACCGCGGTCGGTATCCTATCAAAAGGAGAGAGTCATGGCTGAGAACGAGAACGTGGAAGTCTCTGGATGCGCTGATGAGAACGTGGAGGTCCTGAGGGCCGGCTGCTTCTTCTGCCACGTGCGCTGCGGCGTGCTGGTCACGAAGAAGGACGGGCGCATCGTCGACATCAAGGGCGACCCCGACTGCCCGCACAACAAGGGGTACGTGTGCTCGCGCCTGGAGAAGGGCCGCTTCCTCGACGGCTTCGTGTACAACGAGAACCGCCTGCGCCGCCCGCTCAAGCGCGTCGGCGAGCGCGGCGCCGGCCAGTGGGAGGAGATCACGTGGGACCAGGCGTTCGACGAGATCGCCGCGAAGCTGAGCTCCCTGCGCGACGAGTACGGCCCCGAGACGCTGGCCTTCACCGAGGGCACGGCGCGCACGTGGAGCTGGCTGCACTACAAGTTCACCAACCTGTTCGGCAGCCCGAACACCGGCGGCAACGGCACCATCTGCTACAGCTCTGACATGTGGCTCGAGCCCTGCACCTACGGCGGCTTCTGCTCGGACAAGTCCGACTGGGTGAACGCCGACCTGGTGGTCCTGTGGGGTCGGAACACCATCGCCTCCGAGCCGCTCCTGTGGCACTGGGTTGACACGAACCGCAAGGAGCGCGGCGCGAAGCTGCTGGTCATCGACCCGCGTTGCTCGGAAGTGGCCCAGCAGGCCGACCTGTGGCTGCAGATCCGCCCCGGCACCGACGCGGCGCTGGCGCTCGGCTTCATCAACGTCATCATCGCCGAGGACCTCTACGACCACGAGTTCGTGGACGAGTGGTGCATCGGCTTCGACGAGCTCGCCGCGCGCGCAGCCGAGTACCCGCCCGAGAAGGTCGCCGAGATCACGTGGATTCCCGCTGACAAGATCGTCCAGGCCGCGCGCATGTACGCCACCATCAAGCCGGCGTGTTTGCCGTGGGGCCAGAAGGGCGGCGACGCGAGCGGCATCAACGCCTCGAGCGCCATCCAGGCCAAGGCCATCCTGCGCGCCATCACGGGCAACCTCGACAAGAAGGGCGGCGATCAGCTGGCCCCGCCGTCGCGCTTCCCACCGGCGTTCTACGAGCACTACGCGCTTTCCCAGGAGCAGCGCGACAAGATGATCGGGAACGACCGCTTCCCGGGCCTCACGTTCAAGGGCTGGGACGTCATCTCGCAGGCGTACCCGTCGTTCTACCCGTACTCCAACGCGCCGCTTCTGTTCCGCGCCATGCGCGACGGCGACCCGTACCCGGTGCGCGCGCTCATCGTGCAGGCTGACAACCCGGTCATGGCGTTCTCCAACACGAAGCTCGTGGTCGAGGCGCTCATGAACCTCGACCTTCTGGTGGTGCATGACTACTTCATGACGCCCACCGGCGCCCTGGCCGACTACGTGCTGCCGGCGGCCACGTGGCTCGAGCGCCCCGACAACTGCTACGCGGTCATGAACCACCGCCCCATGTACTTCGGCGCGCAGGCGCGCGTGATCGACCGCTTCGAGGGCGGCGCCGACATCGACTTCCGCGACGACTACGAGTTCTTCTACGGCCTGGCCGTCCGCTTGGGGCAAAAGGACAAGTGGTGGGGCCCGAAGGCCGAGGACATGCTCGACTTCCAGCTGGCGCCCATGGGGCTCACGCATGAGAAGTTCTACAACGACGTGAAGTACATGGCCGGCCAGAAGAAGTTCGAGAAGTACAAGGAGCCCGGGTTCAAGTTCCTCACGCCGTCGGGCAAGGTGGAGCTCAAGTCGTCGGTGGTGGAGAAGCTCGCCGCGGAGACGGGCCTGCCGTTCGACCCGCTGCCGCACTTCGAGTACCCGGCGGCCAGCGTGGAGAACCATCCCGAGTGGGCAGGCGAGTATCCGCTCGTCATGATCACGGGCGCGCGCTTCATGCCGTTCTACCACTCCGAGCACCGCCAGCCGGGGCCGTACCGCGACTTGCATCCCGACCCCATCTTCGACATCCACCCGTCGACGGCGGTTGACCTGGATATCTGCGACGGCGACTGGTGCTGGATCGAGACGCACATGGGCCGCATCAAGCAGCGCGCGCGCAAGACCTCCAGCGTGGACCCGCGCGTCATCAGCGTGCAGCATGACTGGTGGTTCCCCGAGAAGGAGGAGGCGTACCCGTCGCTGTTCGGCGCCTTCGAGTCGAACGCCAACGTGCTTCTGGACGACGACCCCAACTCGCTCGACCAGCTCATCGGCGCGTGGCAGCAGACGGGCGTCGCCGTGAAGGTGTACCGCTGCGAGGACTAGGATCGCTTGAGCTTCGGTTGACGAGCGAGAACGAGGCGAGCGCGCCCGAGCTTGGGCCTTCGGGCGCCCTGGGTGCTCCGGGTGCTCCAGGTGCTCTGGGCGCGCTCGCAGAGCCGATTCGAGGAAAGGATGGCCGCCATGGCTGCCGAACTGGACAAGCTGTTTGGAATCACCCCCGAGGGCATCGAGAAGCTGAACGAGCAGGGCATTGCCACCATCGAGGAGTTCTACGAGGTTGCCAAGCACGTCGACTCGCGCGGGGAGCTGGCGGAGAAGACGGGCCTCGACCCGTTCAAACTCGAGGAGTGGTCCTCGACGGCGGGGAACTTCATCCTGATGACCAACTGCGAGTGGTAGGAGACTTCCATGTGCTTCCGACCTCCTGAGGCCGCGGCAGGCGAGATCGTGTGCCCCGGCTGCTATATCGTCGTCATGCCCAACCCCGACGGCACGTGCCCTGAGTGCGGGGCCATGATGCGCCCGCCGGCAGGCGTCGCGCGTCCGGGCGCTCCAGGTGCGCCGGCGGCCCCGGGTGCGCCGGGCATGCCGGCGGCCCCGGCTGCCCCGGGCGCCCCGGGCGTGCCTGCGGCCCCGGGCGCTCCGGTGCCGCCGCCCGCGCCCCGATCACCGCAGGGTGAGGAATAGACGACGCAGCGTCTTCGGCCGGCGCGCTCGTTCTGACGGGCGCGCCTGCTTTGGCGGGCGCCGCGCGGGTGCTTACCGAGAGACAGGGGGGCGCTGTGGTTCGAAGAAACGTTGAGGCGAAGCTGAGCTTGGCGGAGTCGTTCGCCGAGCTCGCGGAAGCGATGCCGCTTGACCGCATCACCGTCAACATGGTTGTCGACCAGCTGGGCAAGCATCGCAAGACGTTCTACTACCACTTCTCCGACAAGAGCCAGCTCGTCGTCTGGCTGTTCCGCTACGAGCTCGCTTGCAAGCTGGAGAAGACGTTCGAGTCCGGCCAGCTGGTGTACGAGGCGTCGGACGACCGATACGCGGCGTTTCCCTACTACGTGCGCAACGTGGACGAGGACGGCCGCATCTACAACGCGCTGTTCTTCGACGCGGCGTACAGCTGTTTCGAGCGCCGTCGCGCGTACTATCGCAACGTGCTCTCGTCGCTGGGGCCGGGGACGCTCGAGCACTACCTGCTTGAGCTGTACCGCCCTGCCCTGACTGACGACATCCGCTACCTGATCGACCGCGAGCTGGCGAAGTGCAGCGCCATCTCGCGCGAGAGCCTGCGCATGCGCATCGACCGAGGAAGCTCGGTCGCCTTCCTCGCGGACTTCTTCACGGGCGCGTTCATATCGCGCTACATCCAGCGTCTGAACTACGCGCCGATCGGGCGCACCGCCGAGCAGGTCTCGCCGTTCGAGAACGTGATCCACGACTCGCTCGGCTGGATCATCCGTCAGGAGGTCGCGCGGGTCTCCTCGGCGCTCGACGACGTGAGGCTTTCGGCGGCGGACTCGGAGGGCTCGACGGGTTTGGGGAGTCCGGCGGAGGCGGCGGGCTTGACGGAAGCGGGGAGTCCGGCGGAGGCGGCGGACTCGGAAGGTTCGGTGGACTCGGAAGGTCCGACATGCGCGGCGGGCCTGGCGGAAGCGGCGGGACGCTGACCGAGGAACGTGTAGCAGGACGGGCAGCTGACGGCGCCGGGCTCCACGGGCGCGCCGCAGGCAGGGCAGAGCCCGTCATCGGCGGCCTGCCCTGCGGCGCTCATGCAGGCGCCGCACATGACGCATGGTATGCACATGACCCCTCCTCCTCGCGCGGGCGTGTCCTTGCGGTCAAGCTTACGCGCTTTCTCGCATGTGCGCTATCCACGTGCCGTGATGTGGGCATGGCGCTGGTCTGAGCCTGCGCGTGGGCTCAGGCGTCAGCTTCGCGTTGACGTCTGCGCGCTTATGCCAGGTTGTGCTTCTGGAGGGACTCGAAGAGCAGCCGCGCGCCGCTCTCCAGGTAGGCGTCGCAGCGGTGCGGGGCGGGCACGCTGCTGAGCTCCTTCAGCTCGCGGCAGCAGGTGGTGCCGTGCGCGGCGCGAAACGCCTCCGTGAACTCCTTCGCCACTTCGTAGGTGTGCTCCTTGGTGGTGCGCTGGGCGCTTCCGTCGCTCGCGCACGCGCTGATGACGGCCACGCCGGCCGACACCACGCCGCAGGTTTCGGCGTTGCCGCCCATGCCCGCGCCGAACCCCTCCATCATGCGGAAGAGCGTGTCCTCGTCTACGGGCGTGAAGCGGGAGAACGCGCAGGCGACCGACTGCGCGCAGTTGTGCCGCCGCTCGTGGCGCGCGAGCACCTCGGATGTGAGCGCGCGAGCCGAGGGCTCGGCGAGGTCGGCGGACGGGGCGTGATCGGAGGGCTCGGTTTGCTTGGTGAGTGGGGCGCATTCGGCAGGCTCGGCTTGCCTGGCGGGCTCGACGGCTCCGGCAGGTCTGGCGGCTTCGTTGGGGTGGGGCATGGCGATCCTCGCGTGGACTCAGGCAGCGTGCGTGCTGCGGGCTTGCGGATGCTGGCGGAGACGTGTGCGAATCGAACACACCCGAGACGTTCTGCGCGTCTCACAACGGCTTTGAAGGCCGCGGGAGCCACCAGGCCCCATCCGTCTCCCCGTGACGTGCGGTCGGGCGCTCGCGTTGCGCGCCTGCGCCCGCTTGCCCGAACCCTGTCGATAATAGCGCGGAATGCGCCTGCGCTGCGTGGAAATCGCCTTCCAGTCGACGGCGCGCGGCGAGTGTTCGACAGGCGCGAGTGGCTCGGGCGCTGCGGGCTCCGCGCGCGTTCTGCCCCGCCCCGTGCCTGCTGTGGGCGGCTCGGGCGCTGCGGGCTGCGAGTCTCCGCTCTGCCTCGCTTCGCGTCCGCCCGCTACACCAGCGTGCGGAGGTCGCCTGCGCGGCGGGTCACGCCGGTGTTGTCGAGCAGCTCGAGCAGGGGCATGGCGAACTTGCGCGAGACGCCCATGGCCTCCTTGAGGTCAGCGGCGGTTGACGGCCCGTGCGCGCTGATGTGGGCGACGACCGCCTCCCGGCAGCGCTCGATCGCGCCGGCGGCGTAGCAGCGGCTGGCGTCGACGCGCACGATGCGCCCCTCGCGCTCGAGCGCCGTGGCGGCCTTGCGGGCGATCGCCGGGTCGATTCCCAGGTCGGAGGCGATGCTCTCCAACTCGGGCGGGGTGACGCCCGCCTCGACGAGCGCCTGCTCCAAGGTGTCTGCGGCGCGCTTCTCGGCGGCGCGTGCCCCCGCACCTGCCCGGGGGTGGCTCACCTCGCCGTCGGCGTGGGCTGCGATGCCGCGCCGCTCCGCCTCGTCGAGCAGCGCGCCGAAGCACCCGGCGTCGGCGAGGTGAGCCACCTGCTGGCGCAGCGCCTCCTTGGAAAGCCCCGTGGCCTGCGGGTTCGCCGTGTGGAAGTTCAGCAGCGCCCGCTCCATGCGTGCGAGCGTCTTCTGCACGAGCGCGCTTGGCGCGTACCGCGCGGGCCGCGCGCCGAGCACGGCGACGCCTCCCGCCTCGTGCAGGTGCGCAAGGCTCGCGCGCACCTGCTCCTCGTCAAGCCCGCAGGCGCGCGCGACATCGTCGGCCGTCTCGGGGAGCGCGGCCAGCTTGAGGTGCGCCCCCACGGCCGCGTCCACGTCGCCTTCGGCCAGCGCCTCGAGCAGGACGTGCTCCTCGGGTGCGAGGTTGGTGCGCCGGCGCGGGTGCGGGCTGAGGACCGTGCCGCCGCCGATGACGTGCACGGGGGAGTACGAGCGCACGACGAACTGGTCGCCGTAGGCCACAGGGAGCGGCTCTTCAAGCCTGATCTGCGTAAACGCGTGCTCTCCCGAGTTCATGGACGCGGCGCCGTCCATGAGCAGCACGCGCCCGAGGACCTCGCGCGTGCCGTGCGCCACGTGGACGCGCGCGCCGGTCTTGAGCGGGCGGCCGAACGCGAGCGGGTCGAGGTAGGTGAACGCGGCGTCGAAGCGGTCCGATGTGCTCGCCGCCTGCGGCGCGCACAGAAAGTCGCCGGGGCGCACGTCATCGGTGGAGAGCCCCGCGAGGCTCGCGGCCACGCGGTTGCCCGCCGCGGCCTGCTCGCACGCGATGCCGTGCATTTGCACCGATCGCACGCGGGTGGCGCGGCCCGAGGGCAGGACGCTCAGCGCGTCGCCTTCCGAAAGCGTGCCGCTCCACAGCGTTCCCGTGACCACGGTGCCGAAGCCTTTCACGGTGAACACGCGGTCGACGGGCAGGCGCGCGGGCCCCGCCCCCTTGGTGCGCTGCGCATGGCGGCACGCTTCGTCGAGCGCGGCGCGCAGCTCGTCGAGCCCCTCGCCCGTGCGGCTCGACACGCCTATGACGGGCGCGTTCGCAAACGGGCCGCTGGCCAGGCGCGACCTCACCTCGTCCTCCATGAACGCGCGCCACTCCTCGTCAACCAGGTCGACCTTGGTGAGCGCCACCACGGCGGTGCGCACGCCGAGGATCTCGAGCACGGCCATGTGCTCGACGGTCTGCGGCATGATGCCGTCGTCGGCGGCGATCACGAGCAGCGCCACGTCGACGCCGGTGGCGCCTGCCACCATGTGGCGCACGAACTTCTCGTGCCCGGGGACGTCGACCACGCCCAGGGCGCGTCCGCTCGGAAGCTTGAGCTGGGCGAATCCCAGCTCGATGGTGATGCCGCGGCGCTTCTCCTCGGCCAGGCGGTCGGGGTCGGTGCCGGTGAGGGCGCGCACGAGCGACGACTTGCCATGGTCGATGTGCCCGGCGGTGCCCAGGATCAGGGAGGGCGCGGGTGAGGGCGAGGGCGAAGGCGAAGGGGAGGGCGAGGACGGAGGCGTGGTTGAGGGCTGCGCGGCGCTCATAAGGCGCTCCTCTCGTCGCCTGCGTGCGCGACGTGCGCGAAGTAGGCTGCCAGCGCGCGCGTGATCTCGCCGACCTCGCCCTCGCCGAGGATGGTGCGCGCGTCGAACAGGAGCGCCTCCTGGTGGATGCGCGCGATGATGGGCACGGGGTTAACCCTGACCAGGTACTCCTCGCATTCCTGCGCGCTGCCGCGCGCGAAGCCCAGGCGCACGGCGTAGGTGTCGATGTCGCGCATGGGCAGCGCCCCGCCGCCCGCGCGGCTGATCTCGGGGACCACCGCCACGTCGGCGCAGCCTTCCGGCAGCACGGCGCGCATGCGGGCCGCAAGCGCGCAGGCGCGCTCGCGCACCTGCTCGGCGGGCGCCTCGAGCATGCGCAGCGTGGGGATCTCGGCGCGCGCCAGCTCGGGGTCGAGGTAGAGGCGCAGCGTGGCCTCGAGCGCGGCGAGCGTCATCTTGTCGAGGCGCAGCGCGCGGGCGAGCGGGTTTCTCTTCAGGCGCCCGATGAGCTCGGCCGACCCGACGACGATGCCCGCCTGCGGGCCGCCGAGGAGCTTGTCGCCTGAGAACGACACGAGGTCGCATCCCGCCGCGAGCGAGGCGCCCACGGTCGGCTCGGCGTGCTCGCCGAGGCTGCGCATCTCGAGCAGCGCGCCCGAGCCGAGGTCTTCGTACACCAGGATGCCGGGCGCGGAGGCGTCGCGCGTGCGGCGCGCGGACGTGGCGGCGTCGGCGATGCGGCGCAGCTCGCGGGCGCTCACGCTCTCGGTGAAGCCGATCATGCGGTAGTTCGACGTGTGCACCTTGAGCAGCATGGCGGTGTCGTCGCTGATGGCGCGCTCGTAGTCGAACGCATGCGTCTTGTTCGTGGTGCCCACCTCGCGCATGCGCGCGCGGGAGAGCTCCATGATGTCGGGGATGCGGAACGATCCGCCGATCTCCACCAGCTCGCCGCGCGACACGACGGCCTCGTGCCCGGCGGCGAACTCGGAGAGCACCATCATGACGGCCGCGGCGTTGTTGTTCACCGCGATGGCCGCCTCGGCGCCGGTGAGCTCGCAGATGAGCTGCTCGCAGTGGGCGTGGCGGCTCCCGCGGCACATGCCCTCCGTGTCGTACTCGAGCGTGGAGTAGCCGCGCGCCACCTCGGTCACGGCTGCCACGGCGCTCTCGGCGAGCACGCTGCGCCCGAGGTTGGTGTGCACGATCACACCCGAGGCGTTCACCACGTGGCGCAGAGACGGCATGAGCATGCGCTCGGCGAGCGTGCGCGCCTGCGCGGCCACGGCGTCGACGGCGACGTCGGCCTCGCGCCCCGCGCGCAGGTCAGCCCGCGCGCAGCTCACCGCCTCGCGCACCGCGCCCAGAAGCGCCGCGTGGGGGAGCACGGCGCGCATGTGGTCGAGCAGCGAGCTCGCCAGGACGTCGTCGACGCTCGGAAGGCTCCGAAGCCGCTCGTTGAGGGAAGAGGTGGTCATAGGTGCTCCGTTCGCTGCTTGAGGGTTCCGCGCCAAGGCTCTGGGCGCAAGGGCGCGCACCCGACGCCGCGCGGGGTTTTGCGCGACGTCGGGAAACATCGAATTCTGAGTATACCCGTATGGGGAAATCGTCAGGGGCCTTTACGGCAAAAACGGCAGTTTATCGCGGAAGCGGCGCGAGCGGCGAAAGGGCTGGCAGGCGTCAGGGTCCGGCAGATGCCAAGGATTGACAGGAGGCAGGGCTCGGCGGGCGACAAGGGCCGGCGAGCAGCGGCGCTCGACAGATGACAAGGCTCGGCGGGCGACAAGGGCTGGCGAGCAGCGGCGCTCGACAGGCGGCAGGGCCTGGCAAGCACCGATAACGGCGTCTTTTCATCCACCCCGCACCAAAACGTGGATGAAACAAGGCCGTTATCGGTGGTCTAGCCTCTTGAAACCGCCGATAACGGGCCCTTTTCATCCACTTTCGCCGGGAAACCGCCGATATTGGGATGTTTCCATCCAGAATTTTCCTAAGGTGGATGAAAAGGCACCGTTGTCGGTGTCGTGAGTGATTCAGGGCTGCGGGAGGGGGATTGCAGACGCGAGCCCGATAGGAGCTATAATGGCGAAAAGCGACAGGCGCTTCTGACGGGAGGATGCGAAGACCGAAGCGAGGAGGCGAGCTCGGCATGGAGCTTTATCACGGGAGCAACGTTGAGGTGCGAAACCCCAAGCTTCTAAAATCGGATAGACGTCTCGACTTCGGGGCGGGGTTCTACTTGACGAGCAGCTATGACCAAGCCGCTCGGTGGGCGGTTCTCACCGCGAAAAGGCGCGGCAAGGGGATTCCCACGGTTTCGTCGTTTGAGTTCGATGAATCACGTCTGCCTGAGTTGAGCGTTCTGCGTTTCGAGGACGCTACGGTGGATTGGCTCAAATTCGTCGGCGATAATAGGTTCGGGCGCATTAAGTCAGATAATTGGGATATTGCGATAGGCCCCGTGGCAAACGATGCCACCATGCCGGTCTTGAGTCTCTTCTTCGCCGAGGTGTACACGGAAGAAGAAACGATACGCCGCTTGCTTCCGCAAAACCTCAAGGATCAGTATGCGTTCAAAACTCAAAGAGCAATCGACTTGCTGAGGTTTCGTGAGGTGGTGAGGGCGTGATGGGCATTCGGTCGCACATTAACAGCTACTATGACAATGCAGTGGTGGGGCGTATCGTCGAGAAGTATGGCATTGCGCCCATGGAGGCGCTGGAGTCGTATCTGCACTCTGAGGCGTATCGGATGTACCTTGACCCTGAGCTCGAGATGCTGGAGTTCTCCCCTGCGGGGATTTTCGATATGTGGGAAAGCGAGCAAGTCACAGGTGATCCGCGCAACTCCCTTTACATAAGGAGGGATGAGTGTGCCTAACGAAATGGAGTTCTTCATCTTCCTTCTTGAGAAATACGCGGAGGAGAAGGGCGTGACCGCGACGAGCGCATTCGACCAGTGGGATGCTCATGGCATTACGCAGGAGATATACGACAACTACGAGATGTACCACAGCGAGCGCATCGAGAACGCCTTCGAGGATATCGACAGCCTGCTGACGACGGGAAAGCACGCGTGGTAGAGCATCCGGCGGCGGTCGACAGGGGGGCAAGACTCGGCGGGCGACAAGGGCCGGCGAGCAGCGGCGCTCGGCAGATGACAAGGCTCGGCGGGCGGCAAGGGCTGGCGAGCAGCGGCGCTCGACAGGTGGCAGGGTCCGTCAAGTACCGATAACGACATCTTTTCATCCACCACGCACCAAAACGTGGATGAAACAAGGTCGTTATCGGTGGTCTAGCCCCTTGAAACCGCCGATAACGGGCCCTTTTCATCCACTTTTGCCGGGAAACCGCCGATATCGGGATGTTTCCATCCAGAATTTCCTGAGGTGGATGAAAAGGCACCGTTGTCGGTGTCGTGGGTGATGCAGGGCTGAGGGAAGGGTATTGTATGGTTCGGCGTGCTTTGCGCGCTCCCTCTGGGCGCGCGATTCGGGCCGATGGGCGCCTTGCACGCTTGTCGCGCGCTTTCGGACGTGCTTATAGTAGGGGAGTCGCGAGGCGGGCTGTATTCTGCGCTGCCCGTCGCTTCTGCTCATAGGCGACGCTTCCCATATGGCTCCGAAGGGAGCCTGCGCATGCGGCTATTCTGCTTGCGGCTCTTGAAGAGAGCCCGTGGACGTGGCTGCTCCGCTTGCGACTTCGAGAAGAGCCCGCAGGCGCGGCTGCTCCGCTTGCGGTTTCGGGAAGAGCCCGCGGACGCTGCTCTGCATGCGGCTCCGAGGGGAGCCCGCGGGCGCGGTTCTGCTTGCGCCCGTCTTTTTTCTGCACCGTTTTCCCAGTTAGGACCTCCTGCGACGCTTTCGCCGCGCCGCATGACGTGCGCGTGGCAAAGGCGTCTTGCAGGGACGTTTTTCGAAAGAAGGAACTTGTGGACCTGTTCACTCAGAAGAAGGGGCTCGCGCTCGTGGGCCTCATCGTCGGCGTGGGGCTGGCGATCCTGGCGTTTCTCGGCAACCCGTCGAACATGGCGCTGTGCGCCGCCTGCTTCATCCGCGACATGGCCGGCTCGCTCAAGCTGCACACCGCCGCCCCCGTGCAGTACTTCCGTCCCGAGATCGTGGGCCTGGTGGTGGGCTCGTTCTTGATCGCGGTGGCCACGCGCGAGTACCGCTCGACGGCGGGGTCGTCGCCCATGACGCGCTTCGTGCTCGGCTTCATCATGATGATCGGCGCGCTCGTGTTTCTGGGCTGCCCGCTGCGCATGGTCATCCGCATGGCGGCAGGCGACCTGAACGCGTGGGTGGGCCTCGTCGGCTTCGTGCTCGGCGTGGCCACCGGCGCGCTCTTCCTGAAGCGCGGCTTCTCGCTCGGGCGCGAGTATGACACCAACAAGGCGGCTGGCGCAGTGCTGCCCCTCCTGCTCATCGTGGGCCTCGTGATCAGCGTCGCCACGACCGTGTTCGTCGTGAGCGAGACGGGCCCCGGCTCCAAGCACGCGCCGTGGCTCGCGGCCCTCGTCGTCGCGCTCGTGGTGGGCGCGCTGGCGCAGAAGGCGCGCATCTGCTTCGCGAGCGGCCTGCGCAACGCGTTCCTCGTGCGCGACTTCGAGATGCTTCTGCCCATCGCGGGCATGTTCGTGGTCATGGTGATCTACAACCTGGCCACGGGCAACTTCAAGCTGAGCTTCGACGGCCAGCCCATCGCGCACTCCCAGCACCTGTGGAACATCCTCGGCCTGTACGCCGTGGGCCTCGGCGCGGTGCTCGCCGGCGGCTGCCCGCTGCGCCAGATGATCCTGGCCGGCCAGGGCTCGTGCGACGGCGCCGTCACCTTCCTCGGCATGCTGGTGGGCGCTGCGTTCGCCCACAACTTCGGTTTGGCGGGCGCGGCAGCGGCGGCGGCCACGGCCGAGACCGCCGCGGTGGCGGGCGGCCCGGCCTTCGCCGGCCAGCTGGTGCTCGTGTGCGGCATCGTCGTGCTGCTCGTGATCGGCGCGGCCAACGTGCGCAGGCAGAAGGCCGCCGCATCGGCGCCTGCTGCGGCGAAGGCTCCGGCGCTCGACGCCGACGAGGCCGCTCCGGCGGCCAACTAGCGCGAAGCGCGTGGAAATGACAGGTGGGCGCGTGCGCCCGGCGAGAAAGGAATATCATGATCGAAGTAGATGCCCGCGGGCTTTCCTGCCCCGAGCCCATGCTGATGGCCACCGACGCTGTGCGCTCCTCGAACGGCGAGGAAGTGCGCGTGCTCGTGAGCTCGGCCACGGCGCGCGACAACGTGAGGAACGTGGCGCGGAAGGCCAAGCGCGAGGCCGTGGTCGAGGAGCTCGGCGCCGACTTCGCGATCACCATCAAGTAGCGAGGGCGGGCGAAGGTAGGCGAAGGCGAGAGGCGAGGGCAGGCGAAGGCGAGAGGAGGCGGGCAGCGGAATGGGGAAGGCGACGCCGCACGTCGTAGCGACGTTCTACACGACCACGGCGGCGCTCGCCATGCAGAAGGCGGGCGTGCGGCACGGCCTGCGCGGGCGGCTCGCCCCCATCCCGCGCCAGCTCTCCGCGGGCTGCGGCTTCGCGTGGCGCGAGCCGGCCGAGGGCGGCGCGGAGGTCGCATCTGCGGCCGCCGACGCCGTGCGCGCCGTTCTCGAAGCCGAGGGGATCGAGGCTGAGGGCGTGGTGCTGCTCGACCTGTGAGACGAGGATGACGACGATGATCTACTTTGACAACGCGGCGACCACCTTGCAGAAGCCGCCCGAGGTGGCCCGCGCGGTGACGGCGGCGCTCTCGTCGTTCGGCGGCGTGGGGCGCGGCGTGCACCCGGCCTCCCTGGCCGCGGGGCTCGCCGTGTACGAGGCGCGCGACGCGGTGGCGAGCCTGCTCGGCGCGCCGGGCGCCGACCGCGTGGCGTTCGCGGCGAACGCCACGGCGGTCCTGAACATCGCCATCCGCGGGCTTCTGCCGCAAGGCGGCGTGGCGGTGACCACGGCGGCGTCGCACAACTCGGTGCTGCGCCCGCTGTTCGCCGCGCGCGACGAGCGCGGCTGCGAGGTGCGCGTGGCGCCGCATGACGCGCGCGGGTCGCTCGACTACGCCGCGCTCGAGCGTTTGGTGCGTGGCGCTGATCTCGTGGTGCTCACGCACGCTTCGAACCTCACGGGGGACGTGTACGACGCCGCGCGCGTCGCGCACGTTGTGCACGAGGCCGGCGCGCGTGTGATCCTCGACGCGGCGCAGACCGCCGGCGCGCTTCCCGTCGACATGGCGGCGCTCGGCGTGGACGTCCTGTGCTTCACGGGCCACAAGAGCCTGATGGGGCCGCAGGGCACGGGCGGTCTGTGCGTGGCCGCGGGCACCGACGTGCCGCCGCTTCTGGAGGGCGGCTCGGGCACGCACAGCTTCGACGAGCGCCACCCGCGCTTCATGCCCGAGTCCCTCGAGGCGGGCACGCTCAACGCGCACGGCCTGGCGGGCCTGGCGGCGGGCGTGGCGTACCTGCAGGCGCGCGGCATGGCCGACGTGGCCGCGCACGAGGCGTGCCTCGTGCAGCGCCTGCGCGCGGGCCTCGTGCGCATGCCGGGCGTGCGCGTGCTCGGCGGCGGGGAGGCTGCGGGGCATTGCGGCATCGTGGCGCTCAACGTGGGCGAGGCCGA
Source organism: Adlercreutzia sp. ZJ176 (assembly GCF_011038975.1). Taxonomy (GTDB): domain Bacteria; phylum Actinomycetota; class Coriobacteriia; order Coriobacteriales; family Eggerthellaceae; genus CAAEEV01. The sequence goes on along the minus strand of NZ_JAAKEC010000009.1, from coordinate 28,484 downwards.
CTCGGCCCTCGTGGCCGACCGCCTGGCGACCGAGTGGGGCATCTGCACGCGCGCGGGCGCCCACTGCGCGCCGCTCATGCACCGCGCGCTCGGCACCGAGTCCCAGGGCGCCGTGCGCGTGAGCTTCGGCGCCTTCAACACCGAGGAGGAAGTGGACGCGTGCCTGGAGGCCCTGGAGGTGATCGCGCATGACGTATCGCGTGGGCGTTGACATCGGCTCGACGGCGGCGAAGGGCAGGTCGACACGCGCATAGCGGCCTTCGTCGAAATGCTGTAGGCTGGTGCGAAGCAAGGCCGGTGCGAGGGAAGCGCGGGCTGACGCGTGGCGAAGGGGCGCGGGCGGCCGCGCAGCGGAAGCTCAGCGGGGGCCAGCGGAGGCTCAGCGTGGGCCAGCGCAAGCCAGCCCCGGGCCAGCGGAAGCCGGTCCCAGGCCAGCAGCAGGAAGCAGCAGGAAGCAGCAGGAAGCAGCAGGAAGCGGAAGGGAAGAGGGTTTCGTGTCAACGTACGTGATCGCATTCGAGTCGACCCATGCGGCCATGGCGGCGTCAAAGACGCTCGCCTCGGGCAGCGTGGACTTCCAGACCATCCCCGTGCCCACGGCGATCAGCGCGGGCTGCGGCATCGCCGTGAAGTTCGACGCGCCCGACCCCGAGGAGGTGCTCGCGCGCATCTTCGGCGCGAAGCGCGACACGGGCCTGGCCTCCCTCTACCGCGCCGCCGGTGACAAGACCTACGAGCGCGTCTGCGCCCTGTAGCCAAGGATGCGGCGGGCCATCGCCCGCGCGCCGTGAAGGAAAGGAAGCTCAACCATGACCAAGATTCTCGACGGGTTCGGCAAGCCCTGCCCCATGCCGCTCGTGATGGCGAAGAAGGAGATCGACGCGGGCTGCCACGACCTGGCCGTCCAGGTTGACAACGAGACGGCGGTGAAGAACCTCACGCGCCTGGGGAAGAAGACCGGCCTTGCGGTGGCGTGCGACGTCATCGAGGGCGGCTGGCTCATGACGTTCTCCGAGGGCGACGGCACCGCTCCCGCCGAGCCCGACCTGGCCGCGGCCATCTCAGCGGGCTCGGCCTGCTCCGTGGGCGGCGGCTGCGGATACGCGGTGTTCGTGGGGAAGGACCACGTGGGCGAAGGCGACGGCGAGCTCGGCTACAATCTCATGAAGATGGCGCTCTACACGCTCTCCGAGAGCGACGAGGTGCCGGCGAGCCTGCTGTTCATGAACTCCGGCGTGAAGCTCGTGGCGGGTGACGAGCAGCAGATCATCGACAGCGTGCACGCGCTCGAGGAGAAGGGCACCGAAGTGCTCGTGTGCGGCACCTGCCTCGACTTCTACGGCGTGAAGGAGAGCCTGAAGGCCGGAGAGGTGTCCAACATGTACGACATCCTGGGACGCATGCAGGAGGCGGCGAAGGTCATCACGCTGTAGCGTTCCGACCACCCCGCCGGCGCAAGGCTGACGGGGCGCGTCCCGCTTTTCCGTCGTCTTGCGCGCGCTCGGCTTGAGGCGGGAAGGCGGGTGGCGCGTCTGCGTGAGCGGCGCGCAGAGCAGACCGAGCGGCAGCGGGCGGTGCGTGAGAGGCGCGCTGCCCGAGGTAGCTCCGATGGAAACATCTTTCTAAATTTACGCGTATTTGCCCCAACGTATAATCGCACGCTGTGAGAAGGGAAGCTGGTGAGAGTTCGTGGGTAAGTACGAGGACATGAGAGACGCGGCGTTGGCCATCATGAGCGAGAGCGGCATTCGCGCGCTCACGCTTCCTCTTCTGTTTGAGCGCGCGCATACGGGCGCGGGTACGTTCTACCATTACTTCAAGGATCGCGAGGACCTGATCGAGGCGGTGTTCGTCTACTGCTACAACGTGGCGGTGTGCGAGCTGGCCGACAAGGACGACCCCGCGGCCCCCACGCGCCAGCGCTTCGACGACCTGTGCAAGCACATGTACCACGCCTACGTGGCCTACCCCCAGGAGCTGAACTTCCTGTACTGGCACACCTTCGGCTACGTCGAGCCCGATGTGAACTACTGCCGCGTGATCCCGTCGGTCATGCTGCTCACGGGCATCATCGACTCCGCGCAGAAGGAGGGGCTCGTGCGCACCGACGTGGCGCCGTCGGTCATGGCGCGCGTGGTGCGCGGCATGGTGGCGAGCGTGTTCTGGGGATACGAGCGCGACGCCTACGTGATGGACGAGAGCGCTGCCGAGCGCTTCGCGGCGAGCGCCTGGCGCGCCATCGAGGAGTTCTAGCGCCTGCGACTGCTGTGGTGGCGTGCCCGCGCGGCGGCCTGCGGCATCCGCTTGGCTCGCGTCTGCCGTCCCGCAGCGGTTGCGGCGGCGCGCGTTCGCCGTCCCGCGGCGCTTGAGACGGCGCGCCTTGGGCGGCGCGCCCTAATCTGAGAACGCGATCTTGCAGGCAGCGTCTTCCACCACGCGCCCGATCTTCCAGGGGGCCCGCCCGCTCTCGCGTGCGAACGCCGCCTCGAACTCCGCGGCGCGCTCGGGCGGCACGGCCGCCAGGATCCCGCCTGAGGTCTGCGGGTCGCAGATCACCGCCATGCGGTTGTCGAACTCGTCATCGTCGAGCCCGCCCTGGGCGACGAACGGCGCGGCGTAGTCCATGATCGAGAACGTGCGGTTCGGGCGGCAGTACGCGCACGACAGCCCCCATGCGCCCTCGAACAGGGGCAGCGCGTCCCAGTCGAGCACGGCGCCGACGTGGCTCGCCTCGAGCATCTCGTGCAGGTGCCCGGCCAGGCCGAACCCCGTCACGTCGGTGGCCGCGTGCGCGCCCGCCTCGAGCATGGCCGTGCCGCCGGCGCGGTTGAGCTCCTTCATCGACGCGATGACCGGCGCAAACGTCGCGGCGTCCACCTCGCCGATCTTGTACGCGGCGCTCACGAGCCCCACGCCGAGCGGCTTGGTGAGGTAGAGCACGTCGCCGGCGCGCGCGCCCTCGTTGCGCACGATGCGCGCGGGGTTCACGGTGCCGAACACGCACAGGCCGTACTTCGGCTCGGGGTCGTCCACCGAGTGCCCGCCTACGATGAGCGCGCCCGCCTCGGCCGCGGCGTCGGCGCCGCCCGCGAGCACCTCGCGCGCCACGGCGTTGCCGAGCGCGCAGTCGAGCGCGAGCACGTTCAGGGCGCACACGGGGGTCGCCCCCATGGCGAACACGTCTGAGAGCGCGTTGGCTGCGGCGATGCGCCCGAAGTCGTACGGGTCGTCCACCAAGGGCGTGAGGAAATCCACCGTGAGCACGGCAGCCACCTCGTCGCTCAGGCGGAGCACCGCCGCGTCGTCGCTCGTCTCGAAGCCGAGCAGCAGGTTGCGCGCGAAGGGGGAGCTATCGTTCGCGCCGCTCAAGATGGGCGCGAGTATGTCGGCGAGGTCGCCCGGACCCCACTTCGCCGCTCAACCGCCCTTCGACGTCAGCTCGGTGAGGCGAACGCGCTCCTTCTCGCTCACGGCACCCTCCTTTCGCATTGCTCGCATCGCCCCATTATAGGCCAACCCCCGCTTGCGCGTCTGCGTGCGCAGCCCTGCGCCGTCCCGCGTGTTGCAGCTCCACCCCCGCTTTCGCGTCTGCGCGTGCGCGGCAGTCCCACGTCGTCCCAAGTGAGGCGCCCGCCGCGAAAGTGCTCAGCGCTGGCGCACTTGCTTTCAACGCCACGAGGTTTGGGCGATCCCGCGCATTATGACGCGGACACGCGCGCTTGAGATCACCTCTCAATGTCGTACCGTGCGGTTGGTTGTCCTTGTGTGTCATCCTGAGCGGAGCGCCCGCAGGGCGCGGAGCCGAAGGATCTGGTCGCGCGCGGGCTGCGCATGCGGGCGCGCCGTGCCCGGGGCCAGATCCTTCGACTCGCTTCGCTCGCTCAGGATGACATGGGGAGAGGCTGCTCGCCCGGGGCTGCGCGTGCGGGCGCGTCGTGCCTGGGGCCAGATCCTTCGACTCGCTTCGCTCGCTCAGGATGACATGAGGAGAGGCTGCTCGCCCGGGGTGGCGCATGCGGGCGCGCCACGCCCGGGGCCAGATCCTTCGACTCGCTTCGCTCGCTCAGGACGACACGGTACGGGCGGGGCACCTGCGGCCCCGCTCTTGGCAATTCCTGCCTGAAGAATAATTCCAGTGAAGGTTTTGTGAACAAGCTGGTATGTTCACGAAGGAGATCTGGGGCCGCAAGGCTCGCCGCTTCGGCGCGCCCTGGGCTTCGGGTCAAAGGAGGAAAGCGAGAAGAGGAAAGGAGTGGGTAGCTCATGCAACTGACACGCAGAGGCTTCTTCAAGAGCGTCGGCGCCGCGTTCGCAGCGACAGCGGCCTTCGAGGTCGCGGCAGCGTCTCCGGCCCTGGCTGTTGAGACGTCCAAAGAGTGGAAGCTCGTGAACACCGAGGAGCACACGAGCATCTGCTGCTACTGCGCAGGCGGATGCGGATCGTTGTGCTCGGTGCGCGACGGCGAGCTCGTCAACCTCGAGGGCGACCCCGACCACCCCATCAACAAGGGCGGCCTGTGCCCGAAGGGCGCCTCGATGTTCCAGCTGCGCAACATCGTGGACCCGGAAACACGCGAGGTCATCAAGAACCCCGAGCGCGTGACCAAGCCCATGGTGCGCCGTCCCGGCGGCAAGGACTGGGAGCCCATCACATGGGAGGACGCGATCAAGGAGATCGCGCGCAAGGTGAAGGACACGCGTGACGCCACCTTCATCGAGAACGAAGGCGGCATGACCGTCAACTGGACCCCCGGCATCGCAAGCCTGGGCGGTTCGCAGGAGAATTCCGAGGAAGAGTACCTCATCTTGAAGATGATGCGCTCGCTTGGTGTCGTTGCGATCGACAACCAAGCCCGTGTTTGACACGGCCCCACTGTCGCCGGTCTGGCGGCATCATTCGGTCGCGGCTCCATGACGAGCCATTGGTGCGACTTCCAAAACACCGACGTGATCCTGCACTGCGGGTCGAACTCCGTCGAGAACCACCCCGTGAGCTCCAAGTGGCTGAACAAGGCGCATGAGCGCGGGGCGAAGTGGATCGTGGTCGATCCGCGCTACACCCGTACTGCCGAGATGGCCGACATCTACTGCCCCATTCGCTCGGGCACGGACATCGCGTTCTACGGCGGCATGTACCACTACATCATCGAAAACCTGATCGAGCCGAACCTGGCCGACTACCTGGCGGGCAAGGAAGTTCCCGTCTATAACTTCGAGTACCTGCTCAACTACACCAACGCGAGCTACCTGCTCGACCCCGAGTACTCCTTCGACGTCGAGTCGGGCCTGTTCTCCGGCTACGACGAGGCGACTAAGACCTACTCCAACCACTCCTGGCACTACCAGACCGAGTCCGAGGAGCAGTGGGACACCGCGGGCGACTACGCTTGGGCCGTGGCGCCGGGCGTACCCGAGTTCACCACCCCCACGCTGCAGCACCCGAAGCGCGACATGACGCTGCAGGACCCGATGTGCGTGTACCAGCAGTTCAAGAAGCACTACTCCCGCTACGACATCGAGACCGTGTGCAGCGTCTGCGGCATGGACCGTCAGACGCTCGAGCTCGTCTACGAGACGTATACGGCCTCCGCGGCGCCGGGCAAGGCGGGCATGATCCTGTACGCCCTCGGCCAGACGCAGCACACCTACGGCGCCCAGAACACGCGCGCCATGTCGGTCATGCAGCTGCTCCTGGGCAACATCGGCGTGCCCGGCGGCGGCGTGAACGCGCTGCGCGGCGAGCCGAACGTCCAGGGCGCCACCGACATGGGCATGATGGTGAACGAGCACCCCGCGTACCTCAAGTGGGCCAACACCACCGACCGCTCGTCTTTGCGCAAGTGGCTCGAGTCCCAGACGTACTCGGACGGCTACTACACCAACAAGCCCAAGTTCATCGTGTCGTCGCTCAAGGAGTGGTTCGGCGAGAACGCCACCGTGGAGAACGACTACGGCTACGACTGGTGGCCGAAGGTCCCCTCCAAGAAGACCGACCAGGACTACACGCACATCTCCACGTTCGAGCTCATGAGCCAGGGCGTCATCAAGGGCTACTTCAACTGGGGCATGAACCCCTGCCACTCGGCCCCGAACGCGTCCAACGTGCGCCGCGCCATGGCCAACCTCGACTGGCTCGTGGTGGCCGACCAGGTGGCCACCGAGTCCGCCACCTTCTGGAAGGCGCCGGACATGAGCCCCGAGGAGATCAACACCACGGTGTACTTCCTGCCGTGCGCGCTCATCTACGAGAAGCCGGGCGTCATCCTGAACTCCGGCCGCTGGCTGCAGTACCGCTACCAGGCCGTCGAGCCGTGGGACGAGGCCAAGCCCGACTACGAGATGTGCGACCTGCTGTGGACCGAGATCTGCAGGCTCTACGAGGCCGAGGGCGGCGCGAACCCCGACCCGATCCTCAAGACCAAGTGGGACTACTACATCGACGGCAAGATCGACCCGCGCCCCGTGGCATGGGCCCTCAACGGCTATCGCGTGGCGAGCTCCGACTTCGCCGACGAGAAGGTCGACCTGCTCTCCGGCTACTCCGAGATGGCCGCTGACGGCTCCACGGCATGTGCCATGTGGATCTACTCCGGCTTCTGGAACAACAGCGACGCTCCGCTCGACCCGGCCGCCCAGCCCATCGGGCGCCGCGACAACGACGACAAGTCGGGCCTCGGCCTGTACTCGAACTGGGCGTTCAGCTGGCCCTCGAACCGCCGCATCCTGTACAACCGCAACTCGGCTGACATGAACGGCAAGCCGTGGGCTGCCGACAAGAAGCTCGTCGAGTGGACGGGGGCGAAGTGGGACCTGGTGGACCAGGCCGACTTCGTGGCTGCCAAGAACGGCACGCCCGTGCCGCCCAACAACAAGACGTTCTTCATGCTCTGGGAGCAGAACGGCCGTCTGGAGAGCTACGGCATGGAAGACGGCCCCGTACCCGAGTTCTACGAGCCCTTCGAGAGCCCGGTTGAGAAGAACCTGCTCAACGGCGCGCTGTCCTCGCCGTGCATGCGCTTCGCCGAGTACGAGTCCACCAAGCACGGCGACGCCTCCGACTACCCGATCGTGGCCACCACCTACTCGGTGACCGAGCATTGGCAGACCGGCGGCCAGTCGCGCGCCTGCCCCGCGCTCGTGGAGGCCATGCCCGCCCAGTTCGTCGAGATCTCCGAGGAGCTGGCGGCTGAGAAGAGCATCAAGCCGGGCGACAAGGTGCGCGTGTTCAACAACCGCGGCTCGGTCGTGGTTGACGCGGTGATCACCAAGCGCCTGAAGCCGATGCGCGTCCACGGCGTGACCCAGCACCTGGTGGGCCTCACGCACCACTACAGCTGGGCCGGCGTGTTCGGCACCGAGGCTGCCACCGTGAACGACCTCACCCCGAACGTGGGCGACCCCAACTCGTTCACGCCGGAGTACAAGGCGTTCCTGGTTGACATCGAGAGGGCGATAGGGGGTGCGAAGTAATGGCGGAGAAAGCTATCCTGTTTGACACGTCCCGCTGCACGGGGTGCCACGCTTGCCAGATCGCGTGCAAGTGCTGGAACAACCTGCCCTCGCCCACGGGGCTGAACGAGAACAAGTTCTCGGGCACCCATCAGAACCCGCCTGACCTGAACGGCCAGACGCGCCTGATCATGACGTACCACGAGTCCGAGGGCACGCTGCCCACCAAGACCGTCCAGTGGGCGTTCGGGCGCCGCGCCTGCCAGCACTGCACCGACGCGCCGTGCGCGAGCATCTGCCCGGCGGGCGCCATCTGCAAGGACGAGGCCACCGGCATGGTGACCACGGACAACTCCAAGTGCGTGGCCTGCCAGTACTGCTCGACGGCCTGCCCCTTCGACGTGCCGCGCTACGACGGCGTGCAGGGCACCATCAACAAGTGCACGGGCTGCGTCGACCGCATCGAGCAGGGCATGCCCCCGGCCTGCGTGACCACGTGCCAGCCCGAGGCGCTCGCCTTCGGCGACCGCGACGAGATGCTGGCCGAGGCCGAGAAGCGCCTTGAGATGCTCAAGCAGCGCGGCTACGAGAACGCCGTCATCTACGGCGCCGAGGAGATGGGCGGCCTGCACGTCATCCAGGTGCTCAAGTACGGCGTTGAGGCGCATGGCCAGGTGGCCAACCCGACGGTGAGCCCGGTGACCACGCTCACCAACCTCATGAAGCCGGTCACGGGCGTGGTGTCGGGCGTCACGGTGCTCGGCCTGGCCGCCATGTTCGGCCTGGCTGCCGGCTACAAGCGCGACAAGGTGGTGTACAACGCCGAGACCGAGGACACGATCAGCCTCATCACGGGCGACGTCGTGAAGCACGGCGACGGCCAGGACACCACGTCGGTGAAGGACCACATCTTGGAGAACCTTCCCGGCAAGAAGGGAGGCGACCATGAGTAACGTGCATGTTCAGGTTACCCCCGAGCAGGCCGCGAAGGACGAGCGGTTCCTGGAAGCTCGCGAGCAGAAGGGCACTGAGCGCTACATCGTCCGCCACTCCAAGCAGGCGCGCATCACGCACGGCGTCACCATCATCGCGTGCATCCTGCTGTGCGTCACGGGCCTGTTCGTGTTCGTGCCGCCGCTGTCCCAGGCGGTCGGCGCGGACGTGGTGTTCGTCATCCGCATGGCCCATCGCGTGATCGGCGTGGTGTTCGTGGCAGTGCCGCTCGTCAGCGCCATCATGGCGCCGAAGGGCGTGGCCCACATCTTCAAGAACCTCTTCGCCAAGTGGGATGCCGACGACAAGAAGTGGATGATCCTGTTCTTCCCCTACCTGTTCATGGCGAAGTGGATCCACATGCCCGACCAGAGCGAGGTCAAGTCCGGCCAGCGCTTCGCTGACGGCATGCTGTGGTTCGCGGGCGCGCTCATGGGCGTCACGGGCGTCGTGATGCTTCTGGGCTCCACCGTGTTCGACCTGGACGGTGGCGTGTACGCCGTCATGCTGCTTCTGCACGACATCGGGTTCTTCCTGGTCGCCGTGTTCGGCATGGCCCACATCTTCCTGGGCGCGGGCATCTTCCAGCCCTACCGCGGCACCCACCGGCTCATGTTCGGCGACGGCCTCGTCTCCGAGTCCGACGCCCTGTACCACTGGGGCCACTGGGCGCGCGAGGAGATCGCAAGCGGCAAGAACGTCATCGAGAAGTAGGCGGCGCGCTGCTCCCGCCCGTCCCTTCGGGGGCGGGCGGGGCGCCTGCCTGCGCGGTTGTGCTGCCCTCTTTATCCCTGCTTGAATGTGCTGCTGCAAGCCCCATGGGCCTTGGGAGAAGACGCACGGGGTTCGCAAGCAGACTATGACGAAGGAACGGTTCCATGAATCTGAAGCTCATCGACGCGGCGATCGCCGCGTACGCCGACAAGCTCGACGACGCCGACGCGGCGCGCCTGGCGTTCTTCCGCGCGCTGTGGGACGTGCAGGCGGCCTGCGCGGCCGAGGCGCCCGCCCCGGTTGCCTGGGAGGCGCCGGCGCCGTCTGACATACGCGCCGCCTACGAGGACGCCCGCCCCGTGCTGGGCATCGCGCCCGTCGTCGTCGACGCTGACGCGCTCGCCGCGGCGCTCGGCAAGCTCGCGGGCGTGTTCGCCGACGCAGGCGGCTTCCCCGACAGCGTGGTCGCGGCGTTTGCGCGCGTGAAGTGGGACCGCGTGGTGCGTGCGAGCGACCTTGCGCTCGCAGGGTCGGACCCGAGCGCGTGGCTTGCCGACTTCGCGGCCGTGCTCGCCGACGACGGCATGGCTGAGGACCAGGCGCACCTCGGCGCCCTGGCGGCGTCTCTGGCGCTCAAGGTGCAGCTCGAGCGCCCGGCGCAGGCCGCCCTCGGCGCGCTGCGCGCCGCCGGCGCCGCCGAGCCGCACCCGCTTCTGTGCCCGGTGTGTGGCAGCGCGCCGCACCTGGCGCACGTCGGTGGGACCACCTCGTCGGCGGGGCGCGGGCGCGTGCTCGTGTGCCCCCAGTGCGCGGCATCGTGGGAGTTCGAGCGCGTGCGCTGTGCGCGCTGCGGCACGCGCAACCAGGCGCACCTGCACTTCTTCAACGTCGAGGGAGACGACGCGCACCGCCTGGCCACGTGCGACGAGTGCGGCGGCTACATCCGCACGCTGTACTCCGAGGACGCCCTGGCGCCTTGCTCCTACGAGGTCGAGGACGTGGTGATGGCCCGCCTCGACGCCATCGCGCAGGATCCGGGCAGGGAAGGGGAGCGCTAGCGGTTTCCGTTTTGCGGACGAGGGGTCGCGGGCGCAGGCGGCGGCCGCGGCTGCAGGGCTTACGCGCGAGCTGCGCGCTAGGCGCGGGTGTCGCTCACGTGCTGGCAGGCGTCGCCGTAGAGCGTGTAGCCGTCGGAGGCCGTTATCTCGTTCCCGTACACGGGGTCGAGCGCGACGAAGTTGCCCAGCGTGAGGTTGTCGGGGTCGTACGCGTCCTTGAAGCCGATGAGGCAGATCCAGTGCTCGCCCCACGAGCCGGCCACGTGGACGACGGTCGGGCGCCCGGCGGATATCTCGTCGTAGGCCTCTCGCAGCAGCGCGGCGTCGGATCCGAGGCTGCGGAACGACGAGTTCCCGCCGCCCCAGCGGGGCCACGTGCAGCAGCCGCAGCCGTAGAAGGAGTGGTCGGTGGCCTGCCCGGTGATGATGGCGTCGCCGTAGGCGCAGGCGTAGCCGGGGCAGCAGATCATGTGGCCGTCAGCCACCTGGTTGCCTATCTGGGCGATGACGGCGGGGTCGTAGGGAAGCGTGCGGTTGGCCTTGAGGTCGGCCTGCGCCTGGGTGACCTTCGCGGCAACCTCGCGTGCGATGGCGGGCACGGCGAGCGCGCCTGACGGTCCTTCGGCGGCGAGGGCTGGCGCGGGCGCTGCTGCCAGGGAGAACGCCGCGAGCGATGCGGCGAGGGCGGCGGCTGCGAGGGGTCGCGCGAGGCGTTCGAATACGCGTTGGGGCACGTGAAAGCGTCCTTTCCCGGCCGCGTTGGGTACGTTTGGCGTGGATGCGGCCGCGGAAGAGGTTACCAAAGCGTCGCCGCCTCGTCGGAAATCGCCTCAATCTGTGCGAGCTGTCCACATCCGATGCACCCAACCCTCACGTCTTGCGCATCCATTCTCCACGCCCGCTGCTCCCTTTCCCCACAACGTCTTCGAAAGAAAACCAACACCCCAGGTGAGAGCCTTGTCCAGCCCCTTCGGCGCCTGTCGGGCCGGTGTCAGAGGGCGCAGGGCCCCCGAAAACGCGGAGAGCCCGCATGGCGGGCTCTCCGAAGGGGGCGCTTGCGGTGAGCTTAGGCGCGGCCTTGCGGTGTGGCTGCTGGCGCGGCCCTGCGGTGCGCTTGGGCGCTTGCGGCGTGCTTGGGCGCGACCTTGCGGCTGTCGTGCAGCCGGCGCGCTACCGGTGCGCGGCCTCGAGGCGGGCAAGCTCCTCGGGCGTCGCCGACTTCGGGGCGGTGGCCAGCACGCGCTCGGCGGACTCGCGGCGCGCCATGGCGTGCGCGAAGTCCCTCGTGCCCACGAAGACCTCCTTGAGCCACGGGTTCACGCCGATCTTCTTCGCACGGTACAGGATGTAAGCGAGCGCAGCGACGTTGGCGGCCAGGGCCACGGCGGAGACGGCGAGGTTCACGTCGGGGTTGTTCACCGACTGCGCGGCGAAGACCGAGTCGTTCACGAACATCGGGAACAGCTGGACGAACATGCACCAGGTTGCCAGCGTGAACGCGCGGTTCTGGATCCAGCCGCCCTTGTTCCACAAGAAGCAGGCGATGGTGGGGGCGAGCAGCAGGGCGACGCCGCAGTACCAGGAGTGCGTCGGCAGGCAGTTGTAGGTGTAGCAGAAGTTCCACAGGTCGTAGGCGATGATGAAGACCCACGTCATGTCGGGCCACAGCATGTCCTTGCGGTCCTTGGAGATGTAGATGCCGAACCAGCCGGTCATGCAGGCGATGTTCAGGATGCCGGCGATGCCGTTGAGCACGTTGTGCCAGCCGCCGTAGAGCACGACGCCCTCAGAGGACACCCAGGTGGTGCCGAACGCGCGCACGGCGCTCTCGAAGTCGCTCACCACGGCGATCAGGATGTTGACGGCCACGATGACGAACGGGAAGCACTTGAACCACTGCGAGCGGCCGACCTTGGTCCACGAGTACTTCAGCATCATGAAGCCGATGCAGCCCGCGGTGGCGGCGTACACCTTCGCGTAGTGGAACCAGCTGTTCATGTCAGTGTGCGTGGGGTTTGAGAGCGCCCACTCGGCGCCCATAGCCGCGCCGACCTCCACAACGAGGCAGTACACCGTCATGGCGCCGCACAGGCCCACGAACACGGTCAGGCCGCCGGCCTTCGTGCGACGCTCGAACTCGTTCAGCAGGATGAGCGCGACGAGGACGACGATCATCCCAGCCCATTGGTATAGGGCTTGGTCGCCATATACGTCAAACAACATGAGAACCCTCCTTTAGGTTTGCGAGGCGGATCTGCCCCGCGCTTCGATTCCAGTCGTCTGGCGGCTGCAGCCGCTTTTCCGCGTCCACCCGAGCTTCGCGGTCACTTCCGAGCTCCGCAGCTGCCCGCGGCGCTCAGCGGTCCATGTGCAGCGTCTGCGCGATGAGATCCTTGAGCACCTCGTCGCTCACGTCGGGGTTGCGGCGCAGGTAGGCCGTCACCCCGATGAGCAGCACGTAGAACGTCTCGTACACGTGCGTGATGCGCACCTCGTGCAGCGCCTCGTAGTCGCGCACGGTGTGGCTCTCCATGAAGCGCGCCACGTTGTCGGCCACGCGGTTGATGAACTCGAGGTAGAGCGACGCGTTCTCCTTCGAGGCCAGCGCGATGCGGAACGGGACGTCCTCGAACAGCGCGAGCCGCAGCAGGCGCACCGCGCTGGTGAGGGCGTCCTCGATCTCGCCGACCGTGCGCTGGGCGTCCCAGTAGTGCACGGCTTCGATGAAGTCGGCGACGTACGTGTCGAGCACGGCTGACGTGACGGCTTCCTTGTTGGGGAAGTAGTGGTAGAACAGCGAGCGCGTGACGCCGACCCGCTTGGTGATGTCCTGGATCGAAGTGCGGGACAGTCCTTTCTCCTCGTACAGGCTGCGGGCGGCGTCGATGATCTCCTCACGTCGCTCGCGTACGTTTGCGCCTCTGCGCGTCGGGGGATGGGAAGCGCGTGCTGCTTCGTTTTCCTGCGAGTGCATAGGCCCTCCTTTAACGGCTGGTTTGCGCGCGTCCAGCAGCATGATGGCGCCGTGGTCCCGGCCTTCGGCGCGTTCTGCGAAGAGTTCGCACGAGCGTGTGCTCTTCGCGGGCGGCCTGGGGTTTTGCGGGCGATTCATCGTGCTGCGGTCACGATACGTCGCTTGTTGACGGATCGTCAATCGACAGATTCGGCAATTCGTCAATCAGTTTACGCAAATCGCGAAAACGTCAATGGTTTTGGGGAGATTCCGCCTCCAGACGCAGCGCGACCCGCCGACGATGGGGGCATCCGTCAGCGGGTCGCGTTAGGGGGTATCGAATTGTTGGGTCGCTCGTGGGTGCAAGCCGGCAGGTGGGCGCGGGCCTGCGAGCGCGGGCGGGTCGCATGCGGCAGCGAGCGCGGACTCCGTCACGTGCTCGCAGGCACCCGGGTGCTTGCGAGCACGGGCGCTTACGGGCGTTGGCCCATGCCGCCCTCGAGCGTGATGGTCTCGCCGCTCATGAACTTGAAGTCGGGGCTTGCGAGCTGCACCACCACACGGCCGATCTCGGTCTCCACGTTGCCGTAGTGACCCATGGGGGGCATGTGCACGTTGGCCTCGAACGCCTCGGGGTAGGCGTCCTTGAAGTTCTCAAGCGCCGCGGTCCACGCCAGCGGGCACACCACGTTCACGTTGATGCCGTCGGGGCCCCACTCGGTGGCGGCCACGCGCGACAGGCCGCGGATGCCCTCCTTGGCGGCCGCGTAGGCGCACTGGCCGAAGTTGCCGAACAGGCCCGCGCCGGAGGCGAAGTTGATGACTGAGCCCTTCGTCTCCTTCAGATGCGGGTAGCACGCCTGCATGTAGTAGAAGGTGGCGTAGAGGCCCGAGTAGATGGCCAGGTCGAACTGATCGGGGGTGTGGTCGGCGAGCGTGACGCCCGAGGCGGACGCCTGCGCGTTGTTCACGAGCACGTCGATGCGCCCGAACTTCTCGATGGCCGCGTCGACGACGCTCTGCGCGACGGCCTTGTTGTCGGCGTCGGCGTTCACGTCGGCGGCCATGATGAGGACCTGGATGCCGAACTCAGCCTCGAGGCGCTCCTTGGCGGCTTCGAGCTTCTTCACGTTGCGGCCGGTGATTACCAGGTTCGCGCCCTCCTTGGCGTAGGCCGTGGCGATGCCGTAGCCGATGGAGCCGGCCGAGCCGTCCTTGAGCGCCGCGAAGCCGGCGCCGGTGATGATGGCGGTCTTGCCTTCGAGAAATCCCATGGGGCCTCCTTGTGGACGAGCGCGCCAGGCGAGGGGTGCGCAGCGCGCGTGAGCGTGTGGGAACGAGTTCATCCTAGGCGAAGGGATGGGGTGGGGGTGAAACGAAAAGGCCAGATGCTGCGAGGGGCAGGTGGAAGGCGGCGCGAAGGCGCGCAAGCGCGCGCAAGTGCGCGCGGGCGGCGGTCAGCGGGAGGGACGCCGCGCGTCAGCAGGAGGATCGCCGCGTCGTTGCGCGCGGCGGGCGGCGCGTCAGGCCGTTCTCAACCTGTTCGAACTGCGGATAGTTGGTGCTCATCTGACGTTACCTTGACAAACGTGGTACAATGTGCAGCTGTTATCTGTATCTGCAACATACGATAGGATGTTTCGAGCATGGATTTGGCTAAGCAAGCGAAAATCGTTGACTCCATTCATGATACCCTCAACGACTTTGTTGGTCAACGACTCAAGGTCCGCGCCAACATGGGCCGCTCCAAGATCGTCGAGAGCGAAGGCGTTCTGACCCAGGTGCACCCGCAGCTGTTCATCATGGAGGTCGACCGCAAGCGCGGTCGCACGGCGCGTCAGTCCTACCAGTACGTCGACGTGCTCACCGGCATGGTCGAGCTCTCCCAGAACGGCGAGCCTCTGTTCGCTCCCTTCATCGAGGAGATCGCCGCCGAGGAGGAGGCTCCCGTCGAGGAGCGCGTGCTGATCTAGCAGGCAGCTTCCGCGAAGACGAGGCGCCCGCGCAGCCCGAGGGTTGCGCGGGCGCCTCTGCGTTTCCCCTCCTTGGAAGGCGGCGGCGTGTTCAAAATGTGAATGCAAGTTTTCCGTTGACAAAAGCGCGCTCAAGTGCCAAAATACTGCCTTGCGCATGGCGCGAAAGCGCTGCGCCGCACACGTGGGGATGTAGCTCAGCTGGGAGAGCATCACGTTCGCAACGTGGGGGTCGTGGGTTCGAATCCCATCATCTCCACCACGTATTCTCAAGCGCCTCGGACTCCGGGGCGCTTTTCGTTTTCGGAGGCCTCGCAGGGGATTCGAACCGTGAGGTCGGGCGCCGTCAAGAAAACAGCCCGGCGGGCTGTTTTTAGGCGACCGCCCGAAGGCGCTTGCGCCGAGGGCCGAGAGCGTTCGCCGAAGGCGGACGCGGGAATCCCATCATCTCCACCACGTATTCTCAAGCGCCTCGGACTCCGGGGCGCTTTTCGTTTTCGGAGGCCTCGCAGGGGATTCGAACCGTGAGGTCGGGCGCCGTCAAGAAGGTACAGGGTTAAGTTTCAAAAACTGTCCGTATTGATTTCCTCTCTCCTGCCCGTTTTGTGCCGAACAGACTTTGGGTATCAAAGAAATACCGTCATTATTTGGAGGAGAGGCTGTGGAAGACAAGGATCCCACGCGCATAGTCACGCGCGATTTCGTGCTGCTGTTCATCGGCAACTTCATCGTGGTGTCCGTCTACTTCCTGCTGATGACCACCATGGCCTACTACGCGGCGAGCTCGTTTGGCGTTGACTCATCCCTGGCGGGGCTCGCTGCCTCGGTGTTTCTGGTGGGAGGCGTGCTCGGGCGCATCTTGAGCGGCAAGTACGCGCAGGGCTTCGGGATGAAGCGCATGGCGATCGTCGCGCTCGTCGCCCAAGTGGCCATGTGCGTGCTCTACTTGGCGGACGGCCTGGGGATCGGCTTTCTCATAGCCGTGCGGTTCGTCCACGGCCTGTCGTTCAGCGTGGCGAACACCGTGATGCCGGCTTTGGCCGTGAACGCCCTGCCGCCGACGCGCATCGGCGAGGGCACGGGGTACTTCATGCTCTCGAGCTCCCTCGGCCTGGGCATCGGCCCCCTCATGTCGGTGCTGACGGCGCTGGGGTTCGACTACTCGCTTCTCTTCTATGTGTGCATTGCGCTGTCGGTCATAGCGCTTTTGGTCACCGTTCCCGTGAGGGCGTCTGATCGCCCGGAGGGGATGCATGGCTCGGAGGAGGGCGCCTCTTTCGCAGCGGAGCCGAAGCGGGGCCTTGCGTCCGTCATCGACACCTCGACTATCGCCTTCTCGATGTTCATGTTCCTGGTGGCGCTTTCGTACTCGTCGATCAACGCGTTCATCAACAGCTACGCCATCGACCTGGGCATGGGCGTGTACGCTCCGCTCGTCTTCTTGGTCTATTCGGTGACCCTGCTGATCACGCGGCTGTTCACGGGGCGCCTGCAAGACCGCTACGGCGAGAACTGCGTGCTCTACCCCTCCATTGCGTCGATGAG
Organism: Adlercreutzia sp. ZJ176; assembly: GCF_011038975.1. GTDB lineage: Bacteria > Actinomycetota > Coriobacteriia > Coriobacteriales > Eggerthellaceae > CAAEEV01. Next base: position 11,799 of record NZ_JAAKEC010000009.1, on the reverse strand, counting down.
CGCAGGGCTGCTGCTCGCCGCGTTCGTCAGCTCTCCCGCGATGCTCCTCGCGTGCGGCGTGTTCATGGCGACGGGCTTCGGCACGTGCATGTCGGTCGGGCAGGCCGCCGCCATAAAGCTCACCGCCGGCAACGACACCTCGCGCACCATCTCAACCTTCTTCCTGCTCTGCGACGGAGGGTGCGGCATCGGCCCGTTCATATGGGGCTTCGTCCTGTCGGGCTTCGGATACCAGGGCATGTACGTCACGTGTGCCGTCGTGGCGCTCTGCGCAGTGCTGTACTATCGCGTCGTCTGCAGCCGCAAGATGCTGCGCTGCCGAGCTTGAGGGGCCCTGGCCTCCGCGTGCGCTCCACGCGCCCGATCGGCTGACAGGACCGCTAGGCAAGCGATGGCCGCCCGGCTGACAGGACCGCGAGGCCGCCCAGCGGTCGACAGCCGGGCTGTGCTCAGCCGCCGCACCCGACGGCAGGGCTGCCTGCCGGCTCAGTCGCCGAGCCAGGCGCGGCGCAGGGCCCTCACGCCCGGCTCGATGTCCTCGAACGCTATGGCGGAGAAGCCGATCATCACGCTGCTCGTGGGCGCGGTGCTGGGGAAGCGCATGCGGGCGGTGCCGTACACCTTGACGCCCTGCGCGAGCGCGGCATCGATCAGCTGCTGCTCGCTCATGCCGTTGCGCACGGTCACGTACAGGTGCATGCCCGTGTCGGTGCCCGAGATGTCCAGCACGCCGCCCATCTCGGCGCGCAGGCAGCGCAAGAGCTCGTCGTGCCGGCGGCGGTTGCCCTTCGCCGTCCTGCGCACGTGGGCGTCCCAGTGCCCCTGGGCGATGAACCGGGCGAGCGTCTCCTGGTCGAGCCACGAGACGGACGGGTGCGCGTAGTTGAACAGGTCCCAGTAGCGCTTGAGCAGCCGCGGCGGCAGCACCGCGTAGGCGATGCGCAGGCTCGGCGAGAGCACCTTCGACACGTTGCTCAGGTAGATGACCCTCCCGTAGGCGTCGAGCGACTGCAGCGACGGGACGGGGCGCGTGGCATAGCGGAACTCGTTGCAGCTGTCATCCTCGATGATGTAGGCATCGTGCTCCTCGGCCCACTTGAGCAGCCGCGTGCGCGCGTCAAGGGGCAGGAGCCTCCCGGTGGGGAACTGGTGCGAGGGGGTGCAGAACACGATCGTGGGGCAATGCCGCTCGACGGCCGCGAGGAAGGCCTCGGCGCCCTGGTCGGCAGAAAGCGGGACCAGGGAGAAGTCCTGGCGGCGCGCCACCTCGTGCACGGTGGCGTAGCCCGGGTCCTCCATGCCGACGACGTCGGTCGCGCGGTCGAAGAGCTGCATGATCATGGTGAGCGCCTCGCCCGTTCCCGCCTGCACGACGACCTGCTCGGCAGAGCAGGTGACGCCGCGCGTTCGGCAGAGCAGCCGCGCCAGCTCAACCTGCAGCGAGCCCACCTCGTCGGTGTAGGCGTAGCGGGCGAACTCGGGGGCCGTCCTGGCGTACAGGACCTCGTCGAGGAGCTGCCGCCAGGTGCGCACGGGGAAGGAGTCGGCCTGCAGGTTGGCGTAGGAGAAGTCGTAGCGCATCTCGCCGCCGCTTCGGTTCTCCGCGAAGAACGCCTCGCGGTCGCGGGTTGCGGCGAGCTTGCGCACCTCCTCCTCGCCCGACGCGCGCTCCAGCTTGAAGTAGTCGGAGTCGACGTGCTCGACGACGTACCCCGAGCGCGGCACGTTGGCGACAAGGCCCTCGGTCGCAAGCTGCAGGTAGGCTTGCTCGACGGTCGTGTGCGACACGCCCAGGTCCGACGAGAGCTTGCGGATGGAGACGAGCCGGTCGCCTTGGACGAGCCTGCCCGACATGACGGCGTCGCGGATCTGCTCGTAGATCTGCTGGTAAAGCGGTGTCTGCGCCGCCTCGTCAAGCTGCAGGAGCACCTCTGCCTTCTTCTTCGCGCTCATCTTGAACCTCACTCTGTCCGTATTTGTATTACACGAACTGTCCGTTTTTCAACGGGCAGATTCATTTTACCCTGCCAGTTGGGTGAATGACGAGAAGAGGAGGGATTCCATGAACGAAACCAAACGCAATTCACTCGCAAGCGCGATGACGATGTCGCGCCGCGGCTTCATGAAGGCCGCAGCCGTCGCGGGCGCCGTGGGCGCCGCGGCGGGCGGCATGTTCAGCGCCGGCTCCTGGTTTGCGCCGGCAGAGGCGCACGCCGAGTCGGAGGAGCGCACCTTCTACACGTTCCACCAGACGCTGTGCACCGGCAACTGCAGCTTGAAGTGCTCGACGCGCGACGGGCGCCTGTGCAAGGTGGAGCCCAACGACATGCTCGACGAGGAGTACTCGATGTGCTGCGCCCGCGGCATGTCCGAGATCCAGCACATCTACGGCGACACGCGCCTGCAGACGCCGCTGCGCCGCGCAGGCGAGCGCGGCGAAGGCTCGTTCGAGGCCATCACCTGGGACGAGGCCATGAAGGAGGTGGGCGAGAAGCTCAAGGCCACCTGGGACAAGTACGGCAAGAAGAGCGTGTACGTGTCGCTTTCCAGCGAGCCGCGCTTCGGCCTGCTCGCCGGCCTGCTCTCGGCTTCGACCTACGTCGAGCCGGGCATCGACATCGGCATCGGCAACGGTCTCGACCCCGCGACGGGCCAGAGCGGCTTCTATCCGGGCACGAACGAGACGCGCGACATGGTCAACGCGAAGTTCATCATGATCAACGGCCACAACTTCGCCGAGACGTGCATGATGCAGGCGCGCAACCTCCTCGACGCCATCGAAGCCGGCGTCGAGGTTGTGGTGATCGACCCGCACTTCTCCACCACGGCGGGCATCGCGAGCAAGTGGGTTCCCATCACGCCGGGCGCCGACGCAGCGATGTACCTGGGCATGATCAGCCACATCCTGGACAACGAGCTGTACGACGAGGAGTTCATGCGCGCACACAGCTCGATGCCCTACCTGGTGAAGGGCGACGGCTCGCTTCTGCGCTGGCATGAGGTCTCCGGCGAGGCCCCGCGCCAGATCGAGGACGAGAAGACCAAGAAGGTCAAGGAGTTCGACCCCTTCGTGGTGTGGGACGCCAAGACCAACGAGCCGAAGGTCTACGACGACGCCGCCGTCGAGCCGGCGCTCTCGGCGCCCGCGTCGAGCGGCTACGCCACGGTGTTCGACCAGCTGAAGGAGAGCCAGAAGGCATACACGCTGGACTGGGCGTCCGAGAGGACCGGCATCTCCGTTGACGATCTCGCCTACCTCGCCGAGCGCTACGCGACGAGCGGCGCCTCCACGCTGGGCCTCGGCATGGGCGGCTCGGACAAGTACAGCAACGCCGACGTGCTGGGACACGCGGTCGCCATCCTGGTGGCGCTGACCGGCAACATCGGCGGCCCGGGCAAGGCCGTGGGCAGCCTGAACGGCGGCCGCGGCTACAGCGCCTCGCTGGCCTCGTGGAAGTTCCCCGATGTCGCGATGAAGGCCAACACGCTCCCGATGTTCGCCTACGACTTCCGCACGCAGGAGAACGACGTGCACGCGGTCATCTCGGTGGGCAACACGCTGCAGCAGTTCTTCGCCAACATGAACCTCACCGAGGAGTGGCTGAAGACGCTCGACTTCGTGCTGGAGATCGACATCTACGACTGCGAGAGCGCCCGGTTCGCCGGCATCGTGCTGCCGGCGTGCACGAAGTTCGAGTGCCCCGAGGAGGTGGGCGACGTGAAGTGCGCCGCCAACCACATCATGACGGTGGGACGCGGCCTCGACCCGCTCTTCGAGAGCAAGACCGACTTCCAGATCATGCTGGAGATAGCGCGCGCGGTCGGCCTCGACGACGCCATGCCGCAGACCGCCGAGGAGTGGGTGCGCCATCAGGTGGACAACAACACGGCCAAGGCGCTCGAGGGCGTCACGCTCGACAAGCTCCAGGAGAACCACGGCCTCATGCCCCTCGCCGGCATCGAGAAGCCGCGCATCGGGTTCGCCGACCAGAAGTACAAGACCGAGTCGGGCCGCCTGGACGTGTACTACGAGAAGATGGTGAAGTGGAACCAGGCGCTTCCCACCTGGGAGGAGTGCAGCGAGATCTACGCGGACAACCCGGCTCGCTCCGAGTACCCCTACCAGATCACGCAGACGCGCAGCCGCTTCCTCATCCACTCGATGTTCTACGACGCCAAGTGGATGAGCCAGTACGTGGACGCGCACGTGGAGATGAACCCGGCCGACATGGCCAAGGAGGGCATCGCCGACCGCGACCTCGTCGAGTGCTACAACGATCGCGGCTCGTTCAAGTGCGAGGTCGTGGCCAACGAGGCGGTTCGCCCGGGGTCCGTGCGCACGACCGAGGGCGCATGGTCGCGCAACATGGATGACGGCAACATCCAGACCGTCACCAACGACTGGATGCCCGACCGTCGTGTCGACCTCATGAAGGGCGGCGTCACGCCGTTCAACGACACGCTCGTCGCGATCAGGAAAGCGTAGGTGAAGAGATGACGAAACTGGCTATCGCGATAAACACCGCACGCTGCATTGACTGCATGACGTGCTCGAACGCCTGCAAGATGCAGAACAACGTGCCGTCCGGCATGCTGTGGAACCGTGTGATCACCGAAGGGGCCGACTCCGTGAACGGCGCCGTGGGCTCCTATCCCAACCTCACGCGCACCTTCCTGCCGCTGGCCTGCCAGCACTGCGAGAACCCGGCCTGCGAGAAGGTGTGCCCGACCGGCGCCACCTACAAGGACGACAAGGGCCGCGTCGAGATCGACTACGACAAGTGCATCGGCTGCCGCATGTGCATGGCGGCCTGCCCCTACAACGCCCGCGTGTTCAACTGGGCCGAGCCCGTGCGCGATCCCGACTTCAACTACGGGGATCCGCGCGTGCCGGTTCGCCCGCGCGGCGTCATGGAGAAGTGCACGCTGTGCAAGGAGCGCACGGATGACGGCGACGTCCCCATGTGCGTAGCCTGCTGCCCGACCAAGGCGCGCGTCTTCGGCGACCTCGACGACCCGGGCTCCGAGGTGTCGAGGCTCAGGCGCGAGAAATCTGTCCGCATCCTGCTTGAAGACAAGGGCACGCGCCCGCAGGTCTTCTACGTCAGCTAGGGGGTGTCAACCATGCAAGGAAACAAGTTCGGAAGGCCCGTCCTGGGCGCGTTCGCGGCGCTCGCCGCCGTCGGCGCGGCGTGCTGGGCCTACCAGCTGGCATGCGGCCTGGCCGTGACCGGCATGTCGAACGCCAACTCGTGGGGCCTCTACATCTGCGCGTTCATGCTGTTCGTGGGCCTCTCGGCCGGCGGCCTCATCGTGGCGAGCTCGGCGCACGTGTTCGGCGTAGAGCGGTTCAAGGCCGTGGCCAAGCCCGCCGTCATCTGCTCGACGGCGTGCATCTGCGTCGCCGGCATGCTGGTGCTCGTCGACCTCGGCGGCGTCGCGCGCGTGTGGCGCATGCTGACGGGGCCCAACTTCGCGTCGCCTTTGCTGTGGGACATGGTCGTCATCACGGCCTACCTCGCCATCAACGTCCTCGACCTCGTCTGGATGCAGAGGGGCGACGAGGGGAGGGTCCGCAGGCTGTCCTACGTGGCGCTGCCGGTGGCCGTCCTCGTGCACAGCGTGACGGCGTGGATCTTCGGCCTGCAGATCGCGCGGGCCTGGTACACGGCCGTCATGGCGCCGATCTTCGTGGCCTCCGCGCTCGACTCCGGCCTCGCGCTGCTGCTGCTCGCGCTGCTGCTGCTCGACAGGGCGGGCATCTCCAGGCTCGATCCCGGCCTCATGGCGTCGCTCGCCAAGCTGCTGGCCGCGTTCGTCGCCGTGGACGCGTTCCTCATCGCGTGCGAGGTGCTCACGATGGCCTACCCGGGGGCGGGCGAGGCGGTCGCCCTCTCCGAGATGCTCTCCGGCGCCACGGCCCCGTTCTTCTGGGCCGAGGTCGTGGGCGGCCTGCTCGTGCCGTTCGCCGTGCTCGCCGCGGCCGGGAACCGCGAGAGGTGCGGCGCGGTGGCGCTCGCCAGCGCGCTCGTCGTGCTGGGCGTGGCGTGCAAGCGCGCGTGGCTGCTGCTCACGAGCTTCGTCCACCCCAACGTCTACGGCGGGCCCGGCGTCTCGTCCGGCACCCTCGCCGCGCAGCAGGACCCCGCGGCCATGTGGGCGCTGCTCGGCTCCTACGCGCCGACCCCCGTCGAGGTCCTCGTGGTCGTCGGCGTCGTGTCGGTCGGCGCGCTCGTGTTCATGGTCCTGTCGAACAAGCTGGTCGCGGGCGGTGCCGCCCCGGCCGCCAGCGCCGCCGGGGCCGACGGTTCCGGCGGGGCCGGGCGTTCTTCCGGGGCCGACAGCTCTGCCGGCGCCGTCGCCGCCGCCCCGGCCTCCGAGTAGCCCCTCCCGAGGGCGCGCCGGGGCCCCGCCCCGGCCGCGCCCCTTCCCCCTCCGGCCCCCGCGCCTCCCACCCTCCCTTGGCGCGGGGGCGCTTGCGGTTTTGGCACTGCAAGCGTGTCGTGCAATCACCTTTTGGCTCGCCGAAGGCGTGTGGCGCGTTGATGCGCCTCTTCGATCAGATATCCAGGCTGCGTGGGTCGAGGAGGAAGTCGGTGAGTCCGATGATGAGGAACCCGTCGTCGTCGTAGTGGGGCATGAGCGCATCGCGCACCACGATTATCTTCTTGAAGCCGTCCGGTATTCCCTTGAGCGAGCGCTTCTCCTGCGCTTCCTTCCCGGGGTCGTCAAGTCCTTGCGCAACTTGCAGGTAGTAGCGCCTGTGGCCCAGGTTCGCCACGAAGTCGACCTCAAGCTGCTCCCTTCTCTGCTTGCCCTCCACGGTTCGACGCTGCTCGACGACGCCCACGTCAACGGAGTAGCCGCGGGCCTTCAGCTCGTTGTAGACGACGTTCTCCATGATGCGAGGCTCGTCGAGCTGCCTGAATCCGAGGCGCGCGTTGCGCAGCCCCACGTCCTCGAAGTAGAACTTCTTCGGGCTGCCGATATAGCGCCTTCCCTTGACGCTGTAGCGCGCTGCTTCGTCTATGACGAAGGCGTCTTTGAGGTGGTTGACGTAGGAGGCGATGGTGTGGTCGCTGATCTTCGAGTGGAGCACGCTCTCAAAGGTCGCCTGCAGTTTGGCGACGCTCGTCAACGATCCGATGTTCGAGGCGAGGACGTTGACGACATCTTCCAGCTCCTGGGTCCTCTCGATCCGGTTGCGCTCGATGATGTCCTTGAAGTACGTCTCTGCGAAGAGGTTGCCCAGGTACTTCATCTTTTGCTCGGCGTCGCGCATGGACAGGGTGAGGGGCATGCCGCCGAACACGGCGTATTCGTCCCAGCCGCGGCGCGGGTCCCCGTCGTATGCCTGCATGAACTCGGCGAAGGAGAGCGGATGGACCCTCACTTCGTCGCCGCGCCCGCGGAACTCGGTCATCACGTCGGTGGAGAGCAGCTTGGAGTTGCTGCCCGTGACGTAGACGTCGACGTTGCGCTTGCGCAAAAGCCCGTTCAGCACGCCGTAGAGGCGTGGTGGATTGTCTCGGTCGCGCAGCTCGTCGTTGCTTATGGCGTATTGGACCTCGTCCAGGATGAGGTAGTGCGTGCGGGCGTCGTCCCCGATGCGCGAGCTCAGGTGCTCCGCGAGGCGCACCGGGTCGCGCAGGGCGGCGTTCGACTCGTCGTCGAGGACGACTTCGACGATGTGGGAGTCGTCGACTCCGTTGGCGCGAAGGTGGTCTTCGAACAGGTTCAGCAGCAGGTAGCTTTTCCCGCAGCGCCGAACCCCCGTGACGACCTTCACCATCCCGTTGCCCATGCGCAGGACAAGGTCGTTCAGGTACTTGCTGCGCTTTATCTCCAAGATGGCTCCTCTCGTCTGTATTTGCGAAATTATGGCATGCTTGCCACGATCTCGCAACTGAATGCGTCGAGTCGGACGGCGTGACTTGGCGCTGGTGATGCTGCCGTCTTTCGTGGGTGATTCGAAATCTACCTGCCCGTATTTGTATTGCTCAATCTGTCCGTTTTTGAGCGGGCAGAGCAAGTTTACCCTGCTCGTTGAGTGAATGAAGGGAAGAGGAGGTTTCATGAACGAGACTAAATGCGATTCACTCGCAAGTGCGACGACGATGTCGCGCCGCGGCTTCATGAAGGCCGCAGCCGCCGTGGGCGCCGTGGGCGCCGCATCAGGCGATATGTTCAGCGTTGGCTCTTGGCTTGCGCCCGTCCAGGCCCACGCCGAAGGACAATCGGAGGAAAAGACCTGCTATCTGTGCCACAACTTCCATTGCCTCGGCGGATGTGGATTGAAGGTGACGGTACGGGACGGGCGTCTCGCAAAGATCGAGCCGCGGCCCATGAAAGATGATCGGTATCGCAAGATCTGCCTGCGCGGAATCAACGAGGTTCAGCACGTCTATGCGACTGACCGGCTGCAAACTCCGCTCAGGCGCGTTGGCGAGCGGGGCGAGGGCAAATTCGAGGCAATTGGCTGGGACGAGGCTGTCAAAGAGATAGCCGACAACGTGAAGGCCGTGCAGGAGAAATACGGGACTGGCAGCCTGTATGTGAAGAAATCGGTCGAAGCGAGCCTGGGTCAGGGGTTTTCGTTCGTAGACGTGCTTCTGAACGCCGAAGGCGGCGGGCTTACGGGCCTCGACCGAGGCATCGCCAACGGCTGCGAGCCGGCGCTTCAGACGGTCAACGGCAACTCGGTCAACTCGATCTGGGAGATGAAGCACGCCTCCACCATCATCAACATCGGTGATAACCTTGCCGAGAGCGGCATCATCTGGACGCAGGCGCTGCTTGATGCACGCGAGGCGGGTGCGAAGATCATCACTTTTGACCCGCGCTTGTCGCCGACGGCGGCGAAGTCCGACCAATGGGTTCCGGTCAAGCCCGCCGAGGATGCAGCCGTCATACTGGGGATGGCTCAGCACATTATTGGGAACAAGTGGTACGACGAGGACTACATGAAGAGCTACACGTCGTATCCCTTCTTGGTTGATCGTGAGACCGGTGAGCTCGTGGGCGAGAAGACGATCGGCACGAACCGCATCGGCAAGAAGAATGCCACGATCGTTCACTCGGTCGTGTGGGACGAAGCCGCTGGTGCAGCGGTTCCGTACGACGCGGCAGGGGCGTCCCCGGCGCTTGAAGGCGAGTTCACGGTAGGTGGCCGCGCAGTGGTCACTGAGTTTACGCTGCTAAAAGAAAAGCTGAAAGAGTACACGCTTGAATGGGCGGCCGAACGGTCGGGCGTCGACGCGCAAACGATAGCGCAGCTTGCCGACGACTACGCGAATCGAGGCCCCGCCACCATCAACTGCGCCGAGGGCGGTCCTGACAAGTACGGCAACGCCGACGTGCTTGGACACGCCATCGCGGTCATCGCCTCCCTCACGGGCAACTACGGCAAGCTGGGGGCGAGCGTTGGGTTTTACAGCGCGGGTGGCGGCAGCCTGTCGGGCACGCTTACCGCCTGGCCGCTTCCGGACTGGGCGAAGCTGTCCGAGAACAAGATGCGCCTGTACGAGGTCGCGTCAAAACCCAATGACATTCATGCTGCCATCACGTTCGGCGACGCGTTCACCTTGCGCGCGGCGAACGCGAACGCCACGATCGAATGGATCAAGTCGCTCGACTTCTTCGCCATCATCGACATCTACCACTCATCTGCCGTTGACTATGCGGACATCGTCTTGCCTGCGTGCAGCAAGTTTGAGAACACGGAGGACTACAAGAACGTGCGCGTCTCGCAGAACCACGTTTACATTGCCCAGAAGTGCATCGACCCGCTGTTCGAAAGCAAGACCGATCTGGAGATCGAACGGCTCATCCTGGCGGAGTGGGGGTACGCCCAGTATCTGCCGAAAAGCTACGATGAGCTTAATCGCAAGCAGCTGTCTGGCCTCAAGGGCAATCTGGAGGGAATAACGTACGAGGACCTGATCGCCAGCGACTGCATGCTGCCGCTCAAGAACGGCGACGAGCCCGTTGAGGATCAGGTGGGCTATCACGAGCCGGTCTTCAAGACGCCGACCAAACGACTTGAGCTTTACTACGAGGACCTCGTCGACGAGGGGCAGGCGTTTCCCTCCTATGAGACGTGCGACGAGGCCTATGACGGCAACCCGCTCAAAGAGACGTATCCGCTCGTCTTCATGCAGGGAAAGACTCGCTATCGCATCCATGCGTTCTACAGTGCTTCCGAGTGGTTCCAGGAAAACTACAGCCCGTGCGTGACCATGCATCCCTCCGATGCGGCGGCTCGCGGAATCGAAGACGGCGATGACGTGCTGGTGTTTAACGATCGAGGAGACTTCGTCTGCCGAGCAGTTCTTGACGAGGGCATTCGGCCTGGTGTGCTGTTCATGGCCGAGACGACGTACAGCCAGTACTACAAGCAGGGCTTCCTGCAAAACGTCACCAACTCGAACCTCGTCGAGCGCTGCTACAAAATGAAGTTCGGTCCCCAGATACTCTACAACGACGTGCTCGTCGACGTGAAGAAGGCGTAGGTGGAACGATGACGAGACTTGCAATCGCAATCAACCTTGAGCGCTGCATAGGCTGCCAGACCTGCGCGTTCGCCTGCAAGATGCAGAACAGCGTGCCGTCCGGCATGGCCTGGAATCGCGTGATCACCGAAGGATGCGATCACGAAGATGGCTCTATGGGGACGTTTCCCCATGTAACCCGTACGTATTTGCCGCTGGCCTGCCAACACTGCGAGAACCCGGCCTGCGAGAAGGTGTGCCCGACCGGCGCCACCTACAAGGACGACAAGGGCCGCGTCGAGATCGACTACGACAAGTGCATCGGCTGCCGCATGTGCATGGCGGCCTGCCCCTACAACGCCCGCGTGTTCAACTGGGCCGAGCCCGTGCGCGATCCCGACTTCAACTACGGGGATCCGCGCGTGCCGGTTCGCCCGCGCGGCGTCATGGAGAAGTGCACGCTGTGCAAGGAGCGCACGGATGACGGCGACGTCCCCATGTGCGTAGCCTGCTGCCCGACCAAGGCGCGCGTCTTCGGCGACCTCGACGACCCGGGCTCCGAGGTGTCGAGGCTCAGGCGCGAGAAATCTGTCCGCATCCTGCTTGAAGACAAGGGCACGCGCCCGCAGGTCTTCTACGTCAGCTAGGGGGTGTCAACCATGCAAGGAAACAAGTTCGGAAGGCCCGTCCTGGGCGCGTTCGCGGCGCTCGCCGCCGTCGGCGCGGCGTGCTGGGCCTACCAGCTGGCATGCGGCCTGGCCGTGACCGGCATGTCGAACGCCAACTCGTGGGGCCTCTACATCTGCGCGTTCATGCTGTTCGTGGGCCTCTCGGCCGGCGGCCTCATCGTGGCGAGCTCGGCGCACGTGTTCGGCGTAGAGCGGTTCAAGGCCGTGGCCAAGCCCGCCGTCATCTGCTCGACGGCGTGCATCTGCGTCGCCGGCATGCTGGTGCTCGTCGACCTCGGCGGCGTCGCGCGCGTGTGGCGCATGCTGACGGGGCCCAACTTCGCGTCGCCTTTGCTGTGGGACATGGTCGTCATCACGGCCTACCTCGCCATCAACGTCCTCGACCTCGTCTGGATGCAGAGGGGCGACGAGGGGAGGGTCCGCAGGCTGTCCTACGTGGCGCTGCCGGTGGCCGTCCTCGTGCACAGCGTGACGGCGTGGATCTTCGGCCTGCAGATCGCGCGGGCCTGGTACACGGCCGTCATGGCGCCGATCTTCGTGGCCTCCGCGCTCGACTCCGGCCTCGCGCTGCTGCTGCTCGCGCTGCTGCTGCTCGACAGGGCGGGCATCTCCAGGCTCGA
>NZ_JAAKEC010000008.1 GCF_011038975.1 Adlercreutzia sp. ZJ176 | reverse complement strand
CAGGCCCAGGCCGCCTCCGCGCTCGGCGTCGCGAGCGCCAGGATAAGCGAGCTCGAGAGGTGCGTGCGCGTCGACGGGCCGCTGCTCCGGAGGTACCTCGAGTGGCTCGGCGCGATGTCCCCCGAGGAACGGCGGAAAACACCGGAATCGGGCCTTGACAGCAAATAGGAGCCTCATCCTGAGCGGAGCGCCCGGAGGGCGCGGAGTCGAAGGATCTGGTCGCGCGTGGATGGCGCATGCGGGCGCGCCGCGCTTGGGGCCAGATCCTTCGACTCGCTTCGCTCGCTCAGGATGACATGGGGGGGCTGCTCGCTCAGGATGACATGGGGGGGGGAGGCTGCTTGTTCAGGATGACGCGGGGGTGCGATGCTCTCACCCATGCGATGTGGTTCGGGTATGGTGCACGCGCCCATGCGATGGGATGCGGGTATGATGCTGCGCAGGGCGTGGTCCGTTTGCGTAAGCCGGGCAGGACGCAGTGGCGATGCTGCGCAGGGCGCGGTCTGCTTGCGCAGGCGTTCGCTGCTAGTGGATGAACATCGCGTCGCCGAAGCTCAGGAGGCGGTAGCGCTCGGCGATGGCGTGCTCGTAGGCGCGCATGATCGCCTCGCGGCTGGCGAACGCGCTCACGAGCATCATGAGGGTCGACTTCGGCACGTGGAAGTTCGTGACCAGGGCGTCCACCACGTGGAACTCGTACCCCGGCAGGATGTAGAGCGAGGTGGCCTCGCGGTCGCGCGGCTTGAGCGCGCCCGACGCGGCGTCCCAGGCGCTCTCGAGCGAGCGCACGCTCGTGGTCCCCACGGCCACCACGCGCCCGCCGCGCGCCTTCGTGCGCGCCACGGCGTCCGCCACCTTGGGCCCCACGGTGTAGAGCTCGGTGTGGATCTGGTGATCCTCGGCGTTCTCCTCGTCGACCGTGCGGAAGGTGTCGAGGCCCACCTCGAGCTCGACGGTCTCCCACTCCACGCCCTTGGCGCGCAGACGGTCGATGAGCTCGGGCGTGAAGTGCAGCCCTGCGGTGGGAGCGGCGGCCGAGCTTTCGCGGCGCGCGTACACGGTCTGGTACATCTCCGCGTCGCCCGCGTAGTCCTTGATGTAGGGCGGCAGCGGCGTGGTGCCCACGGCGTGCAGCGCCTCGTCGAGCGAGGGGAGCTCGGTCGAGAGGCGCGCCACGCGCTCGCCGCGCTGGGCGTTGCGCGCCCAGTCGACGATCTCGGCCGAGAGCGCCACGTTGCCGTCCCCGTCGGCGAAGTCCACCACGGCGCCCGCGTGGGGCTTCAGGCGCTTGCCGGGGCGCACGAGCACCTCCCAGAAGGCAACTCGGTTGGTGCGCGGCTCGGGCCCGCCGCATTCGCGCAGCAGGAACACCTCGGCCGCGCCGCCCGTCCCGCGCTTGGCGCCGAGGAGGCGTGCGGGCATGACGCGCGTCTCGTTGGCGACGAGCAAGTCGCCCGGGTTCAGGTACTCCTCGATGTCGCGGAAGATGCGGTCCTCCAGCGCGCCCGTCGCGCGGTCGAGCGCCAGCATGCGGCAGGCGTCGCGCACGGCGGCCGGCTCCTGCGCGATGAGCTCGGGCGGCAGGTTGTAGTCGAAGTCGGAAGTTCTCACTGGCTGTTCTCCTTGGCACATCTCAGCTGCTTGAGCACGGCGCGCTTGCGGGCCTGCTTGGCGGCGTAGGCCTGCTTGCTCGCGCGCCGCGCGGCTCGCTCGGCCTCGGCGGCGGCCCGCTCGGCGGCATGCGCGGCGGCCTCGCGCTCGCGCGCCTCGGCGCGGAAGCGCTTGCGCGCGGCCCGCTCGACAGCCGCCTCCTCTTCGGAGAAGCGGCAGCCGCAGAAGTTCTGGCGGTAGAGGCCCGCCTCGCGCGATCGGCGCGTGGCCTCGGCGTAGTAGGGGCGGTAGTCCTCGAAGAGGGGGCGGACGTTCGCGGCCTGCGCAGCCCGCTCGAGCTCCTCGCGGATGACGTCGGTGTACTGGTAGGGGCTGACCGAGAGCGTGGTGCCGAGCGCGTCGAACCCGTTTTCGGCGGCGAAGCGCGCAGCCTCCTCGAAGCGCAGGCGGTAGCACGCGCGGCAGCGCGCCTGGCGCGCGGCTTCGGCCTGGGCTGAGTGCGTGGGCGTCCCGCCGCCCGCCACGCCCGCAGCGCCCGCCACGCCCACAGCGCCCGCCGCGCCCGCCGTCCCGCCGCCCGCTGCGCCTGGCGTCCCGTCGCCCGCTGCGCCTGGGGTCCCGTCGCCAGCCGTCCCGCCGCCTTCCCCATCTGCCACGTCCCCGGCGATCACACCGAAGCGCGCGCGGGCGGCGTTGCCGATGCGCCCGGCGGTCGCCTCCCAGGTGGCCACGTCATAGCGGCCCTCGGAAAGGCCGAGCCCCGCGGACGTAGCCCACCCCTTGATCGTCTCGAGGCGGTGGGCGTACTCCTCGGGCGGGTGGATGTTCGAGTTCGCGTAGTAGACGTGCGGCTCCACCCCGCGCTCGCGCAGCAGGCGCACCGGCTCCATCGAGCAGGGCCCGCAGCAGGCGTGGAGTAGCAATTTCGTCGGGTTTTCGGCGGCTGAGGTCATGAAGGGTATACTACCATGCCACATCGAAAGCATGCGAGCGATCAGAGGAAACACCTTATGGAAGACACCCCACAGCCCGTAACCTCCCCGACGAGCGATCGAAGCGCGCGCCCCGCGCCCCGCGCCTACCGCGCGGTGTTCTTCGACCTCGACGGCACGCTTCTGCCCATGGACATCGACCCGTTTCTGAAGGCGTACTTCGCGGGCATCGTGCGCTACATGGCCGCACGCGGCTTCGACGCGCCGGCGTTCCAGGAGGGGCTCGGCCGGGGAACCCGCGCCATGATGAGCCATGCCGCCGACGAGGTCAACGCCGACGCGTTCTGGGGCGAGTTCTTCAAGCACGTCGATGAGCAGGCCGCCGACTGGCACGCCATCTGCGACGAGTACTACGCCACCGAGTTCGGGAGTCTCGGCGCCGACGTGAGGCCGAGCGAGCCCATGGTGCGCGCCGTGCACGCGCTCGGGGAGAAGGGCTACCCGCTTCTGCTCACCACCATGCCGCTGTTCCCGCCGCGTGCCGTGGCGTGGCGGCTGGCGTGGGCGGGCCTCTCGCCTGACCTCTTCGCGCGCATCACCGCCTACGACAACTCGACGGCCATCAAGCCCCAGCTCGCGTACTACGCCGAGAACCTCGCGGCGTGCGGCGTCGCGGGCGCCGACGTGCTCATGGTGGGCAACAACACCGTGGAGGACGCGGTCATAACGAAGCTCGGCGCCGACATCTTCCTCGTGACCGACCACCTGCTCGACCCCGTGCCCGGCGGCTTCGACCTCTCGATCGTCAAGCACGGCACGGCCGAGCAGTTCGCCGCCTGGGTCGACGCGCTTCCCGTCTGCGCGAACCCCATTGGGGGAGTGGATGGGGGCGTCATCCCCGCCGCGGCGCGCGAGGCGGTCCTCGCGGCGAATGCTGTGGGCGAGGAGACCGCCGCCAGCCCCGCGGCCGCCGCCACGCCGGACGCCGCCGGCCCCGCGGCCGCCGCCAGCCCCGCGGCCGCCACGTCCGCCGCGGCGGAGGGGGTGTCGGCCTAGTGGCGCTCTTCGAGGCGACCTGCGACGCCACGTGCGGCCACGCCCGCGCGCTCACCTACGAGACGGCGCACGGCGCCTTCCAGACCCCCATGTTCATGCCCGTGGGCACGCACGCCACGGTGAAGGGCATCTTGCCCGACCAGCTGCGCGACCTCAAGTCCCAGGTGGTGCTCGCGAACACCTACCACCTCGCCATGCGCCCCGGCGCCGACCTGGTGGCCGAGGCGGGCGGCATCCACGCCTTCATGCGCTACGACGGCCCCATGCTCACCGACTCGGGCGGCTTCCAGGTGTTCAGCCTGGCTGACACCGTGAAGCTCTCCGACGACGGCGTCACCTTCAGGAGCATCTACGACGGCGCGAAGGTGCACTGGACGCCCGAGGAGAACATGCGCATCCAACAGCTGATCGGCGCCGACATCGCCATGCAGCTCGACCAGTGCGCGCCGTACCCGGCCGAGCGCGCGTTCGTGCAGAAGGCGGTCGACTACTCGAGCGCCTGGGCGCGCCGCTGCCTGGCCGCGCACACGCGCGTCGACCAGACGCTCTTCGGCATCGTGCAGGGCGGCATGCACCTCGACCTGCGCCTCGAGAGCGTCCGGCGCCTGCGCGCGATCGAGGAGGACTCGCTCGCGGCGGGCGGGCGGCGCTTCGGCGGCTTCGGCATCGGCGGCTACTCGGTGGGCGAGAGCCACGAGGTGATGTTCGAGACGCTCGGCGAGGTGGCCCGCGCGCTGCCGGAGGACCGCCCGCGCTACCTCATGGGCGTGGGCAACCCCACCACGCTTGTGCGCGCGGTGGCCGAGGGCGTGGACATGTTCGACTGCGTGCTGCCCACGCGCACGGCCCGCATGGGCACGGCGTTCTCCAGCACGGGCCGCATGAACATGCGCAACGCCAAGTACACGCGCGACTTCGGGCCGCTCGACGCGCAGTGCGCCTGCCCCACGTGCCAGAACTTCACGCGCGCCTACGTGCGCCACCTGGTGAAGCAGGACGAGATGCTCGGCGGCATCCTGCTTTCCATCCACAACCTGCACTACCTGCTCGACCTCATGCGCCGCGCCCGCGCGGCGGTGCTCGCGGGCGCCTACGACGAGTTTCTGGCGGCGTGGATGGCGAGCCCGGCAGCGCAGGATTATTAAGATTCGAGAATAAAGCGACGGTGAGCGGCTGCGGTCTGGCCGAGGATGCCCGTTTGTGGCACAATAGATAAGTTGACCGCATAAGATACGTGAAACACCTCTCGGGCGGTTTGCGCAAGCGACCGCCCGAGGGCTTTTGAGGAAGAGAACACGAAAAGGAGCATCTCGCCCATGGCTTTGGAGCGCAACGTCAAGAAGAAGCCGGCGCGCACGCACGACCGCCGCAACATATGGCTGCTCGTCCTCACCACCGTGCTGGTGGTGGTGTCGGTGGCGCTGTTCACGCCGCCGCAGGAGAAGATCAACCAGGGCCTCGACATCCAGGGCGGCCTGTCGGTGGTGCTCACGGCGAAGTCCGACGACGGCAGCGCGGTGACGGCTGACGACATGGAGAAGTCACGCGCCATCATCGAGAGCCGCGTGAACGCCCTCGGCGCGTCGGAGGCCACGGTGCAGGTGCAGGGGTCTGACCAGATCCTCGTGCAGATCCCGGGCCTGTCCGACACCGAGCAGGCGCTCGCCACCATCGGGCGCACCGGCTCGCTCACCCTCGCGCGCCTCGACTCGTTCACCGACCAGGAGGTGGTGCAGAAGATCAAGAGCGGCCAGTACGCCAACGAGGCCACCTTCACGGACGACTACGGCAACACCTTCCCCACGGGCGAGACGCAGCACCTCACCGTTGAGCCGGGCACCTACACGCCGCTCGTCACGGGCGAGAACATCACCAACGTCACCATCGACCGCGCGAGCGAGACGGGCACCGACTACGCGGTGAACGTCACGCTCGACGCCGAGGGCGCCGCCGCGTTCGCCGAGGCCACGGCCGAGCTCGCGCCCACCAAGGGCGAGATCGTCATCATCCTCGACAACGAGGTGCAGTCCGCGCCGCGCGTGCAGTCCGAGATCCCCAACGGGCAGGTGCAGATCACGGGCAACTACACGCAGGAAGAGGCGAAGAACCTGCAGACCATCCTCGAGTCGGGCTCGCTGCCCGTGAGCTTCGAGTACGCTCAGAGCCAGGTGGTCGGCCCGACGCTCGGCCAGGACGCGCTGGCCTCCGGCGTGCTGGTGGCGCTCATCGGCTTGGCCGTGGTCATGCTCTACCTGCTGGTGTTCTACCACGGCCTGGGCCTCATCACGGCGGCGGCCATGCTCGTGTTCGCCGTGCTCTACCTGGGCATCCTGGCAGCGCTCTCGGCGTTCGGGCTGTTCAGCCTCTCGCTTGCGGGCGTGGCGGGCATCGTGCTCACCATCGGCATGGCGGCTGACTCCTCCATCCTCACGCTCGAGCGCTTCCGCGAGGAGATCCGCATGGGCCGCAGCGTGCGCGCGGCGTCCATCACGGGCGTGCGGCACGCCATTATGACCTCCATCGACGCCGACCTGGTCACGCTCGTGTCGGCGCTGTCGCTGTTCTTCCTGGCGAGCGCGTCGGTCAAGGGCTTCGGCCTCACGCTGGCGCTCGGCATCCTGTGCGACATCGTGATGATGCTCCTGTTCAAGGCGCCGCTCATCCGCCTGCTCGCGCCGAAGGCCATCGCGAGACACCCCGGCTTCTGGGGCACGCGCGACTCGGTCGAGGCGGCGCGCGCGGGCGAGGCGGCTGCGAAGGCGGCGGAAGCTGACGGGGTCGCGGGGGCGGACGGCACCCAGGCCGCCGGCGCCCAGGCCGCTGGTGCCGCCGACGTCCAGGCCGCGGGGGCTGCCGGGACCGCCGGGGCTGACGCTCCGGCGGCAGGCGCGGGCGCCTCTCCGGCGAACCCTCCGGCGCCGAAGGTCAAGGGCCGCTTCATCAAGCGCGACATCAACTTCCTCGGCCACCGCAAGGTGTTCCTCATCGTGGCGGCCGTCGCCATGTGCGCGTGCTTTGCCGTGGTGGGCCTGCGCGGGCTGAACTTCGGCATCGAGTTCGTGGGCGGCACCTCGGTGGCGTTCCACGACACCGGCGAGGTCACCATCGAGCAGATGCGCGACGCGTTCGCCGACGCGGGCGAGCCTGACGCGGTGATCCAGACCACCACGGCCGACGGCGAGGAGGGCTTCCTCGTGCGCACCACCACCACGAGCGCCGAGGACGCCGCGGCGAGCGCCGGCGCGGTCGCCGCCGAGCTGGGGCTGTCCACGGAGAGCTTCGAGGTGACCACCATCGGGCCCGACTGGGGCGCAAGCGTGATCCAGTCGTCGCTGATCGCGTTTCTGGTGTCGCTCGTGCTCATCATCGCCTACATCGGCATCCGCTTCCGCGACTACAAGATGGGCATCATGGCCGTGGTGGCGCTGTTCCACGACCTCATCCTGGTGATGGGCATCTACGCGCTCGTGGGCCGCGAGGTGAACCCCAACACCATCGCGGCGCTGCTCACCATCTTGGGCTACTCGCTGTACGACACGGTGGTGGTGTTCCACCGCATCAACGACAACATGAGCGGCGAGAGCATCCGCTGCACGTTCATGACCATGGCGAACCACTCCATCAACCAGGTGCTCATCCGCACCATCAACACCACGCTGACGTCGTTCATCCCGGTGTTCGCGATGCTTCTGTTCGGCGGCGAGACGCTGAAGGACTTCGCGTTCGCCATGGCGATCGGCCTCATCGCGGGCTCGTACTCGTCCATCGCCATCGCCACGCCGCTGTATGCGATGTGGAAGACGCGCGAGCCTAAGTTCGCCAAGCTGCAGAAGAAGTACGGGACCGAGATCGCCCTCTTCGAGTTCGAGCACGCGGGCAGCGAGCCCGTCGCGCAGGTGCCGCTGGCGCGTCTCGAGGCAGCGGCCGCGGCGGCTGTGGCACCCGAGAAGGCGCCGCAGAAGAGCACTGGCAACAAGAAGAAGCCGAAGAAGCACGGGAGGAGCTAGCCATGGCCGATCAGGGAAGCATACGCGAGGGAAGCGCGCCGAACTTCTGCCCCCCGGTGGAGGAGGGCGTCACGTTCTCGTTCGAAGACGAGCGGGGCGACGTGGTCGAGCTCGAGTTTCTGGGGCTCGTCCTGCACGAGGGGCGCTCGTACGGGTTCTTCTTCCCGGTTGACGAGGACAGCCCGGCGTGCTCGTCGGGCGAGGTGGTGCTGCTCGAGGTGACCGAGGTCGACGAAGAGGGCCAGCCCGCCGCGTTCGAGCTGGTCGCCGACGAGGCCGTCGCGCTCGAGGTGTACGAGGACTTCCAGAGGGCCACGCGCGACCTCTACCGCTTCGAGTAGGGAGAAGCTGACGTCTGCGCCCCGATTTCGCCTCCTCTCCTCAACGTGCTGGAAACGCCGAGGAAAATGTCACGGGCGTGTAAGTCTGCGGTAAGGTTCGCTCCTTAGACTTTGAACCGTCGAAGACGGCGAAAGCTGGAGCGAAGGGAGACGGCCGTGGCTGAGGAGAAGACGTCGACGTTGGTCCGCGTGGTGGCGCTGGGCCTCGTGCTCATGCTGGCGCTCGGGGCGGCGGGCGTGCACGCGGCCTCGACGGTCATAGCCGACATGGTGCGCCGCGCGCCTGACGTGGCGCTTGCGGCGCCTGCCCCGACGGCGCTCGCCGAAGACGCCTTCACGCGCCCGCTGCCCGCCCTGCCCGCTGCGCGCTCCGAGTCGGTCACGGTCGCCTACGCGAGCGAGCTGGCAGGCGTGGGCGGCGGACACGTGGCCGAGGCGCAGGTGGCTTTCGACAACGCGTGGCTCATCGACGGCTCCCGCTCCTACAACAACGACCTGGCTGCGACCTGCGCCGCGCTGAGCGCCGCGGTGAACGCGCAGTCGAGCTACGGCGCGCCCGGAGGCCGCGCCTACGCGGTCGAGGCCTTAGGCGCGCTCGGCTTTTGTGACGTCGACGTGAGCGCGTACGAGGGCCGCAGCCGCGTCGTCGACGAGGTGGCGAATGCGCTTTCGGGCTCGACGGACGTGGCGGCCTACGCGCTCGCGCGCAAGGAGCTCGTCGCCTCAGACGGGCGCGTCGCGGGCGACGTGGTGCTCGTGGGCGTGCGCGGCACCTACGGGAGCGAGTGGCTGAGCAACTTCAACTGCGCGCTCGGCCCTGATGCAGGCGAGGCGGACCATCGCGGGTTCGCCCGCGCCGCCGACGAGGCGCGCTCGGCGCTCGGTGCCTACCTGGAGCGCCATGGCCTCGACCAGCGCACCACCCACGTGCTCCTCTTCGGGCACAGCAGGGGAGGGGCGGTGGTGAACCTCCTGGCTGCCGACCTGATCGACGAGGGGTCGTACGCCGGCGTGCACGCCTACACGTTCGCCGCGCCGAACAGCACGCGCTCACCCGAGCGCGCAAATAAGGCGTATGCGGGCATCTTCAACGTGGTGAACCCAGCTGACGCGGTACCGAGCCTTCCGCTTGCCGCGTGGGGCTACGGCGCGTACGGCATGACGGTCGAGCTCCCCGCGCGGGAGCACGTGGCCTACCGTGCGGCGTACAACCACATGAGCGCCGCCCGGTCTGCGCTCACGCGCTGCGAGGTGGTGGGCGACCGGCGCGAGAGCCCGCTGCCCGCCGACGTGCTCGAGGCGTGCGCATCGGCGCTCGCGCGGGTGTCGGAGGGCTCGGGCGGGGCGGCTGCGCTCGCGCAGGCAGCAGGCGCGCTCGCCAGCATCGACGTGACCTCGGCGCTCACGGCCCACAGCCCTGACACCTACCTCGCCTGGCTGCAGACCGCCAACCCCGCGACCTTCACCTTCAAGACCCGCTGACGCACGGCCTGGGGCAGGCCTGTACCGCCTGCCGCCCCGCGCTGCCCGCCGCCCCGCCAAGCGCACCGCCTGCGTCTCTTCTCCGCTTCGCATTTTTCGTGGGGCGGGGGCCGTCGCCGAATCGTCGCTGCGCGGTATAATGAACCAGCGTCTTCGTTTGACTGAAGGAGGTGTCCATGGCTCCGTATTCGCTGGACGAGCTGAGAAGCGCCGTCTCGAAGGCTGCCGTCGCCTATAACGCGCGCGCTCGCGAGGAGGAGCGGATTGCTCGCGTCTCCCTCTTCGGGAGCTATGCGGAAGGACGCGCCTCCCAAGCCTCTGACGTCGACCTGCTCGTCTCGTTCGAGTCGGCTATAGTAAGCTTGTTCACGCTGGCCAAGGTGCTGTCGAGCATGGAGGAGCAGCTCGGCCTCCCTGTAGACGTCATTCAGGATCCCCCTCCAGACGGATCTCTTCTGCAGGTGACGAAGGTGGTGCCGCTCTATGAACGAGCGTGACCGCAGGATCCTCGAGAAGATCGTCTCGGAGATCGAATACCTGGAGCAGCTGCTTGACGGCATGAGCCAAGCCGAGTTCCTCGGCAACGAAACAGTCGAGCGCGCCGCCTCGATGACGTCGATCAACATAGGCGAGCTCGCCAAGAGCCTCAGCGCTGAGTTCTATGCGAAGCACCCGGACACGGAGCTGCGGTTTGCGGCGAGAACTCGCGACGTCTACGCTCACGGGTACTTCACGCTCTCGTTCGCGACGGTCTACAAGACCTCGACGGAGGACTATCCGCGCATGAGGTCCTGGATAGAGTCCACACTGTCCGAGGAGTAGCCTGGCGCCCCGGCTCGTTTCGCATTTTTCGTGGGGCGGGGACCGTCGCCGAATCGTCGCTGCGCGGGCGCGGGCAGAAGGTTACAATGGCGAACCACTATGACTGAGATACTCAACGCCATCGACTCCTTCGTCTGGGGTCCCGCCATGATAGCCCTGCTCTTGGGCACGCACCTCTACCTCACCGTCCGCACGGGCTTCATCCAGCGCAAGCTGCCGGCCGCCATCCGCATGTCGCTCGCGAGCGATCCCGACGGCAAGGGCGACATCTCCAACTTCGGCGCGCTGGCCACGGCGCTCGCGGCCACCATCGGCACCGGCTCCATCGTGGGCGTGGCCACGGCCATCCTCGCGGGCGGGCCGGGCGCGGTGCTCTGGATGTGGATCGCCGGCATCTTCGGCATCGCCACCAAGTACGTCGAGGTGTACGCCTCCATCAAGTACCGTGTGCGCGACCACGCCGGCCAGATGCTCGGCGGCGCCATGTACGTGTGGGAGCGCGCCTTCGCGCGCGCGGACGGCTCCGTCCCGTGGTGGGCGAAGGCGGGCGCGGTGGCCTTCGCGGCGTTCGCCGTCGTCGCCACCATCGGCACGGGCAGCGCGGTGCAGGCTTCCGCCATGTCGGGCATCATCACCTCGTCGATCCCGGCCATCCCCAAGGAGGCCGTGGCGGTGGTCATCGTGGTCGCGGTGTCGGCCGTCATCTTCGGCGGCGTGAGGTCGATCTCGCGCGTGTGCGAGAAGCTCGTGCCCTTCATGGCCGTGGCCTACGCGGCGGGATGCCTCGTCATCATGGTGCTGAACTGGAGCGTTCTCGGCGAGGCGGTCCTGATGATCCTCACGTGCGCGTTCACGCCCCAGGCGGCGTTCGGCGGGGCCGTGGGGAGTGGCCTGGCGACGGCGCTGCAGTACGGCTGCGCGCGCGGGCTGTTCTCCAACGAGAGCGGCCTGGGGACCGCCCCCATCGTGGCGGCTGCCGCCAAGACCAAGAACCCCGCCGAGCAGGCGCTCATCGCCATGACGGGCACGTTCTGGTCGACGGTGGTCATCTGCCTGCTCACGGGGCTCGTGCTCGTGTCTACCATGATCAGCTACCCCGACATCCAGGCGCAGATCCTCGAGAACCCGAGCATCTACACGGGCGCGGCGCTGGCCTCGACGGCCTTCGCGAAGATCCCGTACCTGGGCACGCCCATCCTCGTGCTCGGCATGGTGGCGTTCTCCTACTCCACCATCCTAGGCTGGAGCTACTACGGCAACCGCTGCGTCACCTACCTGCTCGGCAGCCGCGCCAACATCCCGTACCAGGTGGTGTACGTGATCGTGGCGGCCCTCGGCGCCGTCGGGGTGGGGGACGTGGTCTGGACGATCTCGGACATCGGCAACGCGCTCATGGCCATACCGAACATCATCGCCATCCTGCTGCTCTCCGGCCTGATCGCGCGCGAGACGCGCCACTACGTCTACGAGGGCCACCTCGACGAGGTGTGCGACGCGCCCATCCCCGTGGTCAAGGGGAAGTAGGCCTGTCGCTTGCGCCGGCGCGTGGGCTCGCTGGGCTCGCGCGGCTGCTTGCGCCTGGGCTCGCGCGGCTGCCCGCACTGAGGCCCGCGCCAGCCGCTCGCTGGCGCCCGTCTTGCCACGCGGCGGCGCGTGCTCTCCGTTCGCTGACAGTTTTCAGCTTGTTAACAAATCGAGCGCTCGCTTCTGCCTATAATGCAGCTACTTTAGCGCGTTAAAGTGCTTCTGCCGAAACGGCTTTCGCCGCACCCCGGCGGCCATCCCGTCGGTCGTCCTGTCGAGCAAACCCCTTTCGACACAAGCTCTTTCGCGTCACGGGAAACGGTTCACCACACAAGGGAAAGAGACGCTATGGAAGCGGTAATCGACGTCATCAATGCGGTTGACAGCTTCGTCTGGGGCATTCCGATGCTGGTCCTCCTTCTGGGCTCGCACATCTTCATGACTTTCAGGACGGGCTTCATCCAGCGCAAGCTTCCGACGGCCATCAAGCTGTCGATCACCAAGGACCCGGACGCTCCGGGCGACATCAGCCAGTTCGGCGCGCTGTGCACGGCGCTGTCAGCCACCATCGGCACGGGCAACATCGTGGGCGTGGGCACGGCCATCATCGCGGGCGGCCCGGGCGCGGTGCTGTGGATGTGGCTCACCGGCGTGTTCGGCATCGCCACCAAGTACTCCGAGACGTACGCCGCGGTGAAGTACCGCGTGAAGGACCACAACGGCAACATGCTCGGCGGCGCCATGTACGCGTGGAAGCGCGCCTTCAAGAAGGGCGACGGCACCACCCCGTGGTGGGCGATGCTCGGCGCGGGCGCGTTCGCGGTGTTCGCCGCCGTCGCCTCGTTCGGCATCGGCTCGGCGGTGCAGTCCTCCGCCATGACCGAGGTCATCACCACGAACCTGCCGGGCATCCCCACCTGGGGCATCGGCTTGGCCATCGTGATCATGGTGTCGGCCGTCATCTTCGGCGGCGTGAAGGTGATCTCGCGCGTGTGCGAGAAGCTCGTGCCGTTCATGGCGCTGGCCTACGCGTGGGGCTGCATCATGATCCTCGGCATGAACTGGGAGTACGTCTGGCCGGCGCTCTGCCTGATCGTCGAGTGCGCCTTCACCCCGAAGGCGGCGTTCGGCGGCGCTCTGGGAAGCGGCCTCATGCTGGCGCTGCAGTTCGGCTGCGCGCGCGGCCTGTTCTCCAACGAGTCCGGCCTCGGCTCGGCGCCCATCGTGGCGTCCGCCGCCTCCACGCGCAACCCGGCGCGCCAGGCGCTCGTGTCCATGACGGGCACCTTCTGGGACACCGTGGTCATCTGCCTGCTCACGGGCCTCGTGCTCGTGTCCACCATGCTCGGCAACGCCGACCTTCAGGCGCAGATCATGGCGGGCTCCATCACCGCCGGCGCGCAGCTCACGAGCGCCGCGTTCGCCGAGATCCCCTACATCGGCACGCCGATCCTCGTGTTCGGCATGATCCTGTTCGCGTACTCCACCATCCTGGGTTGGAGCTACTACGGCAATCGCTGCGTCACCTACCTGTTCGGCAAGAGGGCCATCCGCCCCTATCAGGTGCTCTACGTGATCGTGGCGTTCCTCGGCGCCATCGGCATCGGCGACGTGGTCTGGACCATCTCCGACATCACCAACGCGCTCATGGCTGTGCCCAACATCATCATGGTGCTGCTGCTCTCCGGCCTGATCGCGCGCGAGACGCGCCACTACGTCTACGAGGGCAACCTCGGCGAGCTCGACGAGACCCCGATCCCTCAGCTCGAGAGTAAGTAGGGAAGGGCGGCATACCCCGCTTATGCAAGGCGGCCCCGGGAAACCGGGGCCGTTTTTTTGTTGCGTGCGGGCGTGGCGCGGGACATGCGAGGCGCGGGGTGTCGGCGACGGGTGGCGTGCGGGCGTGGCTGCGCTAGCGCGCGGGACGCGCGAGGCGCGCGTGGGCATGGCTGCCTGGCGTGGCGTGCGTGATGTTTGGTGGCAGCGTGTCTGAGCACGGGATGCGTATTGGCGTGCGGGGTTGCGTGCCGGCGACGGGTGGCGTGCGGGCGTGGCTGCGCTGGTGCGCGGGACGTGCGAGGCGCGGGGTGCGCGGGACGTGCGAGGCGCGGGATGCGCAGGCATTTCCCTCGTGTCATCCTGAGCGGAGCGCCCGGAGGGCGCGGAGTCGAAGGATCTGGTTGCAAGTGGAGTGCGCATGCGGGCGCGTCATGCTCGGGGCCAGATCCTTCGACTCGCTTCGCTCGCTCAGGATGACACGGGGGAAATGCCCGCTCAGGATGACACGGGGGAAATGCCCGCTTGGGATGACGCGGGAGGCTGCCCGCTTGGGATGACGCGGGAGGCTGCCCGCTTGGGATGATATGGGGAGTGATGGCCCGCTCAGGATGACACGGGAGGCTGCCCGCCTGGGATGATATGGGGGGGTGATGGCTCGCTTCAACGGATGCGATTCTCGGGTGCGTTCCAGTTGACTCAAGCCGGCCATTGAGCCGCGGGCTTAAAGTGGCTAGAATTCTAGCCAAGTCAAATTCGAGGCAATGGAGGCATCATGGCCATCACGATAGGTCTTGCCGAGGCAAAGGACAACTTTTCGCGCGTAACTGCCGAGATAAACAGAACGGGTCGCCCGGTGACGGTCCTAAAGAACAACAAGCCGTGGGTGACGATTAGCCCCGCCGCCGCCCGTGATTCCTCTATGGAAGCCGTGGACGTGGCAATAGACTTCATGGACGAGTACGCCGACGTGTTCAGGGAGCTTGCGAAGTGAGCGGGCTTGCGAGGCCGCTGAGCAAGGAGGCGGTGCGCTCCATCCACTCCGCCGCCATCGCCAAGTTCGGCGGTCTTGACGGCGTGCGTGACGAGGGGCTGCTGGAATCAGCTTTGGCCCAGCCGTTCCAGACGTTCGGCGGAGAGGATCTTTATCCCACGTTGGCCCAGAAGGCCGCGCGGTACGCATACGGGATAGCGTCAAGCCATCCCTTCCTTGACGGCAACAAGCGCGCAGCGGCTGCCGTGATGGGCGCGTTCCTGAGGTTGAACGGGTGCTGCTTCAGGCCGAGGCATGATGAGCTGCTGGCAATCATGATGGGCGTGGCTGGCGGAAGCGTCTCGTACGATGAGCTTTCCGATTGGATCCAGTCGGTGTTGCGAGAAGGCTGAGCGCCTCCGCAGCTCCGGGACGTTGTCTGCGCCAAGGAGCATGCGAAGGCGTTTCGTCGACGGCGTATGTCTGACAAGAGGCTTGTAACCTCAAGAGCCGAGGCTCGTCAGGAGGTCTGCGATGGCTCGGTAGTAGTCGGTCCGGGCGCTCCGCCTCATCGCCTCGCCGTAGCCTGCCATCCACCTGCCCAGGTGCTCGTTGAAAAAGCGATCCTTGATCGCGGCGATGGCGCGGGCCGCGTCCTCGTCCCCCTCCAGCACAGCCGCGATCTCCCGGTCGACGCAGAACTTCATGAAAGACAGCTCCATGCCGATCTGATCGGCGGCTTCGCGATACTCTCCGCTCGGCGCAAACCCGGCTTCGACGAACAGGCGGTTCAGGCTTTGGACGACGGCGCTTTCTGGCTCGTTTGCGTAAAGCGACTCGTACGGCGGGTTGATGCATTGGGCGTCTACGTGGCGTATCAGCCTCGCGCGGGTCGCGGTCGTAGACCTCCCGCAGCTTCTCGGCTGCGATGCCGATGGCCTCGTCCCAGGTGATCTCGACTCAGCCAGGATCGACGTCCATGCCCTTCTCAGGGTTGGTGCGCTTCATGGGCGCCTTGATGCGGTAAGGGTTGTACATGTTCATGATGGCGCCCTTGCCACGCGGGCAGAGCGTTCCTCTGTTGCTGGGTCGCGCAGGGTCGCCTTCGATGCTGACGACCACGCCGTCCTTGACCGTGGTGATGTTGCCGCAGGAGCCTCGTTCCATGCGCATGGCGCAATAGCCGTGACACTCTCCGTCCTTCGCGTCAAGCTTTCCGGCTTCGGACGCTGGTTCGCACCATGCTTCCTGGGGCGCAACGCAAAGTACGTCGGGGAGCGGCTCTACATATCGGAGCATACGGTGCGCAGCCACATCTACCGCATCTACCAGAAGATGGACGTCCACTCGCAACAGGAGCTGCTGGATGTCATTGATAACGAGAAGCGGCCCTGAGACGCAGATTGGCAGCGGGTTGCGCACGCGGCGTTGCCTTATAATGGCACCCATGAGGACTCTTGCGATCATAGGCGGCGGGGCCGCCGGGCTGGCGGCCGCCGTGGCGGCTGCGGAATGCGCGCGCGCGGACGCGGGCGTGCGCGCGAATGGGGACGGCGGCGCGAGCTCACCCGCAGGCGCGTTCGCGGCCTCGACGCTGGACGCGGGCGTGCGCGTGGTGGTGCTTGAGGCTGACGAGCGGGTGGGGCGCTCCATCCTCGCCACGGGCAACGGGCGCTGCAACTTCTCCAACGCGCGCATCGACCCGAAGCTCTACCGCAACGCGAAGTTCGCGGAGGCCGTGCTCGGCAACGCCGAGGCGCTCGCCGACGGCCGAGAGCCCTCGCGTCGGGCGCGCTTCGCCCCCGGCCCGGGCGCCGCCGTGCTCGACTTCTTCGCCGCTCACGGCCTCATGTGGCGCGAGGAGTCGGAGGGGCGGCTGTACCCGCAGGCCAACAAGGCGTCCGTCGTGCTCGACGTGCTGCGCGCCGCAGCTGCGGCGGCGGGCGTCGAGATGCGCTGCGACGTCCGCGTCGACGTCGTGGAGCCGCCGCGCGGGCCGGGCAGGCCCTTCACGCTGCGCCTGCATGACGGCGCGTTCTTCCGCGCTGACGCGGTGGTGGTTGCCTGCGGCGGGCGCGTGGCGCGTGCGATGCTGCCCGACGCGCTCGCGTTCCGCGAGCAGCGCCCGGTGCTCGGGCCGATCGCCACCGAGACGCGCCTCGTGCGCCAGCTCGACAACATCCGCGTGCGCGGCGCGCTCGAGCTGCGGCGCGCCGGCGAGCTTTTGCGGCGCGAGCAGGGCGAGGTGATGTTCCGCAAGTACGGCGTGTCGGGCATCGCGGCGTTCAACCTGTCGCGCGACGCGCGCCCGGGCGACGAGCTCGCGGTGGACTTCCTGCCCCGCGTCGAGCTCGCGAGCGCGCCCGACTTCCTCGCGCGCCGCCGCGCGCAGCTGGCCTCCCTCTTCGGCGATGCGCTCACCTGCGAGGACTTCCTGCGCGGCATGGTGCTGCCGCAGGTGGCCCACGTGCTGCTGGAAAGCCTCGGGTACGAGGACGCCGCGCCGCTCGCGAGCGCCTCCCTTGACGACCTCGCGCGCGCCCTCAAGCGCTTCGCGCTGGTGGTCGAGGGGCCGGGCGACGAGCGCCAGTGCCAGGTGACGCGCGGCGGCTTCGACGTGGCGGGCTTCGACATGCGCACGCTCGAGGCGCGCGCGGTGCCGGGACTCTACGTGGCGGGCGAGGCGCTTGATGTGGATGCGCCCTGCGGCGGCTACAACCTGCACTGGGCGTGGGCGAGCGGCCTGCTCGCGGGCCGCAGCGCCGCGCGCGCCCTCGGCGCCGCGCAGGGCGCGGAAGGCGCGGTGCGCGCATGACGCGGTGCGTGGAGGCCTCGAACATCCCGGTGTCGCTCGACGCCCTGCTGCCCGACAGCGCGAGCCTCCTGCGCCGGGAAGTGGCCGTGGCGCTCGGCGTCGCGCCCGATGAGGTCGCGGACGTGCGCCTGCTTCGGCGCAGCGTTGACGCGCGCAAGAAGAGGAACGTCCACTTCGTGGTGACCTGCGCCGTCGAGGTGCCGGACGCCGCGTCCCCGCGCCCTGCCAAGGGCGTGAGCGTGAAGCCCCACGTGCCGCCCGAGCCCCTGCGCGTGCCGGACTGCGCGGCTGCGCTCGCCGAGGCGGGCGAGCCGCGGCCCGTCGTGGTGGGCACGGGCCCCGCGGGCCTGTTCTGCGCGCTCTACCTCGCGCGCGCCGGCCTGCGCCCGCTCGTGGTCGAGCGCGGCTGCGCAGTTGAGGAGCGCCTCGCCGCCATCGAGGCGTTCGCGGCGGGCGGCGAGCTCGACGTGGCGGCGAACGTCCAGTTCGGCGAAGGCGGCGCGGGTACGTTCTCCGACGGGAAGCTCACCACGGGGACGAAAAGCCCCCACATCCGCCACGTGCTCGAGGCGTTCGCCGAGGCCGGCGCGCCGCGCGAGATCCTCGTGGCGGCCAAGCCCCACATCGGTACCGACAAGCTCGCGGACGTGGTGCGCAACCTGCGCAAGCGCATCGTCGCCGAGGGCGGGGAGGTGCGCTTCCTCACCCAGCTGTGCGGCATCGACGTCGCGGGCGGGCGCGTGGCCGCGGTGCGCCTGCGCGACGTGCGCACGAACGCGGAGCGCGTCGAGCCCGCCTGCCGCGTCGTGGTGGCCTGCGGGCACTCCGCGCGCGACACCTACGAGATGCTGCGGCAGGCCGGCGCGGCGCTCGAGCGCAAGCCCTTTGCCGTCGGCGTGCGCATCGAGCACCCGCAGGCGCTCATCGACCAGGCGCAGTACGGCGCGGCGGCGGGCCATCCGGCGCTCGGCGCGGCCGACTACAAGCTCGCGGCGCACACGAAGGCGGGCCGCGGCGTGTACACATTTTGCATGTGCCCCGGAGGCGAGGTGGTGGCCGCGGCGAGCGAGGAGGGCGGCGTGTGCGTGAACGGCATGAGCCGCTTCGCGCGCGACGGCGCCAACGCCAACAGCGCGCTGCTCGTGAGCATCGAGCCCGACGACTTCCCCGGCGCAGACGCGCTCGCCGGCGTGGCGTTCCAGCGCCAGATCGAGCGCGCGGCGTTCGACCTGGGAAGCGCCGGCGGACGAGCGCCCTACACGGCGCCCGCGCAGACGGTCGGCGACTTTTTGGCGGACGAGAGCGGGCATGCGAGCACGCTCGTGCGCCCGAGCTACCCGCGCGGCGTGGCGTGGACCGACCTGCGCGCGTGCCTGCCGCCGCTCGTGACCGACGCCCTGGCCGAGGGGCTGGTCGCGCTCGACGCCAAGCTGCGCGGGTTCGCGCACCCGCAGGCCGTGATGACGGGCGTCGAGGCGCGCAGCTCGGCTCCTGTGCGCATCCTGCGCGGCGATGACTTCCAGTCGAAGACGATCGCCGGCCTCTACCCCTGCGGCGAGGGCGCGGGCTACGCCGGCGGCATCATGAGCGCCGCCACGGACGGCCTGCGCATCGCCGAGCGCATCTGCGCGGAGCTCGCCGCGTGCGCGGGCGCGGGGGAGGCGTCCCGTGGCTGAGTTCTCGGACCAGGTGTTCGCCCAGGTGCAGCGCATACCGCGCGGCAAGGTGGCCACCTACGGGCAGATCGCGCGGCTCGTCGGGCGCCCGCGCTCGGCGCGCTACGTGGGCTTCGCCCTGCGCGCCAACCCCGCGCCCGGCCAAGACGCCTCCTTGATCCCGTGCCACCGCGTGGTGTTCAAGGACGGCAGCCTGTGCCGCGGCTTCGCCTTCGGCGGCCCTGAGGTGCAGCGCGCGATGCTCGAGGAGGAGGGCGTCGCCTTCGCCGACGAGGATCACGTCGACATGGGCACCTGCCAGTGGGATCCCGGCGAAGGGGCTGCGGGTGCGCCCGCCGCAGGCGCCTCTGGCGAGGCGATCCCCACCGCCCCGCCTCCCGGCTTCGACTGGTCGCGCGAGCTCGGCGAGCTGTGAGCAGCTGCGGGCGCCTCGGGTGGCCACGAGTAGCTGCGAAAAACCGTGGGCGGCCTTGGGCGTCTGCGGGCGGCTGACCCCGCGTTGCCCCTGAAGCGAGCCGTCACGCGCGTCTTGCGCGCGCCGCGTCGATGAAAGCGGGCTTGCGGTTCCATCGCGGGCTCGCTTTGCCTTATACTGGCGCCTAACGGCTCAGCATTCAAAGGCAGAAGGAGAGGCGCCGTGAACCATCCCGCCACCGCAGCCGAGGCCGTTGCCGCCCTCAGGCGCGGCGAGGCCGTGATCTTTCCCACTGACACCGTCTACGGCGTGGGCGTGTCGGTCTGCCACGCGGAAAGCCCCGAGGAGCTCTACCGGCTCAAGCGGCGCGACGCCCGCAAGCCCGTCGCGTGGCTCGTGGGGTCCCTCGGCGACCTGGCGCGCTTCGGCGAGGATGTCCCGGCGCCCGCCTCCGTGCTCGCGCGGGCGTTCTGGCCCGGCCCGCTCACGCTCATCGTGCGCGCGAGCGCGGACGTGCCGCGCGCGTTCTGCTCGGCGGCGGGCACCATCGGGCTGCGCATGCCGGACAGCGCCACGGCGCTCGGGCTCATGCGCCTCCTCGGCGCGCCCTTGGCCACCACCTCGGCGAACCTGTCCGGCGCGCCCGCGCCGCGCTCCTTCGAGGACATCGACGCCGCCTTCGCCGCGCAGGTCGGCTGCGTGGTCGTCGATGACGCGCCGCGAAGCGGCGTGGCGTCTACCATCCTCGACTGCACGGGCGACCACCCCCTGCTCGTGCGCGAGGGCGGCATCACCGTCGCCGACATGCGGGCGGTGGGCTAGGCGCCGGGCTGCCCGGGGCCGCCTGGCGGGCCGGGCGCGCTGACGCGTTCGCGCCCGCTGCGGCGCGCGCCCGCGCGGCTCGCCCGCTGACGCAGACATGCCGCATGCGAATGCGCGCGGCTTTGACGAGACGTGAAAGGAGGGCCCATGCTCTACCCCGTGGAGCGCACTGCGTTGGGATTCTCGTCCGCTGACGGGAAAAGCCAGATCAAAGGTCTGCTGTGGCGTCCGGCAGGCGCCGCGCCGAGCGTGCGCGGCATCGTGCAGATCGTGCACGGCATGTGCGAGCATGCAGGCCGCTACGACGCGTTCGCGCGCGAGCTGGCCGCGCACGGCTACGTGGCATGCGCGCACGACCACATCGGCCACGGCAAGAGCGTCTCGGACCCTGAGGACTGGGGGCACATGCCCGCGCGCGGGGGCGCCGAGGTGCTCGTGGAGGACGTCGACGCGCTCAGGCGCCTGGTGAGCGCCCGCTTCGCGCGCAGCGTCCCGTACTTCGTGTTCGGCCACTCCATGGGCAGCTTCATCACGCGCGTCTACCTCACGCGCCATGCCGAGGGGCTTTCGGGCGCCGTCCTGTGCGGCACGGGGAACAAGCCGCGCGCGGTGTCGAAGGCGGGCAACGTGATCGCGCGCTCGATCGCGCGGGTGTCGGGCGAGCGCGCGGAGAGCCCCTTCTTGCGCTCGGTGGCCGACGGGGCCTACTCCCGCGCCGTGGAGAACGCGCGCACGCCGTACGACTGGCTGTCGGCGAACGAGGCCAACGTCGACGCGTTCATCGCCGACGAGCTGTGCGGGCGCCCGTTCACGGCGGGCGGCTACGCCGCGCTCACCGCGCTCACCTACGACGCGGCGCGCCTCGACCTTGCGGCGAAGATACCGCCTGACCTGCCGATCCTGTTCATCGCGGGCGCACATGACCCCGTCGGCGACAACGGCGAGGGGGTGCGCGCCTCTGCCGAGATCATGCGCGCAGCCGGCGTGGAGTCGGTCGAGGTGGTGCTCTACCAGGGCATGCGCCACGAGATCCTGAACGAGGACGGGCACGAGCGCGTGTACGCCGACGTGCTCACCTGGCTCGAGGCCCACCGCGCCCCGGCCGCGTAGGCGCCCCGCGCGCTTCGCCGGTCCGCGCCCGCCGTCCCGCTCGCCCGCTTCGCGGGTCCATCGCGCCCGCGGCTCCGCCCGCCATTCTGCGCCCGCCGCCCGCCGCCCGCTGCGCGCCCGCCCGCCGTCCGCTGCGCGCCAACCGCCTGCCCGCCACCCGCCGCCCGCTCGCTTCGCGGGTCCACCGCGCCCGCTGCCAGCCGCCTGCCCGCCCTCCCGTGCCCGTGGAGCGCGTGCGAAGCCTGCGAATCGGGCTTCATGAGCGGCGCGATTCGTCATACAATGCAATCTGCCCCAAACGGGCACGACCGAAAACGGTCACAACCGAAAACGAGCACGACAAACGCACGAGTACAACGGCAAACGAGCACGACCGCGCCGCGTCCCTCCCGCAAACGCGAGCGCGGCGCCCGAAGGAAAGGTACAACCCATGCGCATCAGCATCGCAAGCGACCACGCGGGCTTCGATCAGAAGCAGCGCCTCGTCGACTACCTGGCCGCCGAGGGGCATGACGTGGCGGATCGCGGCCCCGACTCCGACGATCGCGTCGACTACCCGGACTACGCCGCGCTCGTGGCGCGCGACGTGGCGCGCGGCGACGCCGAGGCCGGCGTGCTGGTGTGCGGCACGGGCATCGGCATGGCGGTGGCGGCCAACAAGGTGCGCGGCATCCGCGCCGTCAACGTCATCAACACGCAGTTCGCCGCCCTCGCGCGCGAGCACAACGACGCCAATGTGGTCACGCTGTCGGGCCGCTTCGTCGACCTCGAGGAGAACAAGCGCATCCTGGACGCGTTTCTCTCCACCGAGTTCGGCGGCGGGCGCCACGCGGGCCGCGTCGAGAAGATCATGCAGCTTGAGGACAACTAGCGCGACGTAAGGAGACCGTGCCCCATGACCCTGGAATTCCTCGCCCAGACCGACCCCGAGGTGCGCGCCGCGCTCGCCGACGAGCTCTCTCGCCAGCGCGGCAGCATCGAGCTCATCGCGTCGGAAAACTTCACCTCGCGCGCCGTGATGGAGGCGGTCGGCAGCGTGCTCACCAACAAGTACGCCGAAGGCTACCCGTCCAAGCGCTACTACGGCGGCTGCGAGAAGGTCGACGTGGTGGAGAACCTCGCGCGCGACCGCGCCTGCGCGCTCTTCGGCGCGAAGCACGCCAACGTGCAGCCCCACTCGGGCGCGAGCGCGAACTTCGGCGCGTACCTGTCCCTCGTCGAGCCGGGCGATGCGGTGCTCGGCATGAGCCTCGACCACGGCGGGCACCTCACGCACGGCTCGCCGGTGAACTTCTCGGGCCTTCTGTACGACATCGCGTCCTACGGCGTGGACCCCGCCACCGAGCTCATCGACTACGACGAGGTCGAGCGCATCGCCAAGCAGGTGTGCCCGAAGGTGCTCGTGGCCGGCGCCTCCGCCTACCCGCGCGTCATCGACTTCGAGCGCATGGCGCGCATCGCGCACGAGGTGGGCGCCTTCCTCATGGTGGACATGGCGCACATCGCGGGTTTGGTGGCCACCGGCGCGCACCCGAGCCCGGTGCCGCATGCCGACGTGGTCACCTCCACGAGCCACAAGACGCTGCGCGGCCCGCGCGGCGGATTCATCCTCACGAATTCCGACGAGCTTGCGAAGAAGATCGACAAGGCGATCTTCCCCGGCGCGCAGGGCGGCCCGCTCATGCACGTGATCGCCGGCAAGGCCGTGGCCTTCGGCGAGGCGCTCACGCCCGCGTACGCCGCCTACATCGACCACGTGGTGGAGAACGCGCGCGCGATGGGGCAGGGCATGGCCGACGGGGGGCTGCGCCTCGTGTCGGGCGGCACCGACAACCACCTGTGCCTCGTGGACCTCACCCCTGCGGGCGTCACCGGCAAGGACGCCGAGCGGCTGCTCGAGGGCGTGGGACTCACGGCCAACAAGAACACCATCCCCAACGAGCAGCGCTCGCCGTTCGTCACGAGCGGCATCCGCGTGGGCTCGGCGGCGGGCACCACGCGCGGGCTCGGCGCGGAGGACTTCTACCTGGTGGGAGAGCTCATCGCCCGCGCGGTGTTCAACGCCGGCGACCCCGGCGTGCTCGCCGGCGTGCGCGCGGAGGTGGACGGCATCCTGGAGGCGCACCCGCTCTACCCGGGGCTCGCATACTAGCTTTTCGCCTATTGGAAGGACTTTTCGGGTGGGCGGCGCGCTGCCGGACGGCGGCCGCGTCGAGCCGCGTCGCCGCCTGCCGCTCGCCCGAAAAAACATGCGGGTTTGTTATGGAGCCTTCGCAAGTTCTTCACATTCGGCTATGATACGAAAGGCTCTGATAGGGCGTATTGTGCGCAGGGACGAACGAGAAAGTGGGCTATGGCGATAGCAGTCATCGTGGCGATCATCGTGGGCTTCGTGAGCCTCATCCCGTTTCGGGTGGCCACCAAGAAGATCCGCACGGTCAACCCAACTCATTCAATCGACATGCTCGCCCCGTTTCTGCTCACCATCATCGCGTCGTTCGTCATCCTCATCGCGGGCATGATCGCGTGCAAGCTCATCGCGCCTGACGTGGTCGTCGCCTACTCAGTAGCCGAGCTTCTGGCGTTCGTCGTCGGGGTGATCGTCTTCGGCTTGGTCTTGTCGAAGCGTCGATAGAGAAGGGTAAAGGAGAGGTACATGGCTTTTGAACTTACGGGCAATCCCCTGGCGGATATCGCTGGCCCGATTGAGGAGCTGAGCGAGTCGTTCAACTCCGCGTTCGTCGTCGACTTCGGCAACGGCTTCGGCATCACGCAGTACACCGTGTGGATGTGCATCATCTGCGTCGTGGTGCTGGCGGTCGTGCTCGCCGGCGTGCGCAAGGTGGACATCGCGCCGAAGGGCAAGTTCGCCGGTCTCATCGACTGGGGATACGACGCCATCTGCCGCAACATGGGCGAGGGCGCCATCGGGCACGGCTACAAGAAGCACATCCCGTTTCTGGCCACGCTGTTCTTCTTCATCTTCATCAGCAACGTGATCGGCCTCATCCCGGGCACGAAGACCCCGACCGGCTCGCTGTCCGTCACGTGGGCGCTCGCGCTGGTGTCCTTCATCTACTTCAACTACTACGGCATCAAGGCCAAGGGCGGCCTGGGCTACCTCAAGTCGATCGCCCCGTCCGGCCTTCCCGTGGTGATGGTCCCGATCATCTGGTTCTTCGAGTTCTTCTCCCTGGTCGTCCGCCTGCTCACGCTGGCCGTCCGACTCTACGGCAACATGTTCGCGGGGCACGTGATCCTCGGCGTGTTCGCCATCATGACCCAGTTCTTCATCCTGGACCTCATCAACTTCGCCAATCCCGTCGGCGTGGCGTCCATCGCCTGGTTCGCGTTCTTGTTCATCATGTACGTGCTCGAGTGCCTGGTCGCGTTCCTGCAGGCCTACGTGTTCACCATCCTGTCGGCGGTCTACGTCGGCCTGGCGACGTCCGAGCACTAAGCGTACCGCCCGCCCCGCGCACGCAGGGCCTCGGCGCCTGCGCGCCTCGAGCGGACTTCGCGTCCGCACCCTTGCTTCGGTTTCACCAGCGTAATCCTTGCGCTGAGAGACATATGTACAAGTGTTTTTGAGAAACAGGCTCAAAAACGGTAAAAGGAGGAAACTGTGGAAATTACAATGGTTCTCGCTGCCCTCAAGGTAGTCGGCTACGGCATCGGCACCCTTGGCCCTGGCATCGGCCTCGGCCTGTGCGGCTACGGTCTGTGCATCGGCTCCGCGCGTCAGCCTGAGATCGCTGGCAAGCTGTTCACCAACGCCCTGATCTTCGGCGCTCTGGCTGAGGCTCTGGCGCTCATCGGCTTCGTTCTCACCTTCATCTTCTAAAGACGCCTGATCGTACGATTACATCAAGCTTTAGGAAAGAAGGTGGATAAGTGAAAGCGAAACTGAACAAGAAGTTGGCAAAGGCCGGTGCCGCTGCAGCTGCTGCAGCAAGCCTTGCGTGTGCTTTCCCCACCCTCGCGTTCGCTTCTGAAAAAGAGGGCATCGCGGTGCTCATTCCCGATATGAACGAGTTCATCCCGATGCTCGTCGCCTTCGTCATCATTCTCGTCATCCTCGCGAAGTTCGGCTGGCCGGTGATCGACAACATCGTCACCAAGCGCGAGTCCAACATCAGGGAAGCCCTGAAGAAGTCCGAGGAAGCGCAGATCGAGAGCGAGCGCGTGCTTGCGGAGTACCAGAAGCAGCTGGCTGACGCGAAAGCGCAGTCCGCGCAGATCATGGCTGAGGCTCGTGCCACGGGCGATGCTGTCAAGGCTGACATCACCGCCAAGGCCCAGGCCGAGGCTGCTGACATGATCGCCAAGGCGAAGGTGGCCATCGAGGCCGAGAAGAAGCAGGCTATCGCCGATCTTCAGGCGTCTGTCGCTGACACCTCGGTTGACGTTGCCGCGCGCTTGATCGGTGAGGACCTCACCGAGGGCGAGCATCGCCAGATCATCGAGCGCTACGTCAAAGAGGCAGGTAGCTTCAATGCCAACTAATCGTCTTGTCGTCAAAGAGGAAGTTGCTGCGTACGCCGCCGTCATGTTTGACGCCGCGAACGAAGCTGGCGGGCAGGATGCCGTGCTCGAGGTGCGCAACCAGATGGAGGAGATCATCCACCTGATGCACTCCGACATGGACCTCTCCGGGGCCCTGTCTGACACCTCCTACACCCCTGAGCAGCGCAATGCGCTCGCTCGTGCGGTATTCGCCGAGTGCAACCCGGCGTTTGTCGAGGTCATGGCGGTTATGGCAGAGCGCGGGGACGCGGATCTCCTGAAGCGCGTCTTCGCGGCCTTTGGGGACGAGCTTGATACCAAGCTGAATTTGTGTGTGGTAGACGTTACGACCGTCGTTGCACTCGACGACAACCTGCGCCACATCATTATTGAGAAAGCTGAGGCCGAGCTGGGAAAGAAGGCGGTGCTGCGCGAGCGCATCGACCCTTCCATCTTGGGCGGCATCATCATGAGCGTGAACGGCAAGCGCATCGACGCGAGCGTCGTCTCGCAGCTGAACAACGCGCGCCACGTGCTCAAGGAAACAACAGATGGAGGTGAATGCTAGTGACTGAAATCACCGCTCAGGCTATTGACGCCGCACTGCGCAAGCAGCTTGACTCGCTGAACGTCAGCGTAGAGTCCCGCGAGGTCGGCACGGTCATCCAGGTCGGCGACGGCATCGCGCGCGTCGACGGTCTGCGTGACGCCATGGCCGGTGAGCTTCTCGAGTTCGTCGGGGAGGGTGGCAAGACCGTCTACGGTCTGGCCCAGAACCTCGAAGAGGACGAGGTAGGCGCCGTTCTTCTCGGTGACGTCACCGCAATCAAGGAAAACGACCAGGTCCGCACGACCGGCCGTATCGTGGAGGTTCCCTCGGGCAAGGGCATGCTCGGCCGCGTGGTGAACCCCCTGGGCATGCCGATCGACGGCAAGGGCCCCATCAAGGCTGAGGGCATGCGCCCCGTCGAGTTTAAGGCTCCGGGCGTTATCTCCCGCCAGCCCGTGCATGAGCCCATGCAGACCGGCATCCTGGCCATCGACTCGATGATCCCGATTGGCCGCGGCCAGCGCGAGCTCATCATCGGCGACCGCCAGACCGGCAAGACCGCTATCGCGATCGACGCCATCATCAACCAAAAAGACACCGACATGATCTGCATCTACGTCGCTGTCGGCCAGAAGGCGTCCACGGTCGCCGGCGTCGTCGAGACGCTCGAGCGCCACGGCGCCATGGAGAACACCATCATCGTGGCCGCCTCCGCGTCCGACTCGGCGCCGCTGCAGTACATCGCGCCGATGGCCGGCGCCGCCATGGGCGAGTTCTTCATCTACAACGGCGAGGACGGCAAGCCGGCCTCCAAGGAGAACCCGGGTCGCGCGGTCCTCATCGTCTACGATGACCTGTCCAAGCAGGCCGTGGCCTACCGCCAGATGTCGCTGACCCTGCGCCGCCCGCCGGGACGCGAGGCTTACCCGGGCGACGTGTTCTACCTGCACTCCCGCCTGCTCGAGCGCGCGGTCAAGATGTCCGAGGAGAACGGCTCCGGCTCCATGACCGCTCTGCCGATCATCGAGACGCAGGCCGGCGACGTGTCCGCCTACATCCCGACCAACGTGATCTCCATCACCGACGGCCAGATCTTCCTGCAGACCGACATGTTCTTCCAGGGCCAGCGCCCCGCAGTCGACGTGGGCATCTCGGTGTCCCGCGTAGGCGGCTCCGCGCAGATCAAGGCCATGAAGCAGGTTGCCGGCTCCCTGCGCCTCGACCTCGCGTCCTACCGCGAGCTCAAGGCGTTCACCCAGTTCGGCAGCGACCTTGACAAGGCCACCCAGGACCAGCTGACCCGCGGCGCCCACATGACCGAGCTTTTGAAGCAGGGCCGCTACTTCCCGATGCCGGTTGCCGAGCAGGTTGCCGCCATCTACGCCGGCAACGAGGGCTTCTTAGACGACCTGCCGCTCGGCGACGTCGTGCGCTTCCGCAACGAGCTGCTCGACTACCTGCGCGCCTCCAAGCCGGAGGTCCTCGCGGCCATCGTCAAGGAGAAGAAGCTGACCGACGAGATCAAGGCTGACTTGACTGCCGCCATCGAGGCATTCAAGAAGTCCTTCGCGACGACGGCATAAGGGACGGTCACTATGCCCAACCTTCACGACATTGAAAGGCGTATCAACTCCGTCACCTCGACGAAGCAGATCACGCGCACCATGGAAATGGTTGCTGCTGCGAAGATTCGCCGCTCGTCTGAGCGAGTGGCGAACGCCCTGCCGTGGGCATGCGCCATCTCGGACATGCTCATCAGCACGGCGAAGTACGCACCCGTTGACTCCGAGCCCCTCCTGCAGACGCACGAGGAGGTCAAGCGCGCTCTCATCGTTGTGGTGACGTCTGACCGCGGCCTTGCTGGCGGCTTCAACAGCAACGTGCTGCGTCACGCCGAAAAACTCATCAAGGAGAAGGAGCGTCAGGGCGTCGAAGTCGAAGTGGCCGCATGTGGCAAGAAGGCCATCGGCTACTTCAGCTACCGTGGCATCAAGCCGGTGTTCGAGTTCGCAGGACTATCTGCCGACCCGACGTACGAGCAGGCAGCCGAGCTGTCGATCTACGCCGGTGACGGCTACCATTACGGCAGGCTCGACGAGGTTTACATCGTGTACAACCACGCGAAGAACGCCGCCGAGCAGACGCTGGTCGAGCAGCAGGTCCTGCCGATCAACCAGCAGTCCTACGCTGAGCTTCTAGGGCTCACGCCCAAGGAGGAGGACGTCCTTGACGCCTACCGCGACAAGGACGAAGTCATCATGGGCGACATTGATTTCGAGCCTGATGCTGAGTCGGTCATGTTCTATCTGATGCAGGCGTACTTGCGCAACGCGTTCTTCTACGCCCTTCTCGACTCGGCCTCAGGTGAGCAAGGCGCTCGCCGCAACGCAATGAAGTCGGCAACTGACAACGCGAACGAGATGGTCTCGACGTTGACCCGCGTGTACAACCGCGTACGCCAGGGTGCAATCACCACCGAGATCACCGAGATCGTTGGCGGTGCCGCAGCTTTGGAGGAATAAATGGCTGAAACTAACGAAAAAACGGTCAGCCAGGGTGCCACGGGACGCATCGTCCGCATCGTTGGCGCAGTTGTGGACGTGGAGTTCCCGCCGGACCAGATGCCGGCGATCTACAACGCCCTGACCGTTAACGCAAAGACCCCGTCGGGGGAGATCAGCACGGTGCTCGAGGTGCAGACGCACCTTCCGGGCGACTTGGTCCGCACCGTCGCCATGTCTTCGACCGACGGCATGGTGCGCGGTATCGAGGCTGTCGACACCGGCGCCCCCATCATGATGCCCGTGGGTCCCGCGACCCTGGGCCGCATCTGGAACGTCATGGGCGAGCCGGTTGACGGCAAGCCCATGCCCGAGAACGTCGAGTGGCTGCCGATCCACCATCCGGCACCGGCGTTCGACACCCTGACCACCACGACCGAGGTGTTCGAGACCGGCATCAAGGTCATCGACCTCATCGAGCCCTACGTCAAGGGCGGCAAGACGGGCCTGTTCGGCGGCGCTGGCGTCGGCAAGACCGTCTGCATCCAGGAGCTCATCAACAACCTCGCCCAGGAGCATGGCGGCACGTCCGTGTTCACCGGCGTGGGCGAGCGTACCCGCGAGGGCACTGACCTGTTCCTCGAGATGAGCGAGTCTGGCGTCATCAACAAGACCTGCCTGGTCTACGGCCAGATGAACGAGCCCCCGGGAGCGCGTCTGCGCGTCGGCCTGGCGGGCCTGACCGAGGCCGAGTACTTCCGTGACCAGGGCCAGGACGTTCTGCTGTTCGTGGACAACATCTTCCGCTTCACGCAGGCCGGCTCCGAGGTGTCCGCGCTTCTGGGCCGCATGCCCTCCGCCGTGGGCTACCAGCCCACGCTGGCAACCGAGATGGGCGACCTGCAGGAGCGCATCTGCTCCACCACCACCGGCTCCATCACCTCGGTGCAGGCCGTCTACGTTCCCGCTGACGACCTGACCGACCCGGCTCCGGCCACCACGTTCACCCACCTCGACGCGAAGACGGTTCTGTCCCGCTCCATCGCGGAGCTGGGCATCTACCCGGCCGTCGACCCGCTGGAGTCCACCTCCCGCGCGCTCGACCCCGAGATCGTCGGCGAGGAGCACTACCGCGTGGCCGTGGGCGTGCAGCAGATCCTCCAGCAGTACAAGGACCTGCAGGACATCATCGCCATTCTGGGCATGGACGAGCTCTCCGAGGAGCAGAAGCTTACCGTGAACCGCGCGCGTAAGATCCAGAAGTTCCTGGGCCAGCCGTTCCACGTGGCCGAGGTGTTCACGGGCAACCCGGGCAAGTACGTGCGCGTTGAGGACACGGTGCGCTCGTTCGCCGAGATCCTCGACGGCAAGTGCGACCACATCCCGGAGCAGTGCTTCGTGTACAAGGGAGCCATCGAAGACGTCTACGCTGCCTATGATGCTATGCAGAAGGATGAGGACTAATGGCTACGCTCCACTGCACAGTGGCTATTCCTACGCGTGAGCTGTTCTCGGGCGAGATCTACTACGCGAACATCCCGGGCATCGACGGCGCCTACGGCGTCCTTCCGGGCCATGAGATGCTCGTGGCGACGAACAAGTCCGGCGGCGTCCTCACCATCAACCTTGATGAGGCGGGCAACAACCAGAAGAAGTTCATCCTGTACCAAGGTGCTGCCCAGGTCTACAACAACGTGGTCACGGTGCTCGGCCGCTTCGGCAAGGACGTCGAGAAGATCGACGTCGCCGAGATCCGCCAGAAGTTTGACCGGCTGCGCCTGCGCGTCGAGGAGCTTGAGAAGAAGCCGCATCCCGACAAGCAGGACGAAGCCGAGATAAGCACAGGCCGCGTCAAGCTGGAGTGGTACCAGATGCAGCTCGACTACGCGAACGGAACCACAAAATAAAAACCTCTAACCGAGAGCCTGTTTAAGGGGCCCGCGCCGCAAGGTGCGGGCCCCTTCATTTCCCCACGATGAGGCTAGGCGTTTTGGCTGCTACGAACAGGTGCTTTGGCCGCTGCGACCAGGCGTTTCGGATGCTGCGACCGGGCGTTTTGGCCGCTGTGGCCGGGCGTTTCGGCTGTTTCGGTCAGGCGTTTTAGCCACGTGCGGTTGACGTTAGCGCGCCCGCGCCCCGTGCTACTCTGCAGCTTCGTGTCATCCTGCAGTCCCGTGCCATCCTGCGGCCCCGTGCCACTCTGCGGCCCCGTGCCATCCTGAGCGAGCGAAGCACCCCCCCCTTATGTCATCCTGAGCGAGCGAAGCGAGTCGAAGGATCTGGCCCCGAGTGCGGTGCGCCCGCATGTGCCACCCGCCCACGACCAGATCCTTCGACTCCGCGCCCTGCGGGCGCTCCGCTCAGGATGACACGGGGCGCCATCCCTTCTCTCTCCACCGTGTTGCCGGTATGACATGGGAAGGTGGCGCAGGTATGCGTCTCGCTCAGGGCACGAGGGAGTCTGTGCTCTTGGGCGCCAAACGTTTTCCGCGAGCGCCGCTCCCTCAAACTCACGCAAACCCCACCGTTTGTTCGCCTTGATTGCTGGTATCATGGCACGCGAACGTAAGTTAGTTTTTTCGCGCACATCTTCCCTAATTCCAGCATGCGCAGGCGATACGTAAGCGAGGCGGTACCCCCATGGCTTTCGTCCATCTGCACAACCACACCGAATACTCCCTGCTCGACGGCGCCACCCATGTGAAGGACATGGTGCGCCGCGCGGCCGACCTCGGCATGCCGGCGGTGGCCATCACCGACCACGGCGTGATGAGCGGCGTGCCGGAGCTGTGCGACGCGTGCGCCGCGGTGGAGAAGGAGACGGGCAAGAAGGTCAAGCCCATCTACGGCTGCGAGGTGTACTTCACCACCGACGAGGAGCTGCGCACCGACGTCAAGCCGCGCCTCTACCACCTGCTGCTGCTCGCGAAGAACAACGAGGGCTACCACAACCTGCTCAAGCTTGTGAGCGAGTCGCACGTCGACAACTTCTACTACAAGCCGCGCACCACCTTCTCCATGCTGCAGAAGTACGGCCACGGCATCATCGGCTCGTCGGCCTGCATCGCCGGCATCATCCCGAAGCTCTTGGACAACCGCCAGTTCGACGACGCGGTGGAGTGGGCGCGCCGGTTCGCGAGCTGCTTCGATCCGGGTGACTTCTACATCGAGCTGCAGAACCAGGGCATCCGCACGGACGCGGGCTTCACGCAGACCGAGCTCAACCACCTGCTCACCGACGTGGCGCGCGCCGCGGGCCTCAAGACCATCGCCACGAACGACTTCCACTACCTTCTGCAGGAGGACGCTCGCGCGCAGGACATCATGCTGTGCATCGGCACGGGCTCGCTCGTGAACGAGACGAAGCGCATGAAGTTCGCCAACGACCAGTTCTACATGAAGACGGAAGAGGAGATGCGCGAGGCGCTGCGCGACTTCCCCGAGGCGTGCGACAACACCGTCGAGGTGGCGAACAAGGTCAGCGTCGAGCTCGAGCGCGACTCCATCCTGCCGCGCTTCCCCTTGCCGGAGGGCGAGACGGAGGAGAGCTGGTTCCGCAAGCGCGTCGACGAGGGCCTTGTCCGCCGCTACGGCGAGCCGCTGTCGCCCGAGGTGCGCGAGCGTGCCGACTACGAGATGGGCATCATCATCCAGCAGGGCTTCCCGGCGTACTTCCTCATCGTGCAGGAGTACATCGAGTGGGCGCGCAGCCAGGGCATCGGCGTCGGGCCGGGCCGCGGCTCGGCCGCAGGCGCCATCGTGGCGTACGCCATGGGCATCACCGACCTCGACCCGCTCTCTAACGGCCTGCTGTTCGAGCGCTTCTTAAGCCCCGAGCGCGTGGAGATGCCCGATATCGACGTCGACTTCGAGGATGAGCGGCGCGGCGAGGTCATCGAGCACATCAAAGAGGTGTACGGCGAGGACCAC
This sequence comes from Adlercreutzia sp. ZJ176, assembly GCF_011038975.1. Lineage (GTDB taxonomy): Bacteria > Actinomycetota > Coriobacteriia > Coriobacteriales > Eggerthellaceae > CAAEEV01. Next base: position 96,321 of record NZ_JAAKEC010000008.1, on the reverse strand, counting down.
GTGTCGGGCGTCATCACGTTCGGCAAGCTGCAGGCAAAGAACGCCGTGCGCGACGCGGCGCGCGTGCTCGACTACCCGTACTCCACGGGCGACAAGATCACCAAGATGATCGGCGACGAGCTCGGCATCACCATCGACAAGGCGCTCGACACCAACCCCGACCTCAAGAAGGCCTACCAGACCGAGGAGGACGTGAAGGCCGTCATCGACGCGGCCAAGTCCATCGAGGGGCACGTGCGCGGCGAGGGCGTGCACGCATGCGCCACCATCATCTGCCGCGACCCCATGAGCGACCACGTGCCCATGAAGCGCGACACCAAGGGCGGCGGCATCATCACGCAGTACGACGGCCACTACACTCCCGACCTGGGCCTGCTCAAGATGGACTTCCTGGGCCTGCGCACCTTGGGCGTGCTGTCGCGCGCCTGCCGCAACATCGAGGCGCGCTACGGCACCAAGGTCGTCCCCGAGGAGATCCCCACCGACGACGAGGGCGCCTTCGCGCTCATGCGCGCGGGCAACATGGACGGGCTGTTCCAGGTGGAGGGCGCGCTCTACGTGAGCCTGTTCGCGCGCCTCCCACCGCACCGCTTCTCCGACATCGTGGCCTCCATCGCGCTGAACCGCCCGGGCCCGCTCGAGTCGGGCATGGTGGAGGACTACATCAAGGTGGCCTCCGGCAAGACGGCCATCCACTACTACGACGACCGCCTGCGCCCCATCTTGGAGGAGACCTACGGCACCATGGTCTACCAAGAGCAGATCATGCAGATCTCCATGGCCATGAGCGGCTTCTCCGCCGGCAAGGCCGACAAGCTGCGCAAGGCCATGGGCAAGAAGAAGCTCGACGTCATGCGCGCGCTGCAGGAGGACTGGAACACGGGCGCGGTGGAGAACGGCTTCTCGCTCGAGATCGCGAAGCAGATCTGGGAGGACGCCGAGAAGTTCGCGAAGTACGCGTTCAACAAGTCGCACTCGGCGGCGTACGCCATCCTGGTCATGCGCACGGCGTACCTGAAGGCGCACTACCCGAACGAGTTCATGGCCGCCGTGCTGTCCAGCTACATGGGCAACACCGACCGCCTCATCAAGTACATCGCGAGCTGCAACCACAACGGCACGCCCGTGCTGCCCCCCGACATCAACTCGTCCAACGCCGAGTTCACCCCCGTTGACGAGGGCATCCGCTTCGGCCTGGTCGGCGTGCGCGGCGTGGGCAAGAACGTGGCTGACGCCATCATCGCCGAGCGCGAGGCGAACGGGCCCTACACGAGCCTGCACGACTTCGTGAACCGCCTCGACGCCAAGTGCTACAACCGCAAGACGCTCGAGGCGCTCATTAAGGGCGGGGCGTTCGACTCCACGGGCTACACGCGCAAGCAGCTCATGCACTTCGTGGACGAGACGCCGCTGCTCGAGGGCGCCGCCAAGCGCCAGAAGGACCGCGACGCCGGCCAGATGGACATGTTCAGCATGTTCGCCGACACGGACGACTCCTTCAAGGAGGACGTGCCCGAGCCTGACGGCGTGGAGTGGGACAAGCGCACGAAGCTCGCCTACGAGAAGGAGATCATGAAGATCTACGTCTCGGAACACCCCTTGGCGCCGTACGAGGGCGCGATCGCCCGCATGACGAAGTACCAGCTGGGGGACTTGGCCGAGCGCACGAAGGAGATCAAGAACGCCACGTTCGTGGGCATGATCTCGAACGTGGTGGTGAAGCTCACCAAGCGCGGTACGAAGATGGCCACGTTCACGCTCGAGGACACCACGGGGCACGTCGAGTGCATCTGCTTCAAGTACGACGACTACGCCGAGATCATCCAGGAGGACGTGATCGCCAAGGTCAAGGGCAAGTTCGAGCACAGCGACCGCGGCAACCAGATCATGTGCTTCGAGCTGGAGTCCATCGAGCTCTCCGACGAGGACGCGCGCCCCGCGCACCTCGAGCTGCGCATCTCCTCGGCCGAGTTCGACCAGAACCGCAGCCTGCGCCTCAACCGCATCCTGCGGTCCTACCCGGGGCGTGACGGCGTGGTGCTGTTCGTGCAGCAGTCCGACGGCCGCAAGTTCCGCGCCGAGCTGCCCGTGAGCGTGGACGCGCACAGCCCCATCATGCGTAGTGAGCTCTCCGAGCTCTTCGGCCGCGCAGTGTAAGGGAAGCAGCAGGGAGCGGCGCAAAGGGGGCGCGTCGCTCTGCTTGCCCAGCGTAGGGGAGCGGCGTAGGGGCTCTCTCTGCTCTCCCAGCGTGGGGGATCGGAGGGGCACCCCTCCTGCATCATCGGGAGCAGAGAGAGGCGGCGCAGGGAGTGCGGAGAGGCGGAGAAGTCCCCCTTCCCATGTCACTGATAATCGTTACGGGTCTCGCCCTCCTGCTTCATCATGAGTAGAGCGAAGTGCCCCCCCATGTCATCCTGAGCGAGCGAAGCGAGTCGAAGGATCTGGTCCCGAGCGTGATGCGCCCGCATGCGCACTCCACTTGCGACCAGATCCTTCGACTCCGCGCCCTGCGGGCGCTGCGCTCAGGATGACATGCAGAGACGCTCGTCTCCCATGGTGTCGTATCTGGTCAAGTTGCGGGCGCTCCGCTCAGGATGACACGAGGGGCACCTTGTGCGCCTGCCTGCGCAACCCACCTGCAGCTAGGCTCTTCGGTTCTTCACCTGCAAGGACTCCGCTCGGGATGACGCAGAGGGCACAGCTGGCGCGTCCCACGGGCGTCCCGCGGGCGCTCGAAAAAGACAGAAGCCGTCTCCTCTGAGGCGGTGGCGAAACAGCGCGAGGGAGGCCCCGATCCGCTTTGAGGATCGGGGCCTCCCTCGTGTTAGCGCGCCGTTCCCCGTATGAGAACGCTTCGCAAAACACCTGCTCAAGCACTTGAATACTGCTGTATGAGCCTATAGCGCACAGTATTAGATCACCCTTTTTCATACGTGCCTCGGTACGGAGGCCTCGCGTTTCGTTGGTAGCCTGCGGCCTGTGGATGAGAGTCGTCCACTCGCACGGCGCAACAGTGCGGAGTCTTGAGAAAAGGATACTCACATGTGCTTTAGACCACCTTCGTTTGACGAGATGATGACCACCTGCCCTTCGTGCGGCCAGTTCAACCCGCCTGCTAACACCAAGTGCAAGAAGTGCGGCGCCGATCTCACGCCGCCCGAGAGCGCGGCCCCCAAGGCTCCGGGTGCCGCTCCCGTCGCGCCCGGCGCCCCGAAGGCCCCCGGCGCTCCGAAGCCTCCTGCGGCCAAGTAGCAGGATCCCGTTGGTTTTTCAGGTTCAGCTGCGCGCGATGAGGCGAGGAGAGAGAAGGCCTGCGGCGCTCTCGGGGTGAGGCGGCGTCAGGACTTGGCTGAAGAGCAACGCAGGGGACCTGGGGAATAGAAAGAAGAAAAGTCAGCTGAATCTCTTTAGAAAGGGGGGTTTGCTCATGATCAACGAATACAACAAAGATCTGTACAAAGATGATTGGCGTTGGTTTGAAGATGGTTATGAGGTGACGCGTACCTCGGTCTGGACGGGCCCTGGTTGTCACAACGGCTGCGGCGTTCTCACGTACGTCAAGGACGGAAAGCTCGAGAAGATTGAGGGTGACCCCAACTTCGGGTACAGCCAGGGTCGTCTCTGCCTTCGCTGCCTGAACATGGTGGAGAACATCTACAACAACGATCGCCTGAAGTGGCCTCTCCTCCGCGATGGCGAAAAGGGCGAGAACAAGTGGAAGCGCATCACGTGGGAGGAAGCCTTCAACTGGCTGGAGGAAACCTACGCGAAGGTGTGCGACACCATCAAGAACGAGTACGGCGGAATCGGGCCTGAGGGCATCGTCGCCCTGTCCGGCACGGGCCGCAACGCCATGTGGCACGGCGCCATGTGCCTGCGCGCCGTCTTCGGCTCTCCGAACATGGCCTTCGGCTTCTTGTCCGCAGACTCGTGCTACCAGCCCCGCATGACCGCCAACCTGATGAAGGACGGCGACTGCTGGATCCTGGACGCGGCACAGCTGCATCCCGATCGCTACGAGAACAAGGACTGGAAGTGCCCCGAGGTCGTCATCGTCTGGGGCAACGAGCCTCTGGCCTCGAACGGCGACGGCTTCATGGGCCACTGGCTCATCGACCTCATGCGCATGGGCACTAAGTTCATCGTGGTTGACCCGGCGCTCACCTGGCTGGCCTCCAAGGCCGACATCTGGCTGCAGGTGCGCCCCGGCACCGACTGCGCGCTGGCCATGGGCATGCTCAACGTCATCATCAACGAGGACCTCTACGACCACGACTTCGTCGAAAACTGGACGTACGGCTTCGATGACCTGGTGGAGCGCGTCCAAGAGTACCCGACCGACAAGGTGGCCGAGATCTGCTGGGTTGAGGAGCAGACCATCATCGACGCGTCCCGCATGTTCGCGGCGGCCAAGCCCGGCGCCATCCAGTGGGGCCTCGCCATCGACATGCAGATCGCTGCCATGGAGGCTTCGTTCGCCATCTCCGACATCACGGCGCTGTGCGGCAACCTCGACGTTCCCGGCGGCAACGTGCTCGTCCGCTACGCGTACAACTCCTCCAAGAAGTACGGCTGCGGCCTCGAGTTCATCTCCCAGGACATGCTCGACCGCCGCATCGGCACCAAGCAGTCGCCCATCCACAACGCGGGCTACACCCCGTTCATCCCGCCCGACCTGCTGCTGGAGGCCATGGAGACCGGCGTGCCCTACATGCCTCAGCTCATGTGGGTCCACGGCACCAACCCGATCGCCAACATGGGCGGCGACGCCCCGCGCATCTACCGCGCGTGGAAGAACGTCCCCTACACGGTCGTGGTCGACTACTACCTGACCCCGACGGCCGTCGCCTTCGCCGACCTGGTGCTCCCCGTCGCCATGTCCGTCGAGCGCGACTCCTTCCGCTCCTGGTGGCAGCCGCTGCGCACCATCACGGCCTCCGCTGACCGCTACTACGAGTGCATGATGGACGAGGAGCTCGTCTTCTACCTGGGCAAGCGCTTCAACCCGGACTTCTTCGGCCAGTTCGAGACCGTCCGCGACTTCCTGACCTACATGATCCAGGACGACGGCAATGGCGTCGACTACACCTTCGAGGAGCTCACCCACAAGGTGTACGACTGGTGGGACTTCAACGAGACCTACGAGAAGTACAAGAAGGGCCTGCTGCGCGAGGACGGCAACCCCGGCTTCGTGACCGCGACCGGCCTGTACGAGCTCTCCTCGCCGCTGTTCGACGTGTGGGGCTTCGATCCGCTGCCTCATCACATGGAGCCCTACGAGTCGCCTTACCGCACCCCCGAGCTCTACGAGCAGTACCCCTACATCTACACCTCGGGCCACCGCCACATCGGCCTGTTCCACTCCGAGCATCGCCAGCTGCCGACCATGCGCGAGGTCCATCCGACCGCCATCGCCGACATCTCGCCGGAGATCGCCAAGGAGCAGGGCATCAAAGAAGGCGACTGGGTCTGGTTCGAGAACCGCCGCGGCAAGTGCAAGCAGCAGGCGCACATCGCCCCGGGCCTCATGCCGAACCTCGTGCGCGCCCGCCACGGCTGGTGGTTCCCCGAGCGCGAGGCTGCCGAGCCCAGCCTGTACGGCGTGTTCGACTGCAACGCCAACAACCTGACGACCATGGGCGTCTACGGCCCGACGCACTACGGCGCTCCCTACAAGAGTTCGCTGTGCAAGTGCTACAAGGTCACGCCCGAGAACGATTGCTCGCCGAGCGAGATTGTCACACGAGGAGGAGGTTTCGGAGGCTATGACTACACCCGTTTCGAAGGAGACTAGCGAGTACGGTCTGCTTATCGACTATGAGTTCTGCACCAACTGCCACACCTGCGAGGTGGCGTGCAAGAAGGAGCATGACCTGCCCGTCGGCCAGTTCGGCATCAGGACGCTCGAGTACGGCCCGGTGAAGAACATCAACGGCGACTGGGAGTGGACCTACCTGCCGCTTCCCACCGAGCTGTGCGATCTGTGCGCCGAGCGCACCGCGAAGGGCAAGCTGCCCACCTGCGTACACCACTGCCAGTCGGGAATCATGTACTGGGGCCCCAAGGAGGAGCTGGCAGCCAAGTTGGCGGAAAAGCCCAAGATGGTGCTTTTCTCGATATAGTTCGTCTCGTCCGAGGAGGTAGACAGCAATGTCTAAGCAGGAAAAGGGCGGCTTCCGTCCGCCGCCGCTGGGGAAGATTCTGTGGAAGTGCGCTGAGTGCGACACGTTCAACGCCGCCGCTGCCGAGGTGTGCAAGAAGTGCGGGGCCGCCAAGGTCATCGACGACACCATCGCGGGCGCAACTTTCAAGCCCATCACAGACGAAGAGCGTCATCTGAGGGATTAGGCTCTGGTCTTGGGAGGGGAACCGCCTGCTTGGCAGAAGGGGTTCTCCTCCCTTTACGTTTCTAAGGAGGGGTTATATGGGTTCCACCGCGGCAAGCCCGGGAAAGTTCACCATTTCCCAGGCCATTGACTCGCTCGGAGTCAGCAAGTTCACCATCTCTATTCTGTTCTTAGTCGGCATCGCCATGATGTTCGACGGCTACGACTACATGATCATCTCTTACACCAACACGCAGATCATGCAGGATTTCTTCGGTCCGGAAGGCAATGACGCACTGAAGGGTGCCTTGTCCTCCTGGTCGACTATCGGCATCGTCATCGGCTCGTTCGCAGCCGGTCCGCTGTCCGACAACTTCGGGCGCAAGAGGGTGCTGACCGTCGGCACGTTCATGTACGGCCTGTTCACCATCCCGTGCATCTTCGCGCCGAACTACACGGTCTTCGCGGCGTTTCGCGTCATCGCCGGCCTGTTCCTGGGCGTCTGCACGCCTATCGTCACCACGATGTTCACGGAGTTCACTCCCACCAAGCAGCGCTCGTTCTTCATCACGTTCGGCATGGCGTGGATGATCGTCGGCTGGGTCATGGCGGCGCTCGTCGGCACGATCGTCGTCCAGATCACCACGTGGCACGTGTGCTACGCCATCGGCGCCTTGCCCGTGCTCTACGCGTTCGCCTTCGGCAAGTTCACGCCGGAGTCGGCTCACTGGTACGCCGTCCACGGCAACCCCCAGGGCGCCGTCGACACGCTCGAGCGCATCCAGAAGCGCGCCGGCAAGGCCATGCCGTATGAGCTGAAGGCCGAGAACATCATCATCCCGCCGGTCGCCGGCAAGTCGAGCCCGGTCGAGGTGTGGAGGGGCCGCTACCTCAAGACCACCATCGCCCTGGTCATCATCTACTTCGCAGGCAACTTCAGCATCTACGGCGTGAACGCGTGGCTGCCCGCCCTCATGCTCGAGGCGACCGGCGGCGTGGTCACCACGTCCTACATGCTGGCCATGGCCCAGAACGCCGCCTCTGTCGTGGCGAACTGCACGACGGGCTTCGTGTCCGAGGCCGTGGGGCGCAAGCGCAACCTCATGTTCGGCTACGCGCTCTCGGTGGCCGCCTGCATCATCACGGGCTTCGTGGTCACCATGCCCGCGGCAACCAGCTTCTGGCCGTACCTCATCTCGTTCGTCTTCATGGGCTTCTCGCTGAACTACGCCATCACCGCAGCTCAGCCGATGATGTCCGAGTCCTACCCGACCGAGTTCCGCAACTCCGGCGTGGCCACCATCGTGGCGCTCGGCAAGTCCGCCGGCATCTTCTCGCCCATCATCCTGGGCGGCTTGAAGGCGGCAGGCTGGGCGTTCTCCCCGCTGATCATGCTGCTCGCCGTTCCCATGGGATGCGGTTTTCTGGCAGGGTTCTTGCTGCCGAAGGGCGCTAAGGGTATGAACATCGATGACATCGCCGTCGATGCGAAGAACGCCTAAGGTTTGCGGCCTTCGACGCGCCGAAGCCTGAGGCTGCGTTGCCTGCTTCGGCACGCGAGGCCTTTGCGCAGAGGTGCCGCCAGCCGCGTCCCCCGAAAGGACGCGCTGGCGGCACCTTGCCGTTGCTTGCTTTCGACTGTGCTGCTGGGATGCGGGCGCCTGAAGCGCCCGGCGAGGATTGCGCCGGCAGACGCTTCAGGCGCCTTTGGGGGCCTGACGTGATAAGGACAGGGGGAATCTTATGTCGAAGAAGGCCAAGACGCAGAGGGCTCGTCAGAGGCGCCGAGAGGCGCTGGAGTCTGACGCCATCGTGTGCCCGTTCTGCGGGCGCATGTCAAAGTCAAGGAGCCGCTGCACCGTGTGCAACACGCTGTTCGACAAGGAGGTCTTGAGCGTGGCCAGCACCGTGGAGACCGACTCGCGCTCTGATTGGGTGGGGCCGCTGCCGACGAAGTGGGCGAAGCGCCTGCTGTGGGTTGTCATGATCCTGCTCGTCTGCGCGTTCGTCATCGTCACGGAGGTGACGGGCCAGGGCCTCAGCACCATGGGCAAGTAGCGGACCTTCGTGGCTCCCTAGTTCTTGCAGAAGGTCTTGATGTCCTCGTCGGTGATGCCGAGGCTCTGCTTCAGGTACTTGATGCGGTTTCCCGACTTGGTGAACTTCATGCTGGCTGACCCGCCTTGGATGGCGAGGCCTATGGAGGCGAACATGACCAGCGCCCGCACGATCATGTTCTCGCTTGCGCGCGAGAGGGCGAAGATCGAGGCAGCGATGACGATGACGGCCATGGCGAAGGCGCATACGCAGATGAGTATATTGGCACGTCGGGAGTCGCGCAGCTGCGCGATCTCGGCCAGTGCTTCCTCCCGGCGCTGGCGCTTCTTGCTCATTGTCGTGCTCCTTCCGCACGTCTGCTTGGCGAGGCGTTGCGTCAAGCAACGGTGAGGGGCGACCACCAGGGGGATTGAGCCGCCCCTCACCGTTGCTGCTGGGATGCTCCAGCAGCAACGGTGGTACATAGCGGGATGCTAGCTGCGCGCCTCATGCGCGGCGAGCTTCCCTTCGAGCATCTTCATGTCGGCGCTCCACCTCTTGGAGAAGGGGATGACGTCGAGCACGGCGATGACCGAGAGCGCGGCCATGACCGCGAACACGCCCAGGCGATTGGCGCCACCGCCGACGGCGCTCTGCGCAACGACGTTCAAGAGCGAGCCGAACACGATGGCGAAGTTCGCCAGCGACAGGTTCAGCGGGTACTCTTTCGCGCCGAAGCGCTGGCGGGCGAATGCCGAGGCGACCACGGGGACGCCGCCGTAGCAGAAGCCGCAGCAGAACGCGCCGACGATGTAGAGCACTGAGATGTCGGTGACGAACGCGCCGATGATGCAGACGGTCGCCGCCACGGCCACCAGGCCGTCGATGAGCATGGTGACCTTCACGTTGGTCTTGTCGTATATCATGCCGACGATCACGCGGCCCACGCCGTTGAAGGTGGAGACGAAGCCGACCAGCAGCGTGGCGAACGCCGCGTCGAGGCCGACCATCTGGGCGTCAGATGCGCAGTTTCCGATGGTGGCCAGGCCGATGGCGATGACGATGACGGCCCAGATCCAGTAGAGGTAGAACGTCGGGGTCTTGAGCGCCTTGTCCTCCTCGCCGGGATCGTATCCCGCGCCGGCCGCCTTCTCGGGCGCCATCAGCTCAACGACGTTGGCGGGCGGCCGCTGCAGGACGAGTGACAGCACGACGACGATGACGGCGGTGATGGCCCCCAGCGCGATCAGCACGGTGCCGAGGCCCACCGTCGCGGCGATGTTGACGGACAGCGTGCCGAAGATGAGCGAGCTGAGGCCGAAGCCCATCATGAGCACGCCGGAGGAGAAGCCCACCTTGTCGGGGAACCACACGTTGGTGGTGGCGATGACCGTGTTGTAGCCTATGCCCACGCCCAAGCCGCCGCACACGCCGTAGAACCCGTAGACGGCCCCGATGCTGCCGTAGCCGAGCAGGCCCGTGCCCGCAAAGCCGACGAGGAACATGGTGGCTGACACGACGAGCGTGCCACGCACGCCGAGCCTGCCCTCTATCTGCGATCCGATGACGGCGCCGACGCAGAACGCGATCATCATGATGTTGAAGGTGAGCCCCACGGCGTCCTTCTCAAGCCCGAACGTGGCGCACAGGGGCGCGGCGAACATGGAGAACGCGTAGATGAGGCCCAGAAACAGCAGCGAGAGCGTCGAGAGGACGAGGTAGACGGCCCTCTTGCGCTTGATCTGGGCTACAGCTTGGTCTTGCATATGGTTCCTTCCTCGTACGGCAGAGCGCGTCTGCGCGCGTGCGCGGCGCAAAAGGCCGTGCGGGTTGTGCGGCGGGCAGCACGCGGCGCAGGGCGCAGGTGAGCCCGCGCTCTTTTCCCCTGACATTGTGGGGCTTCTGCGCGCGGGTGAATATGGTCGCGCGTACCATATGGGCTCTGTTTCATACTCGCCGCGCTAGGGTGAGCACTTGGCGGGAGCGTAAGTTCTCACGGGTGCAGCGTCGGCATGAGAGGGGAACGGGATGGCGGTGTCTTGGAATGCGCGGCAGATGTCGCTCGTCGCGCAGGCTGACTTTGCGGATGAGTGCGCGCAGCTTGCTGACGTCGGCTTCCCCTTCGTCGAGCAGGCGCGCGTGCTCGACGTGGGGTGCTTTGACGGGGAGGCGACCGTTGCGCGCTTCGCCCCGTTCTCCAACGTGTCGGAGGTGGTGGGCATCGACCCGCTTCCCGACGCCGTTCTCGCGGCGCGTGAGCGCGCGCATGACGGGCGCTTCTCGTTTCGCTGCGCTTCGCTTGACGAATACGAGGGCGCGCCGGGATCGTTCGACCTGGTGTGCTTCTACCACTCCCTGCAGCACGTGCCTGACGCGGCCGCAGCCGCGGCGCGCGCCTTCGAGCTTCTGCGGCCCGGCGGCTGGGTGGTGGCGAAGACGGCAGACGACGAGGCGAAGCTGTCCTACCCTGACCCCGATCACCTGATGAGGCGCGTGATGGCCCTGTATGACCAGCGCATGCGATCCCAAATTCCCCATACGCGCCACACCGACCGCCATAACGGGCAGAAGTGCGCGACGATCCTGGGCCGGGCGGGGTTCTCTGACGTGCGGGTGCGGGTGCGCACGGCGAGCACAGCAGGGCTCGACGAGCAGGCGCGCGCCGCCCTCTTCGAGCGCTGCACGTACTTCCGCCGCGGCTCGCACGTCGCGTGCGAAAGCCTGCGCGCCGAGATGGCCGACCTGCTCGAGCAGTGGCGGCTTCTGTTCAAGCGAGACGACTACTTCTTCCTCACGTCGACGTTCTACGTGGCGGGGCGCAAGCCTGGCGCTGCGCCACGCGCATCGGGGCTTTTGCGCGAGGAGCGCCAGGACGGTCTGACCGTGCGAGCCATGGGGAAGGAAGACCTCTGCGCGGTCGTGGAGATCGAGATGTCATCGTTTGACGACCCCTGGTCCCCGACGGCCCTCCTCGCCGAGCTTGACCACAACCCGCGCGCCTGCTATGCGGTCGCGCTCGACGGAGGCGCGGTGGCGGGCTATGTGGGCTGGTGGGACCTGCCTGAGCAGGGCGTGGCCTCCATCACCAAGATAGCCGTGTCGCGCACGGCGCGGCGTTGCGGCGTGGGGAGGGCGCTCATGGCGTACGCCGCGCGATGTGCGCGCCGCGCGGGCGAGGTGGCCGCCCAGCTTGAGGTGCGCGCCTCGAACGCGGCGGCGCGGGCGTTCTACCAGCGCATGGGGTTTCAGGAGGTTGGCGTGAGGACAGGGTATTACGTCGAACCCCCGACGGCAGGCGGCTCGGCTTCGGGCTCGGTCGACGACGCCGTCATCATGGCCTTGAGCCTATGAGGGCGTTTCGCGCGGGGGCGTGTTCTTCTCGCAGACGCGGTAGGCTCCCTCGCCCAGGTTGTGGCTCGCGCTCTTGCCGCAGGGGTAGGCGCACATAAGGCCGCTGAAGCCGCAGCGCACGACGGAGGGGCGAACATCCTGGTTCAGATCCTCGCCGCACTTCTTGCACGCAAGCTGCGCGCCTGCGACTATGTCCCGCTTGTCGAAGATGGTCACCGTGCCGCACCGAGGACACGTCCCTGATTTTTTGGGTGCAGGTTGGCATCTTCCGCAAAAGGGGTTGCACACCCAGCATCCGCCCGCCATAATTCCTCCTCATACCGCGCTTGCCGAAAGCAGCATCCTGTTGGTGAAAGTAGCATGCTGTGGCTGGTTCCGCGTAGAGTTTGAGGTATGAATCGGATGCCATTTAGTACTTCAAGCTGTAGGTTTGACCGCGAAGTAACTGCTACGCTTCAACAACCACGTGTCTACGTGGGGGAGTGCATACAGGGGGATGCTTGCTTTGCTGACGACTACTTCGGATAGCTTCTTGAGCCTTGCCTTGAGCACGTCGACTGTCCGCGTGCTGAAGCAGCTGGGGTTTAAGGCCCTTCTGGGCTGGCATTACATCGTGCTGTTCTCCCCTTTGCTCATAAGCGCGCCTGAGCTGGTGCAAGACGCGTTCTTCGGGCGGCAGATGGTGCTCTACTTCACGCTCGCCGCTTCGTTCGGGCTGCTGGCGCTCGTCGATCGGCGGGCTACCAACGCGCGGGGGTTCTTCACCTCCCCGAAGCTCATCGCGTTCGTGACGGTGCTCGCGTGCCTTGCGACGGCGCTCTCGGGCACGCTTCTGGACACCAGCCTTCCGGTGCGCATGGCGACCGTCGTCTGCCTCGGCGTGAGCGAGGCGCTCCTCATGTTCGTGTGGCTGCACTACTTCGCGCGGCTCGCCATCTTGCATCCCTTCCGCACGCTTGCGCTTGACATGATCGGCGGCGGCCTCGTCGCGCTTTTAGTGGGCAGCCTGGTGCCTCCGGCCAACATGGTGGTGGCCGCGTGCCTTCCCCTGGTGGCGTCGCTTTCCTTCGCCGCGCATCGCGGCAAGTTCAAGCAGCTGCGGGAGCAGGCTTCGAGCGAGGCGGCGACGAAGCCGCGTGCCCGGTGGAACCTGCACGAGAAGACCACGCAGCGGTTCACGCTCAAGCGCATCGTTCCCACGGTCGTCTTCGCCTTCGTATTCGGGCTGGTTCAAGGCGGGTTTGCCGCCAACGGCATGATGCTGCTCATGGCGAGCAACGCGGTGGTGTTCGTCGGCATCATCGTGGCCGGCATCATCGTCATCTTAGTTCCCGAGCGCCCGTGCACGCATGCCGACATCGACATGATGCACCGGTTCGCGCTGATGTTCTTCGTATTCGGCGTCGTGGGGCTCGCCCTCGTGGGCGTGGTGAGCGACGAGGTGTCGGCAGTCACCGCGGGAGGGATTCTCATCATAGCCGAGATCGCCATCCTCGCCGGATTCAACCTTTTCGACTTCGGCGGGCTCATCCAGGGGATCAGCCTGGTGAGGCGCTTTGAGACGGGGTTCGGGCTGTTCATCGACAGCGGCCGCGTGTCGGTGTACCTGAGCCTGGGCTTGGGCCTGTGCGCGGGTTACTTCGTCGTGTCCGCCATGCCGGGAGGCAGCTTCGGCCTGGCGCTGCTCTTCGTGTGCGGCATGGCCATCATCCTCTTGGTGGCGACGGCGCTCGTCCCGTCGTTCAACCAGGACGGCTACGCCGACTTGGTCGCGCAGACCGCGCCGGCCTCTGGCTTGTCGGGGTCTTCTGCGGGCGAGCCGCTGAGCGAGGATGCGCTGGACCTGTTGTGCAGCACGTGCTCGGCTTCCGGCTCGTGCGTCATCAGGTCGGCGCTCTCCACGTCGCTGATCGGCGGCGCGGAGGCGAGCAAGCCAGGCGAAGCGAAGGGGAAGCGCGGCGCGGGCGATCCCGCTGCCTTGGTGCCCGCGGCGGGCGCAAGGGCGCCTGCGAGCGAAAGGGTGCCTGCGGACGCATCGGCTGCGGCGGGCGCGTCGTCTGTGGCGGGTGCGGGCGATCCTGCTGAGGCGCCTGGCGAGCGCAAGACGACGCCAGGTGCGAAGGGCTCTTCTGGCAAGCAGGCTGCGTCTGCGGCGTCTGCGCCGAAGCGCTCGCGGTCGAACGTGTCGCGCGACGAGCGGCGCCCGTGGCGCACCGCGTGTCAGGAGATCGCCGATCTGTACCGCCTGTCGCCTCGTGAGCAGGAGATCTTCTTCCTCATCGCCAAGGGGCGCAACGCCGAGTACGTCCAAAAGGAGCTCGTGATATCCATCCACACCGCCAAGACGCACATTGCGAACATCTACCACAAGCTTGGCGTGCATTCGGTTCAGGAAATGCTCACCTTGATCGACGCGTTCCTCGATAAGCAGAAGTAGCAAAGGAACGCACGGTCCTCGGTGATCATGTCAGCGCCGCAACGCGGCGTTACGTCAGTGCGGCTCGTTGCCGCAACCGCAAGAGGGGAATCCCTTGAACCAAGGAGGACGTATGTCAGAAAACGAGAAGCTACCGCAGATTGACTTGAGCTGGTTCTCTCTGGAGGAGATGAGCCCGGTCTCCATCACCTTGCCGCCTGCTCCCGCGTTCGGCGAGGAGGACGTTGACGCGCAGCTGTTCGGCTATGTCGCGCGGGCTGAGAAGGGGTCGGGCATCCATGCCATCTCCGACCTCGACGACAACTGGGTGAAGGCGCATTTTCCCGACTTGAGCTCGATCGCCGAGCTGCGCGAGGCCATCAAGGCGGATTTGGCCCGGGAGCACGCCTGCAACGTGGGCAACCTCAAGTTCAGCCGCTGTGCCGACGCGTTGGTGGAGCGGCTGGAGGGCGAGGTTCCCGCAGGCGTCCTGGCGGCGTACGCCAAGGCGTCGCGCGGCAGCTATGCCGCGCGCCTCGCGTCGGCGGGCCTGAGCAAGCAGGAGTACATGCAGCAGGAGGACCTGTCGGAGTCGCAGTTCGAGGCGAAGCTCGTCGAGGATGTGAAGTTCCAGATCAAGCTGAGCGCTGCGCTTGACCTCATCGCGAGGGAGAGCGGGGACGCGGTGGCTGACGAGGATCTGACGGCGTATCTGAGCGTTGAGGACCCCGACACGTTTCTGCAGGAAGCGCGCGACAAGGGCAAGCTCGAGGAAGCGCGCGCCGCGGCTTTGCGCGTGAAGACCATGCGCGGCATCGTCGACGGCGCGCAGGTTGAAGAAGCTGAGGAGTAGCGACATTCGCGCGAGTGCATTTACAACCACCCTGCCAAATGGACAACAGGCTCTGTTTCCGCCGTTTAGGACATTCGAAGCCGATCGTGATAAAATTCGGATAACATCTGGTAAATTCGAGCAAGGGGCGAAGCGATGAACATACGGCCGGTATCTGACTTGCGAAACCATTACCCTGACGTCGAGCGAGACGTTGTCGAGAGCGGCCCGGTCTTTCTGACGAAGAACGGATACGGCTCGATGGTCGTCATGAGCATCGAGCAGTTCGAGCATATAAACGGCACCGTGGAGTCGGCGCTCGACGCCTCTGATCTCCAGGCTGCTACGACGAATTTGCGCTACACGCACGAAGAGGTCTTCAGCTCGATCAGGGAGGGGCTTTGCGATGAGCGCCGCGCCGCAGCGCTATAGGCTGCAGTACCTGCCGCTGTTCTGGGACGACCTCAACGCGGCGGTTTCGTACCTCAAGTATGTTCTGCGGGCGCCTGAGGCGGCCGAGCGCTTCGTCGACGCAGTTGAGGCGGGCATCCTCGCTCATCTGGAGAACCCGACGATCGCCCTCGTCTACAAGACGACCCGGGAGCGACCTCTGCCGTACTATTGGTTCGAGGTGGGCAGCTACATGGTGTTCTACGTGGTGTTTGACGACGTGATGGAGGTTCGCCGCTTGATCTACGGCGCGCGTGACCTCACGCGGATGCTTCCCTGATCCCATTTTAGGTTCTCGAAGCCCGTCTGACGAAGTGCGCAACGAACCAAAGAAGCCCCGTTGTCTGTCAGTTGATGAAAGGAGGCGCCGACGGAGCCGCGTCGGCGCCTCTGCTTTCTGCTATTCGACCGGCTCGTAGTACACATCGAGGACAGTCTGGTAGAGCGCGTCGCGGTCGATGATGTACTGCTCCCACTCGCTCTCGTCATTGAAAGTCATCTCGCCCTCAAGGGTGATGAGGTTGATGGTGCCGATGCCGTGCTCGGTGAGCACCGATGCTAGGTAGGCGAATTCCGACGCCTCGAGGTTCGTGGTTGAGTATTCGGCGGCGGTGTTGTACAAGTCGGTGATCACGGAGGGATTGCTCTTGGCGGCCTCGAGTGCCTGGCTGGCGAACGCCCGCACGAACTGCTGCTCACGTGCCTGCCGGGCAAGCGGAGAGTTCATCTCGTGCATGTCGCGATAGCGCACGTACCAGGCTGCGGTGCCGCCTGTCCAGTTGACGTCCTCGCTGTCGAACACGATTTGCTCGCCGCCATCGGCGCCGTGCAGCGTCACCACGTCACCCTTCTTGATGTCGGTGTAGGGGATGTCCTCGAGTGCCTCTACCTCCACGCCGCCTATGGCGTCGGTGAGCGCGTCGAACCCCGAGATGCTGATCGTGTAGTAGTGCTCGATGGGGATGTTGTAGAGCAGGCGCGAGACGGTGGTGCACATGAGCTCGCCGCCCTCCTCATCATCCTCTCCGAGGGCGTAGGCAAGGCAGATCTGCATGCGCTTAGTGCCGCGAAAGTCCCCGCCGTGCTGCAGGTTGACGTCAACCATGCTGTTGCGCGGGATGGCGATGCAGGCGGCCTCACCGGTCTCGGTGTCGAGCGCCACCACCATGGTGGCGTCAGCCTGCCCGTTGAAGCCGTCGAGGTGCTCGCCTCCGTTCTCAAAGTCGCTTCCGATGACGCATATGGACGCCATGTTGTCTTTCAGGCGGTAGGTGACGCCCTGGTGCTCCACGGTCTTCGCGTCACCGGTGTCAGCCTTGACGAGGCTGCCCTTGCCGGCGTTGAGGAAGGAGGCGAAGGCGATGGCGGCAAGGGCGATGACAGCGATGGCAGCGAGGATGACGCCGATCACGATGCGCTTTCGTTTGCCCGCTCTGAGCGACTCCTGGGACGTGTAGCGATGCTCTTCTTGAGGTGCGACGTCTTCCTGCGCGTCTCCAGGCAATCTCATGGTTTCGTCGCTCATAGTTTCTCGCTCTCGTGAGGCTCTCCGACGGGCGTGTAGTACACGTCGAGGACAGTCTGGTAGACGGCGTCCTTGTCAAGGATGAACTGCTCCCAGAAGCTTTCCTCGTTGTGGACGGGTTCGCCCTTCAGATCCGTGAGACTCAAGGATTCTATGCCGCTTCCGGCGACGATCGAGGCGAGGTAGCTGAACTCCGCGGTGCCGAGGTTGGTGGTGGAGTATTCAGACATGGCGTTGAAGAGGTTGACGAGCGCGGCGGGGTCGCTCTTCGCCGTTGTGAGGGCCTGCGACGCCAATGCCGTTACGAATTGCTGCTGGCGCGCCTGGCGGTCGAGCGCTGTACCGTACCTGCTCTCGTCGCGCCACCAAACGTAGTCTAGCGCCTCGCTTCCGCGGAGCGTCACCGTTTCTCCCTCATGAATGCTCGTGTCGGGGATGGTTTGCAGTGCCTCCACGGTGACGCCGCCGACAGCGTCAGCGAGCGATGCGATGCCTGACATGCTCATGGTGTAGTAGTAGGTGAGCGGGATGTTGTAGAGGACGCGCGAGACGGCCGTGCACACGAGCTCGCTGCTCTCCTCGTCGGTTGCGCCATATGCATAGGCGAGACAGATCTGCATGCGGCTCGTGTCATGGAACTCCTTGGTGTCGGAATAGTTGCGATTGACCTCGACCATCGAGTCGCGGGGGATGGAGATGCCCGTGGCTTTGCCCGTCTCGGTGTCGAGCGCTATTACCATGATGACGTCAGCTTGCCCGTTGTATCCCTCGGCAGGCGTAGTGCTCTCCTGGTCGTTTCCGATGATGCAGATGGAGGTGACGTTCTCGTTGAGCTGATACGTCTGTCCATTGTGGGTGACGGTCTTGCCGGAGTTTTGCGAGACGGTCCTTTCGCTCGTCTTGACGTTCGCGACCCCTTGGAGGAGGCTGCTCTTCCCGGCGTTGACAAGGCACGCTGCTGTTGTGCTGACGACGGCGATAATGAGGATGACGACAATGCCGACTACGCGTGCCGCACGTTTGATCTTACGTGTGTGTTGCGTTGTGCGCTGCGCGCTGAATTGGGACAGCGGTTGCTTGACAGCGGGCCCTACATGTCGCGCGCACGACGCCTTATCGTCAGGGCTACTCGGTTGACTGCTCATTGACCAAGACTCCCGTGACGAGGTAGCGCGCCGCGTCGTTGGCGGGGCGCGTGCAGGTGCTCAGTTGGATGATGGAGTCCTCGCCTGCGACGAGTTGCTCGCCCTCGCGTACGTTCTTCACCATCGAGTCGGGGTTGACCACATAGTCGTAGTATTCCTGGACGACGGCGGGGTCGCTGAAGTCGAACGAGTTCATGATGTGGCGGTTGTCGTACTCGTAGGCGGACGCGATCTCGTAGGTGAGGATCTGCGTGGGCGTGTAGATGTAGAAGTTCGGATGGCTGTCGAAGAACTCAGCGTCCTCGAAGTTGTGCAGCGTTCCGAACATCTTGTCGCGCCATGATTGGTTTACCTCGAACGTGTGCCCGTAGAGGACGGTGACCGGATCGGTGAAGTCAGTGCTGTTGATCGACTGCGAGTAGATGGCGCCGAGCTCTGACTCGTTGCCGTGGACATCGTGGACGAGGTAGTAGTTGTCGGCGATGCGGTTCTGCAACACGGGCAGGTTGACCTCGGTGCCGGGGATGTAGATCCATGCGCACACGTCGGAGTTCTCTTCCTGCAAGGCGGCGAAGTCGATGGGGTTCTTGTCGGAGGGGAGAGCGGGCAGGTCGTTGGCATCGAGCGAGTCGATGCTCGGGCCTTGGACGCTGGCGGGGGAGCATCCCGCCAGGCAGAGGGCGAGCGTTGCCGTGAGGGCGAGGACGGCCGCGAGGTGCGCAACATACTTTTTCGGTGTTGCGGGGGAAAGGGGCGATATGGTCATGATGAGTCTCCTTTGCAGTTCAAGGCATACTGCCTTCTTGCTGCTTGAGGGGGGGGTGACGAAGCTCAGGGCAAGGCGGCTTCGTCGCTCAGGCGGCAAGAAACCAGTACGTAAAAGAGAGGCCCGCTCGCGCAAGCCTCTCTTTCAGCTGATCTCCGATGAGGAAAGGTCGGCTCTTAGAGCGCATCGCCCGTCTTCGGGGATTCTGCTTTGTTGTCGGTAGCGACAGCCTTGGCAACCTGAGGAGCCACGTCGCCGCCGTAGTTGTGCGCCGCATTGTACTTGTCAGCAGCAGCCTGGTCGAACGTCTCGGCAGTCAGGCCGAACGTGATAGTGGACAGGTTGCCCATGGTGAACGTGACTCGTCCACTCGGGTCGATGGGGAGACAGAACGACTCGGGGGCGCTGCCGTCGCCGTGCTCGACGTAGGCATAGCAGGTATAGCCCGTGGCATCCACGCCAGCAACCCAAGCGACGGTGACGAGGTCCTTGCCCGCCTTGAAGTCCTTGGAGGTAACCTCAAAAGACTGCACCTTGGTGTAATCCTTGGTGTTGTCGAAGTTGGAGGCCTTCTCGTCGGTCTTCACGACCTCGATGTCCTCGGCGCCCTTGGCCGTGACCTTAGCATTGAAGTAGTTGCCTTCGTCGTCATAGCCCCAGCTGACTCCTATGGCACCTTCGAGCTTCGGGGAATACCAAGAGGTTTTATGCTCGCCCGGCTCAGGCTTGTAATTGTCGGGACCTTGGTTGTCGTCCGGGCTGGTACCCTGGGCGGCGCTGGGGTTCATCTCTGCGCTAATGTTACCGCCGGCGTTCGCCGGGTCGGCAGCGAACGCCAAGGCCGGCATGGCCAGCGCGAGCATGGCGGCGCAGGCGATTGCGACAAACTTCTTACGCATGCGTTTCCTTCTTTCTCCTAGGTTTTCTTGTGCATGCACGAAAACGTACGCGTGAAGTTTACGCCTGAAAGTTGGAGCGGCTCAAGGGCCGAGAATGCTTCATTTTTGCCCTGCGACGAAACGATGAGTTTTTCGTCATGTAGGTCGCTACTCGGATACGATATATGCAGATTTTGTGAATCACCTGATGGGAGGCGGGCTTGTTCGGTCACTGTGCGGGCTCGGTGAATAATCATTCCAATCGCGCCGAAAGTGCGGAGAAGCCTGGCGCGGTATCTTCTTCGCCTGCCCGTTCGCTACAATACCCACCATGGACGCTAATGCTACATACTTACATGACCTCACGCTCTCGTGCACGGTGGCGTATGACGGGGCGCCGTTCTGCGGGTTCGCGCGGCAGCCGGGGCAACTCACGGTGCAGGGCGAGCTCGAGCACGCGCTCGAGCTGCTGTTCCGCCGCGAGGTCCCCACGACGTGCGCGGGGCGCACCGACGCGGGCGTGCACGCGCGCGCCCAGGTGGTGAGCTTCGACGTCGACGTGCCCGAGCTGCGTGACCGCACGCTGCACAGCCTGCGTCGCTCGATGAACGCGCTCACGCACGAGGGCATCGTCGTGCGCGCGGTCGAGGAGCGCCCGCGCGGCTTCTCGGCGCGCTTCGACGCCGTCGCGCGCGAGTACCGCTACCACATCTGCACGGGCGACGTGCCGCCCATCTTCATGCGCAGCTTCTCGTGGCACATCCCCGCGCCGCTCGACGTGGGGGCCATGGAAGCTGCCGCCGCGCACCTCATCGGCGAGCACGACTTCAAGAGCTTCTGCATGGCGGCGAGCGCTGTGGGCAAGCCCACGTGCCGCAACGTGAGCGAGATCTCGTTTGCGCGCGAGCGCGTGATGGGGGAGGACGTGCTCGTCATCACGGTGGTGGGGAACGCGTTTCTGCACTCCATGGTGCGCACCATCGTGGGCACGCTCGTGATGGTGGGTCGCGGGCAGCGCGATCCCGGCTGGGTGCGCGAGGTGCTCGCGGCGCGCGATCGCACGGCGGCGGGCGAGAACGTGCCGGCACAGGGCCTCGTGTTCTGGCAGGTGAGGTACTGATGGCTTCGCACGGCGGCGGGCGCGAGCACGGCGGCGGGCGCGAGCGCACGGCGGCGGGCGAACATGCGCGCGGATCGCGGGCAGGCGGCGCGGGCAGCCGGCCGCGCAGGGTGCGTCCCGAGGGCGCGCCGGCGTCGCAGGGCTCTGCCAGGCGCCCCGGCACACGCGATCGCTTGGCGCTCCCCGCGGCGTTCAGCATGCTCTACGAGAGCCATGACGGCCGCCTGTGCCTCTTCGAGGACAAAGACGGCCACCTGACCTCCGTCGACGCCTCGAAGCTCGCTTAGGGAAGGACAACCGCCTCGAGGCGCGGCACTCGCACAAGAGAGGGGGCTGGACGTGAGGGCGGTCCTTGTCAGCCCTTTCTTTTTTCACAGGGTCATTTTTTACTGGACACAATCAAATAATAGTTATAATCTTCATCTTAACGAATCACGGGGAATGCAAGGAGGATGGCGTGTCGTCGTGCGCAGCTCATGGGGTCAAGCGTCGCTTGTTCAAGGATGCAGGGCGAGCATGTCCTGTCGACTACCGCATCGCATCTGACGCCTTTGCCGGCGTGCCTCAGGTGCGCTGCGAGGTGCTCTACGTAGTAGGCGGCTTGTACGGCAACCCCTTTGCGCTCGATGCCATCGACGCGCTCGTAGAGGCCGAGGGTCAGAATACGCTCGTGGTCCTCAATGGGGACGTGCATTGGTTCGACAAGACGGCCGAGAACTTCGCCGCCGTCGAGCGGAGGATCGAGCGCTACGTGCCGCTTGTGGGCAACGTGGAAGCTGAGCTGCGCCGTCAGGTTGACGTGGGCGTGGGATGCGGTTGCGCCTATCCTGAGTGCACGTCCGACGAGTCGGTGAGCCGCTCGAACCGTATCCACAAGATGCTTTCGATTGCCGTCGACGCGCATCCTGAGCTCAAGGAGCCGCTTGAGGGCCGCCCTGCCGTCATGGCCGTTGACGTGGCGGGCTTCAAGGTGGGCATCACGCACGGCGACGAGAAGCTCATCGGCGGGTGGGGCTGCTCGCGCGAATCGCTGCAGGACATCATGCGCCAAGACGAGATCGACCGATTCATGGCCGACAACGGCATCGACGTGCTTGCCACCACGCACACGTGCGCACCCGCGGCCGTGGCCCTCGCTCGCGGCTGCGTCATCAACAACGGGGCGGCTGGTCTGCCCAACTTCGCGGGCCAGCGCTACGGATTGGCGATCCGCATAGCCGAGACGCCGCATGATGACGCGCTGTTCGGCTGCGAGCTTGACGGGCTCTTCGTGCAGGCTGTGCCCGTGCGCTACGATCACGACGCCTTTCTCGCCTGGTTCGACAACCTGTGGGACGAGCTTTCGCCGGCAGCCGTGTCGTACCGCGACCGCATCGTGGACGGGCCGGACGACCGCCTGGCCGACGCGCTGCTCGGTGGGTTCGCGCCGGGGCCGACGGCGCGTCGCGAAGCGCGTGAGCGGGCGGATGTTCGCGGCGAGGGCGTGCCGCGGGCTACGCAGCGCGACGTGGCTCGCGCCTTGGCGAAGCTCCTCTACTTCGAGGACATGGTCGACGACCCAGCATGCCTCTTTACGGTCGCCGAGCCCTCCACGCTGCAGCTCAACGTCACGGCGCGCTGCAACCTGGCGTGTGCCCACTGCCACGTGGGGTCGGGTCCGTCGCGCACGGAGGCCATGGGCCGTGCTGTCCTGGAGGCGGCTCTCAAGGTGGCGCGTGACCACGCCGTTGACGCCATCGACATAACGGGCGGCGCTCCCGAGATGCACCCTGACATCGCATGGCTCTTGCGCGAGGCGGTAAAGGCGGCTCCGCACGTCATGGTGCGCTCGAACCTCGTCATCCTGCAGGACCCCGCCTACGCTCCGCTGCTTGACCTGTACGCCGAGCTCGGAGTCGAGGTGGTGGCGTCGCTGCCCAACGTGTTCTCCGCCCAGGCTGACATGCAGCGCGGCAGACGCGTCTACGACGCCACGCTCGAGGTGCTGGGTGCGCTCAACGCGCGCGGGTACGGATGTGACGGCGACCATGTGCTCAGCGTGGTGTTCAACCCTCAGGAACCCGTGCTGCCGCCTGCTCAGGCCGACCTCGAGGCGTTGTACCGCCGCCGCCTCACTGAGCTCGGCCTCTCCTTCGACAACTTGTTTGCGGTGGCGAACAACCCCATCGGCCGCTATGGCGCGAGCCTCATTGACGCGGGGTCGTTCGACAACTACCTCGACCTGCTCATCGACAGCTTCAACGCCGACACGTGCCCGAACATGATGTGTCGTCACCAGCTCTCCATTGGCTGGGACGGGCGCGTCTACGACTGCGACTTCAACCAAGCGCTCGGCCTGGAGGCGACCGACGCGGCGGGCGCGCCTCTGACCGTGTTCGACTACGCTGCGAACCCGGCGCGCTCCCTTGCGCGCCCCATCGCGTTTGGCAACCACTGCTACGCCTGCACGGCTGGATTCGGATCGAGCTGCGGCGGCACGCTCGTCCAAGGGTAGAGAGGCGCTGCCCTGCGGCTTGTCCTCGTCTTCGCTCGGCGGCCTCAAGAGTTTCTTGCCCTGTTCTTCAATTTATACTATAGACATAGTATAGTAATAGATATACTCTTATAAGGGCACTAGTCAATACTTGTCTTTCGAGAGGAAGGGGCATTGCGCATGGACGGCTCTACCGGCATCCTCTTCTGGGGATTCCTCGTCGTATACGGCATTGTCATGTACGTCATCTCGCCGAAGACCGTGTCGGTCGGCGGCTTCTTTCGCGGAGAGGATCGCGCTGGCCGCGACGCGAACCCGTGGATGATCACGGCGTCGATCTTCATCGCGTGGATCTTTGCCAAGTCGGTCACCAACGCGGCGAACATGGGCGCGAGCTTCGGCATCGTCGGCGGCATCGGGTACGCGGTCTACTGGCTGTGCATCCCGCTCACGGGCTGGGCGCTCTACCGCCTGCGCCGCAAGTTCGGGGCGACGGGCCTCGTGAGCTTCCTCACCGAGCACTACGGCGTGGCGGCTGCGTTCTGCTTCTCCGCAGCCATTCTCGTGCGCCTGTTCAACGAGGTGTGGTCGAACACGTCGGTCGTGGGCGCGTATTACGGCTCGTCAGGGTCGGCGCCGTTTGTCATCGCCGCCATCTTGTTCACGTTCATCACGGTGGCCTACTGCTGTCGCGGCGGCATGCGCGGCTCCCTCATCACTGACGTGGTGCAGGCGGTCCTCTTCGCGGTGCTGCTCATCGGCGTCTTGGTGATGGTCGTCCCCATGGACCCGCTCGGCGACTACGTCACGAGCGGCGTGTGGTCGCTCGAGGGAGGTGTCGACTTCATCATCGGCGCTGGCTTGCAGTGCCTCTCCTACGGCTTCCATGACGCCGTGCTCACCGACCGCGGGTTCCTCTGCGAGGAGAAGAAGATGCTCAAGAGCTTTACGGTGGCGGGCCTGCTCGGCTTCGTGGCCATCGTGCTCTTCTCTCTCATCGGCGTTCACGCCTACCTCAACGGCATCTCCACCGCCGGCTCGAGCGCTCCGGTCGTCGTGTCGCAGTCCCTCGGCATCATGGCCTTCTTCGCCATGGCGGTCATCATGATCTCCACCGCGGGCTCCACGCTCGACTCCACGTTCACGGCGCTCGGCAAGCTCACCGCGCGTGACTTGCCCGGCATCCTGGGATACGAGCCCAAGAACGTGCGCCTCATCGGCATCGTGTTCATGCTGGCGTTCGCCGTCATCGGTAATCTGCCCATGATCATGGGCGCCGACATCATCACGGCGACCACCATATCAGGCACCATGATCATGGGCCTCGGCCCCATCTTCTTGCTGCATGGCGTGGTGAAGCCGACGAAGCTCGGCTTTCATCTGGCGTTTTGGATCGGCATGGTGCTCGGCGTTGTGGATACGGTGAGCGCATCGTCGCTTGCGTTCATGAACATCGGCACGGGCGCCTACGCGAATTTCCTCGGCGTGAACTTCTGGGGTGCCATCCTGTGCTGGATCGGCTACGTGGTCCCGGGCTTGGCGGCGCAGGCGGCCGAGAAGCGCGCGGGCGTCGAGCCGACCTGGAAGGGCCTCTCGAAGGAGGAGCTCGCTGCGCGCGACGCAGAGATGGCGAGCAGGGAGCGTGCGCTTCGCTACCGCACAGCCTGCGCGGCCTCCTCGGCGCTGCCCACGTGCGCCTCGCCGAAGTAGATCTCGTGCCACATGAGGAACATGTAGATGATCCAGATCTTGCGGCTGCGGTCGGCGCCGGCCCGGTGCTCGTCGAGGAGCTTCACAAGCTCGTCGACGTTGAAGAACCGCTGCGCGGTCTCGCCCGTGAACCACCCACGCACCAGGTTGTAGTAGCGCTCCTCGCGCAGCCAGCTCACCACGGGCACGGGGAACCCGAGCTTCTCCTTCTGCGCCCAGTCCTGGGGGATGGCGCATTCGGCGGCCTCGCGCAGCGTGAGCTTGGTCTGCTCGGCGTCAACTTTCAGGCGCGTGGGGATGGTGCGCGAGACGTTGAACACCTCCTTGTCCAGGAACGGCACGCGGCTCTCGAGCGAGTGGGCCATCGACATCTTGTCGGTCTTGAGCAGGATGTCGCCCACGAGCCAGAAGTACAGGTCGACGTACTGCATGCGCGTGGTCTCGTCGAGCCCGGCCGCCTCGGCGTACACGGGCGCGGTGAGCGCTTGGGGAGAGGGCCCGCTCACGGGGCGCTTGAGCAGCCGCGCGCGCTCCTCGGGCGTGAACGCCACGCCGTTGGCGTTGGTGTAGTACCAGTCCTCGCACGTCTCGCTCGCGCGCTCGAGGTAGTTCGCGCCGCGGACGTGAGCCGCGCGCATCACCTTCGACGCGCCGCGCAAAAGCCCCTTCGGCGCCCACGCTACCTTCTGGTTCGCGAAGGGCACCTGGTAGATGCGGTAGCCGCCGAAGAACTCGTCGGCGCCCTCGCCCGAGAGCACGGCCTTCACCTGCTTTGAGGCGATCTGGTCCACGAAGTACAGGGCCACGGCGCTCGGGTCGGCCGAGGGCTCGTCCATGTGCCATTGCACGGCGGGCAGGCTCGCCCAGTACTCCTCCTCGCCGATGTGCTTGCTCGCGTTCGCGATGCCGAGCTGGCCTGCCAGCTCGGCAGCCCAGCTGATCTCGTTGCGCTCGCCCTCGTATTCGGCGAACCCCACGGTGAACGTCTTGATCGCGGGGTTCTCCTTCGCGAGGCACGCCGCCATGTAGCTCGAGTCGATGCCGCTCGACAGGAAGCTGCCCACCTCCACGTCGGCCACGTTGTGGTAGCGCACGCTCTCGCGCATGGCGTCGTCGATGGCGCGCACCGTGTCCTCGCGGCTGCGTCCCTCGTCGAAGTCGTAGGTGGGGCGCCAGTAGCGCGTGGTCTCGAGGCGCCCGTCGGCGTGCACGCGCAGGCAGTGGGCGGGCGCGAGCTTGAAGATGCCCTTGAAGAACGTCTCGGGCAGCGCCGAGAACTGGAAGCACAGGTAGCTCTCGAGCGCCTCCTCGTTGAGCGCGCGGGTGTAGGCGGGGTGCTCCAGGATGCACTTGATCTCGCTGCCGAAGATGAACTGCGCGCCGCGGCTCGTGTGCTGCAGCGTGTAGTAGAACGGCTTGATGCCGAAGAAGTCACGCGCGCAGAAGAGCTCGCGCGTCTCGGCGTCCCAGATGGCGAAGGCGAACATGCCGCGCAGGCGGTTCAGGGCCGCCTCTCCCCAGGCGAGGTAGGCCACGAGCAGCACCTCGGTGTCGGAGTTGGTGGCGAACTCCCAGCCCTCCGCCTCGAGCTCGGCGCGCAGGTCGCGGTAGTTGTAGATCTCGCCGTTGAACACGATCGCGTGGCGGCCGCGCGCCATCCCGCGCGCTTCGCCCTGGATGAAGCTGCCGTCGGCGGCGAGGGCGGGGGAGGTCACCGCGCTTGCGTGCTCGCCGGTGGCGCGCACCATGGGCTGGTTGCCGCCCTCGAGGTCGATGAGCGAGAGGCGGCGGTGCCCGAGCGCGATGCCGTCGTCGAGGTACTGGCCCTCGCCGTCAGGCCCGCGATGCGCCATGACGTCGCACATCGCCTTCAGGGTGGGCAGATCTTCGGGCGTCGCGCCCGTGAAACCGCAGATACCGCACATAGCTTGCAAGCTCCTTCGCCGGGGCCCGCCCCAAGGCGGGCCTCTTGTCTTTTCGCAAGTCTCCATGATACCGCGCGCGGCCGCCGCTGCGGCGGCGCGTCATGCAATGCGCATAGGTTGGAGGGGTTTGCGCGCACGTTGCGCGTGGGTCGCGCCCCTGCCTGCGTTGCCCGCTCACCCGCGCGTACGCCCCGCACGTCCCGACCGCCTGCGGACCCGTTTCGAAAATGTTTGGCAACCTGGACGCGCGCGAGCCCATTCGCCGCTATAATCTGGTGGCTTTATATCTCGAGCACCTTCGTCCGCGCGCACCTTCGCGCAAGACGCGTGGGGAGGTCGGTGCTCCGCAAGGGGTTGGCGCGCTGCGCCGACGTGAGACGAACGGAGTAACATCATGGCTACAAAAGAGACGGCCCGCGCCAGCTGGTCTGGCAAGTGGGCGTTCATCCTGGCCGCAGCCGCCTCGGCGGTCGGCTTGGGGAACATGTGGCGCTTCCCGTACCTGGCCGCCAAGTACGGCGGCGGCGCGTTCCTTCTGGTCTACGTCATCCTGGTGGTGACGTTCGGCTTCGCGCTCATGATGGCCGAGACGGCGCTCGGGCGCCGGACGGGCCAGAGCGCCATCGGCGCGTTCAAGTGCTTCGGCAAGAAGTACGCGATCATCGGCATCCTCGCCAGCGCGGTCCCCTTCATCATCACGCCGTACTACGCGCTGATCGGCGGCTGGGTGACCAAGTACATGGCGGCCTACCTGTTCGAGCCGGCCAGCGTCATCGCAGGGGAGGACTACTTCACCGGCTTCATCCTGCAGAACCCCGAGACGTACGCGTGGATGCTCGTGTTCATCGCCTTGGTGGTGGTCGTGGTCGCCCTCGGCGTGAAGCGCGGCATCGAGCGCGTGAACAAGGTGCTCATGATCGCCCTCATCGTGATGGCCGTCGGCATCTCGGCCTTCTCGCTCACGCTGCCCGGCGCGCTTGACGGCGTGGCGTACTACCTCATCCCCGACTTCTCGAAGTTCAGCGTGGAGCTCGTGGTGGCGGCCATGGGGCAGATGTTCTTCAGCCTGTCGCTGGCCATGGGCATCATGATCACGTACGGCTCCTACTTCCAGAAGGACGAGGACCTCGAGCACTCCGTGCGCCGCATCGAGGTGTTCGACACGGGCATCGCCATCCTCGCGGGCTTCATGATCATCCCGGCGGCCGTGGCCGTGCAGGGCGGCGCCGAGGCCGTGGCCACCAAGGCCGGCCCGGGCCTCATGTTCGGCGTGCTCCCCCAGGTGTTCGAGGGCTTCGGCTTCGCGGCGAACGCCGTGGGCTTCGCGTTCTTCGCGCTTGTGTTCTTCGCGGCGCTCACGAGCTGCATCTCGCTGTTCGAGACGCTCGTCTCCATCGTGGAGGACGGCGCCAAGCGCGGCCGCACGTTCGCCATCGCCACGTGCTCGGTGTTCGTCGTCGTGGTGGGCATCATCGTGAACATGGGCTACAACAACCTGCTGTCGGTCGACCTCATGTACTCGGTCTTCGGCATCGGCGAGTACCAGGACGCGCAGCTGCTCGACTTCTTCGACTTTCTGTCCAACACCATCATGATGCCCATCGTGGCGCTGCTCACGTGCGTCTTCGTGGGCTGGATCATCAAGCCGCAGGTCATCATCTCCGAGGTGAAGCAGTCGAGCAAGTTCGCCGCCGAGAAGCTGTTCGTCGTGATGATCAAGTACATCGCGCCGGTGTTCGTGGTGGTGATCCTCGTGGCCTACGTGATGAACACGATGGGCCTCATCACGCTGTAGCCGCCGCGGCGCGCCCGCGCGGCGCGCGGGTTGCGCGGCGCCTGCGGCCTGTCCGGCCTCCCCGGCGCCTGCGGGCTTGCAGCCTGCGCGGAGCTTGCGGGCTTGCGGGCCGCCCGGCCTCCCCGGCTGCGCCCGGGGCTTTTCCCGCCTGACGAAGCGGCCTCCCTGCGCGGGGAGGCCGCTTTTGCTATCATAGGCGTCATTCCCAATCAAGCGGCCGCATGGGGCGGCCGCCTACGGCAAGGAGTTCTCGTGTCCCTCTCCATCGGTATCGTCGGGCTGCCCAACGTGGGCAAGTCCACGCTGTTCACCGCGCTCACCAACAAGGGCGGCCTGGCCGCCAACTACCCGTTCGCCACCATCGAGCCCAACGTCGGCATCGTGCCGGTGCCCGACGCGCGCCTCGACGCGCTGGCCGCCATCGACAACCCGGCCAAGATCGTGCCGGCGACCGTCGAGTTCGTGGACATCGCGGGCTTGGTGGCGGGCGCCAGCCAGGGCGAGGGCCTCGGCAACCAGTTCCTCGCGAACATCCGCGAAACCGACGCCATCGCCGAGGTGGTGCGCTTCTTCGGCGACCCGGACGTCACGCACGTGGCCGGGCGCGTCGACCCGCTAAGCGACGTGGAGACCATCAAGACCGAGCTCATCCTGGCCGACATCGCCACGCTCGAGAAGGCAGTCCCGCGCCTCGAGAAGGAGGCCAAGCGCGACAAGGCGGGCGCGCGCAAGCTCGAGGTGGCGCGCCGCGCGCTCGAGGGCCTCAACGAAGGCCACCGCGCGCGCACGCTCGGCCTCTCGGAGGAGGACGCCGCGGCCATCTACGAGCTGCACCTGCTCACGATGAAGCCGATGCTCTACATCGCGAACGTCGACGAGGACGCCGTCGACGCCGAGCTGCCCGAGATCGACGGCTGCGTCCCCGTGCCCATCTGCGCGAAGGTCGAGGCCGACATCGCCGAGCTCGCCGAGATGGACCCGGAGGAGGCCGCCGAGTACATGGAGGTGCTCGGGCTGTCCGAGAGCGGCCTGGCGCGCCTCATCCGCGAGGCGTACCACCTGCTCGGGCTCCAGAGCTACTTCACGAGCGGCGTCACCGAGACGCGCGCGTGGACCGTTCCCGTCGGCGCGAAGGCCCCGCAAGCCGCCGGCGTGATCCACACCGACTTCGAGCGCGGCTTCATCAAGGCCGAGACGGCCAGCTTCGAGGACTACGTGGCGCTCGGCGGCGAGAAGGGCTGCCGTGACGCGGGCAAGCTTCGCCAGGAGGGCAAGGAGTACGTCGTCCAGGACGGCGACGTCATGCACTTCAAGTTCAACGTATAGGGTTTGGCGCGCGGCTTTGGGAGGAGCTCATCATGGCTGACGTTACGACTGGCATTGCGGCTGGCATCCGGGACGGCGCCGCAGGTGTCGCACCCGACGCCCGAAGCGGCGCCGGCGCTGGCATCAAGAAGCTGGGGTTCGGGCTCATGCGGCTGCCGGTCTGCGCGAGCGGCAGCGCGCGCAACATCGGCGAGGCGACCGACCGGGGCGGGGAGCCCATCGACGTCGAGCAGGTGTGCGCCATGGTCGACGAGTTCATGGGCGCCGGCTTCTCCTACTTCGACACGGCGTTCACCTACCACGACGGCGCGTCGGAGCCCGCCATCAAGCGCGCGCTCGTGGACCGCTACCCGCGCGAGAGCTTCCAGCTGGCCACCAAGCTGCCCGCCTGGGCGGCGAAGAGCGCCGCGGAGGCGCGCGGCATGCTCGACATCTCGCTTGAGCGCACGGGCGCGGGGTACTTCGACTACTACCTGCTGCACAACCTCGGCGGCGAGCTCTCGCAGCAGTTCGAGGACTACGGGCTCTGGGAGTTCGTGCAGCAGAAGAAGGCCGAGGGGCTCATCCGCCGCGTGGGCTTCTCCATCCACGACAAAGCCGCAGCGCTTGAGGCGCTGCTCGCCGCGCATCCCGAGGTGGACTTCGTGCAGCTGCAGATCAACTACGCCGACTGGGAGAACCCCAAGGTGGAGTCGCGCAAGTGCTACGAGGTGGCCCGCGCGCACGGCCTGCCCGTCATCGTGATGGAGCCGGTGAAGGGCGGCTCGCTCGTGAAGCTGCCTCCCGCTGCGCGCGCCGTGCTCACCGAGGCGAACCCCTCAGCTCCGCTCGCCTCGTGGGCGCTGCGCTTCGCCGCGTCGCTGCCCGGCGTGCTCACGGTGCTCTCGGGCATGTCGAACATCGATCAGATGCGCGAGAACGTGGGCGTCATGCGCGACTTCAAGCCGCTGACCGCCGAGGAGGCGGCCGTGGTCGAGCGCGTGCGCGGCATCTTGGATGACGCGCCCACCGTGCCGTGCACCGACTGCCGCTACTGCGTGAAGGGCTGCCCGCAGCACATCGGCATCCCCTCTGCGCTCGAGAGCCTGAACATCATGGCGCAGTTCGGCGACGAGCGCCGCGCGAAGGAGAACTACGCGTGGAGCACCGGCGCGCACCCCGCGTCGAGCTGCGTCGGCTGCGGGGCGTGCGAGCGCGTGTGCCCGCAGCACATCGCGATCACGTCCGAGCTCGCCCGCGCCGCCGCGCTGTTCGAGTAGAATGCCGGAGCGCCCGCGCCCGCTGCCTGCCGCGGCGGCCTTGAGGGGCGCCCGCTTCCGAGGCCCCTGCCGCGCCGCCGCGCACGGCGATCGCTGCCTGCGGTTTCCCCGGGCCTGCCTGTTTACAGGCGGGCCCGTTCTGTAAAGACTCCGCCTGCTCCCAGATGCTACACTCCAGCCGTCAGGGGGAGCGCGTGCCTCCCCATTCGAGAGGAAGGGGCGGGCATGGGAGTTCTCTACCAGGCAGCAGACCCGATCTACTTGGCCATATGGCTGTTCGTTCTCTTTGCCCTGATGGCGTTCAACGAGTTGGGGCGCGTGAGGCCCTGGGCGGGCATCACGCTCTTCCTCGTCGTGCCGGTCCTCCTCACGATATTCGTGTGGCCGACCACCGCCGCCCCCGGCAACGAGTACGGCACGGGCACGTGGTTCAACTGGGTTAAGACCTACTCGGCGCTCGCGGGCTGCCTCGGGTTCATGGCCCTGCGCTTCGTCACGTGGAAGGGCAAGGACGGCCAGGTCCACCACCTCTACGAGAAGCGCTGGGCGCTGTGCTTCCCGCCGCTCATCCTGGCCGTCAACATCGCCGAGGCGGTCGTCCGCGACTTCCAGGTGTTCAGCTTCGGCTTGTGGGCGGGAGGCACCGTCGACAACCTGTGGACCATCTCCGGCCCGTGGAACATCATGAACGGCATCGCGGGCATCCTGAACATCCTCACCATCTGCGGCTGGTTCGGCATCATCATATCGAAGGACCGAACGCGCGACATGATCTGGCCGGACATGATCTGGGCGTGGATCATCGCCTACGATCTGTGGAACTTCGCCTACACCTACAACTGCATCTCCGACCACTCCGCCTACTGCGGCTTGGCGCTCCTGCTCGCCTGCACCATCCCCACCTTCTTCATCAAGCGGGGCGCGTGGCTGCAGCATCGCGCGCAGACGCTCGCGCTGTGGATCATGTTCGTCATGACGGTCCCGCAGTTCGCTGACGTGCTGGCCCCCATTCCCACCACGCACAACCCCACGGCGTTTTTCGTGGTAAGCTTGGTCGCGCTGGCGTCGAACGTGGCGCTTGCCGCATGGCAGGTCGTTCGCATCCGCCGCGCCAAGCTGAACCCGCTTGCCGACGAGATCTACGCCGACACCGCGGCGTACCGACGCGTCGTCGAGGAGAACGAGTAGCCGAAAGGAGCCGCCCATGCCCGAGCGTCCCTGCCGTGCGCAGGATGGCGGCCGCCGCGTGCGCATCACGGGGCGGCAGAAGGACGCGGCCGTCGTGCGGCTCGGCGGGCAGGCCGGCGACATCATGCAGGCGGCGCGGGCGTGCTTCGAGCGCGACGGCGTGCGCGCGACCACCGTCACGGCCATCGCCGCCGAGGCGGGCATCACGCGCGAGCTGTTCTACTACTACTTCGCCAGCAAGCAGGCCGTCATCGACGCCGTGCTCGACGACTACGTGGCCGACCTCGTGGAGACGGTGCTCGTGTGGAACGAGCTGCGCGTGTTCGGCGACACGCCCGCCTCGCTCAAAAAGGGCGTGCGCGCCCTGCGCCTCGCGCTCTACGACGCCGACGGCCCGCGCCCCATGATCCGCGTGCTCGAGGAGCTCGGGCAGCGTGACGCGTTCGACGTGCGCGCCGTGCGCGAGACGGTCGACTGCATCAACGAGCACATCGTCACCGAGTACGCCGCCTACCACCAGGTGGAGATCGACCTCGTGCGCGAGATGTTCTGCGTGGTGCTGTTCGGCCTGGTGGGGCTCTTGAAGGTGGAACCCGAGGTGAGCGACGAGGTGCTCATGCGCATCGTCGAGCAGACGCTGCGGCTTGACATGCGCGTGATCGAGCATCCCGCAGAGCGCGCGGTGGCCCCCGACGCGGCGTGGGTGGGGGAGGGGCAGCGCCTCGGCGCGGAGCCGCTTGAGGCGTTTCTCGCGCGCACCCCGCGGCTCGCGGTGGCCTTCTCGGGCGGCACCGACTCGGCGTACCTGCTCGCGGCCGCGCGCGCGGCGGGCTGCGAGGTGGGGGCGTACCTGGTGAGCACGGCCTTCCAGCCGGCCTTCGAGCTCGTCGACGCCCGCGCGGTGGCCGCGCGCGTCGGCGTGCCCCTGCGCGTGATCGAGGCCGACGTGCTCTCCCAGGCCGACATCTGCGCGAACCCGCCCGACCGCTGCCGCCTCTGCAAGCGCTTCATCTTCGCGCGCATTTGGCAGGCGGCGCGCGCCGACGGCTTTGCGGTGCTCGCCGACGGCACCAACGCGAGCGACGACCCGGCGCGCCGCCCGGGCTTCCGCTCGCTTGACGAGGCGGGCGTCGTCTCGCCGTTGCGCCGCGCAGGGCTCGCCAAGGCCGACGTGCGCGCCTCCTCCCGCGCGCTCGCCGCGCGGGCGGGCCTGCCCGCGGACGCCTATCTCGCCGACAAGCCGCGCTTCTCTTGCCTCGCCACCCACGTGCCGCACGGCGAGCCCCTCACGCGCGCAACCCTCGCCGCCGCGGCGCGCGAGCTCGGGATGTGACGTGGCCGCGGCGCGCGATCCGCGCGACCCTCGCCGCCGCGGCTTCGTGTTAAATCTCTAACGCGCGCGCCACGTGCGGGTTCATCGGTTCGCGGGTTTGCTATCATGGTTTGCTATGAGTCCGCCGCGCGCTGCGGCGATGAGCAATCCGAAAGAGGACCGACCAACCATGACACAGCACCTATCCGAGCATGATGTGCGCGGCATCGCCGAATACACGCGCATCGGCCTCGACGATGAGGAAGTCAAGCAGATGACGGTTGACCTGAACGCCATCATCGACTCGCTGGCTCCCATCACCGAATACGACCTCGCGGGCGTCGAGCCCACGTTCCACCCCATCGGCGACTTGTCCAACGTCATGCGCGAGGACGTGGAGCGCGAGGGCTTCACGCAAGGCGTGGCGCTCGAGAACGCCCCCAAGCAGCAGGACGGCTGCTTCCTCATCCCGTCCATCTTGGGCGAGGGGGGTGACCGCTGATGACGGCTTCGCAGACGTTCGGCTCCCTGAGCGTGCGCGCCATCCAGGCGGGCCTTATCGCCCGGGAGTTCTCGGCCGCCGAGGTGGCGCGCGGCACGTTCGAGCGCATCGGCGCCGCTGACGCGCAGGTGCACGCCTTCCTCGAGACCACCGAGGAAGCGGCGCTCGAGGCCGCGGCGCGCGTCGACGCGGCGCTCGCGGCGGGCCGCGGCCTCTGTGAGCTCGGGCCCCTCGCCGGCGTGCCCGTGGCGTACAAGGACAACATGAACCTCGCGGGCACGCACACCACGTGCTCGTCGCGCATGCTGGAGAGCTACGTGTCGCCCTACACGGCCACGTGCGTGGCGCGCACGCTCGAGGCGGGCGCGCTGCCCGTCGGCAAGCTCAACATGGACGAGTTCGCCTTCGGCTCCTCCACCGAGACCTCGGCGTTCGGCCCCACGCGCAACCCGTGGGACCTCGGCCGCGTCCCGGGAGGCTCCTCGGGCGGCAGCGCCGCGGCCGTGGCGGCGGGCCTCGTGCCCGTGACGCTCGGCTCCGACACGGGCGGCTCCATCCGCCAGCCGGGCAGCTTCTGCGGCATCGTGGCCGTCAAGCCCACCTACGGCGTGGTCTCGCGCTACGGCGTGGTGGCCTTCGGCAGCTCGCTCGACCAGGTGGGCCCCTTCGCCCGCACGGTGGAGGACGCGGCGCTCACCCTGAACGCCATCGCCGGCCGCGACGAGCTCGACTGCACGAGCCAGGAGGTCACGGTCGACTTCACGGCCAACCTCGCCGAGGGCGTGCGCGGCATGAGGATCGGCGTGGTCCCGGCGTTCATGGACGCCGCCGGCCTCACCCCCGAGGTGCGCGACAAGGTGGCCGAGGCGGCCGTCAAGCTCGAGGAGCTCGGCGCCGAGCTCGTGGAGGTGGAGCTCCCCAACGCGCAGGCCGCCATGAGCGCCTACTACGTGCTCGGCCCCTGCGAGGCGTTCTCGAACCTCGCGCGCTTCGACAGCGTGCGCTACGGCTACTGCGACCCGGGGCACAAGGACCTCGGCGGCCAGTACGAGGCCAGCCGCGCGAACGGCTTCGGCCCCGAGGCGCGCCGCCGCATCATGCTCGGCAGCTACCTTCTGTCCGCGGGCGTGTACGACACGTACTACTACCCGGCCCAGCAGGTGCGCACCCTCATCACGCAGGACTACGCGCGCGCCTTCGAGCAGGTCGACTGCATCCTGGCGCCGGTGGCGCCGCGCACGGCGTTTCGCTTCGGCGAGATCGCCGACCCCACCGAGATGTACCTGTCCGACATGTTCACCATCTCCATCAACATCGCAGGCAACGGCGGCATGTCGATGCCGATCGGCCTCGGCGCCGAGACGGGCATGCCGGTCGGCGCGCAGCTCATCGCGCCGGCCTTCCGCGACAAGAACATGCTGCGCGCGGCCGCGGCGCTCGAGACGGTCTACGGCCCGGCGCCCGTCGCGCCTGACTTCGCCGACGGAAAGGCGGGTGAGTAGCTCGTGAAGAAGCTCGAAGAGGTTTTTGAGACATGGGAGGCTGTCATCGGCCTCGAGATCCACGCCGAGCTGACCACGCTGAACACGAAGATGTTCTGCGGCTGCAAGCTGGAGTTCGGCGCCGAGCCGAACACCCACACCTGCCCCGTGTGCCTGGGGCTGCCGGGCGCCCTGCCCGTGCCGAACAAGGCCGCCATCGAGTCCATCGTGCTGGCGGGCCTGGCCACCAACTGCGACATCGAGAAGCACTCGATGTTCTACCGCAAGAACTACATGTACCCCGACATGGCGAAGAACTTCCAGACCACTCAGGGCCCCGTGGCGTTCTGCATGCGCGGGCATCTGGACCTCGACGTCGACGGCCCGGCCGCGCGCGAGCGCTACCGCCTGGACGACCTGGGCGTAGGCGAGAGCGACGGCAACATCACGCGCACCGAGGACGGCTACGTGGCGCACGTGGGCATCACGCGCATCCACATGGAGGAGGACGCGGGCAAGATGGTGCACGTCGGCGGCGGCGAGGGCCGCATCGCCGGCGCCACGCACTCGCTCGTGGACTACAACCGCGCGGGCACGCCTTTGATCGAGCTCGTGACCGAGCCCGACCTGCGCACGCCCGAGGAGGCGCGCCTGTTCATGCAGAAGCTGCGCCAGATCTACCTGGCCATCGGCATCTCGGACTGCTCCATGGAGGAGGGCTCGCTGCGCTGCGACGGCAACGTGAGCCTGCGCCGCCGCGGGGCCAAGGAGTTCGGCACGAAGACCGAGCTCAAGAACATGAACTCGTTCAAGAACCTGCACGACGGCCTGGCCTACGAGATCTGCCGCCAGGCGGAGGTGCTCGAGGAGGGCGGCGTCATCTACCAGGAGACGCGTCACTGGGATCCCTCCGCCAAGCGCACCATCGTGATGCGCGTGAAGGAGACGGCCGACGACTACCGCCTGTTCCCCGAGCCCGACCTGGCGCCCTACGACCTCACCGACGCGTTCATCGAGCGCGTGCGCGCCAAGCTGCCCGAGCTGCCCGACCAGAAGGCCCGCCGCTTCGAGGAGGCGTTCGGGCTCTCGGCTTACGACGCGCGGCATTTGGTGGAGCACCGCGAGACGTCCCGCTTCTTCGAGGCGTGCATGGAGGCGGCCGGCGGCGAGGCGGCCAAGCTCGCCAAGCCAGTGGCGAACCTCATCATCAACGACGTCACGGCGTATCTGAACGCGGAGGGCGTGGCGCTCGCCGCGACGCCGCTCTCCCCCGCGCGCGCCGTCGAGCTCGTGCGGCTGCAGGCGTCCGACGCCATCTCGTCCAAGCAGGCCAGGCAGGTCTTCGCCGCGGTGCTCGCCGAGGACAAGGACCCGGAGGCCATCGTGGAGGAGCGCGGCATGAAGCAGGTGTCCGACACGGGCGCCATCGAGGCCGTGGTCGCCGAGGTGATCGCCGCGAACCCCGACGAGGTGGCGCGCTACAAGGACGGCAACACCAAGGTCATAGGGTTCTTCGTGGGACAGTGCATGAAGAAGATGCGAGGACAAGGCAACCCGAAGGTCATCAACGAGCTGCTGGCGAGGAGGCTTGCCGAGTAGCGGAGGGGAGGCGTCATGGGCAACGAGCGCAGGCCGGGCGACTGGCAGCATCGCAGCCATCGGGAGGCGAACACCATCGTTCGCGACCCTTCTGCCAAGAAGTGGTACCGGGAGACGTTCTGGATCATCTTCTTCTTGGTGGTGCTCTGGCCGGTGGGCTTGGTGCTCATGTGGCGCGGCGACTGGCCCCTGCCCGTGAAGTGCGTGGTGACGGCAGCGCTCGCCGTCATCGTCTTCATGGTGTGGAGCATGTACCAGGCGGTGCTGCTCGCTTCGTGACGCCTCGCGAGCCCGCGTGGGGCGCGGCTTCGGCTGGGTGGCGCCCTTGTGCGGGCGCGGCCTTGGCTGGGTGGCGCCGCCGCGTGGGCGCGGCTTGAAAGCGGCTCGGCGGAGGCCGGCTTTTGCTTGGGTTCGCGTGGGGCGCGGCTTTTCCTTTGTGGAGGAATCGTGCCCTACGCGGGCGGAATCATTGCGCGTGTATTGACTTGCAGTTAACTCCATATGGTGTAATACGCCTTATTGGATGTGGGGATGATTACGTTTGCAAATTAAGGAGCGCAATGAAGATTGCAGAAGTGAGCAAACGGTACGACATCTCTGCCGACACCCTTCGGTACTACGAAAGAATCGGACTTCTCCGCCACGTGCCGCGCAACAAGAGCGGCATTCGTGACTACGACGAAAGCAGCTGCCGAACGGTTGAATTCGTCAAGTGCATGCGCGACGCGGGCATGTCCATCGAGGCTCTCGTTGAGTACATGGAGTTGCTCGAGCAGGGTGACGGAACGTTGCTTCAGCGCAGGGATCTGCTCGAGCAACAGCGCAGCCGACTCAGGAGACGCATCGGAGAGCTCCAAGAAGCTCTTGCGAAACTCGACTACAAGATCGAGAATTACGAGGAGACGGTTTTAGCGGGTGAGAACGCCATCCGCTTCACAGAGGAGAACTACTAGCACTACATGGTTTGCAAGGCACGGGAAATCGAATACATGCTGCGCGCCGTCGCAGAGGGAAGCCTCGCCGTTGACGAGGCTTCTCGTGCGTTGTGCGCCGAGATCGACCAGGCGCGCGGCTTCACGGACTTGGGGTACGCGCGGGCTGACCTCGCGCGCGGCGCGCGGCAGGGCGCTGGCGAGGTGGTCTTCGGCGAGGGGAAGACGCATGGGCAGATCGCGGGCATCGTGCAGGCGCTGCTTTCGGGCGGCCAGCCGCGCGTGCTGGTGACGCGGCTCGACGAGGCGAAGCACACCGCGGCGCAGGAGCTTCTGGGGGACGCGTGCGAGCTGGCGTACTACCCCGAGGCGCGCCTGGGCGTGGCGGGCGGCATGCCCGCGCCCGACGGCGACGGCGTGGTCGTGGTCGCCGCGGCGGGCACGAGCGACGTCGCCGTGGCCGAGGAGGCGGCGCTCACGGCGCAGTTCCTCGGCAACGAGGTGGTGCGCCTGCTCGACGTGGGCGTGGCGGGCATCCACCGGCTGCTCGCGTGCTCGGACGAGCTCGCCCGCGCGCAGGTGGTCATCGCCGTGGCGGGCATGGAGGGCGCGCTCGCGAGCGTGATCGGCGGCATGGTGGCGTGCCCGGTGATCGCGGTGCCCACGTCCGTGGGCTACGGGACGGCGTTCGGCGGCGTGACGGCGCTGCTCGCGATGCTGAACTCATGTGCGAGCGGGGTGTCGGTGGTCAACATCGACAACGGGTTCGGCGCAGCCTATCAGGCGAGCCTCATCAACCACCTCTCCGCCCGCGCGGGCGCGTAGGGCCGGCGGCGCACGTGCGCCCTGCGGGCGCGATGTGCGGTGTGCGTGGGCGGTTGAGCGGAGCGAGCGCCTGCCTGGCGGCGTGTCGCGCGCCGCGGGCGGAATGTTTCACATGAAACATTCGTTTGTGCGAACCGATGTTTCACGTGAAACATCGTGAGTCGTATGACGTCTTGCAGGCGGAGCGCCTTGCGAGCGGAGTGCCTTGCGAACGCGGTGCCTTGAGAAGGGAGTTTGAGTGGGAAGCGTTTTGTGGTTGGAGTGCTCGTCGGGCATCAGCGGCGACATGTGCGCGGCGGCGCTGCTCGACGCGGGCGCTGACGAGGGGGCGGTGCGCCGCGCCCTCGCGAGCCTGCCAGTCGAGGGGTTCGAGGTGCGCATCACGCGTGTGGTGAAGTCGGGCCTGGACGTGTGCGACTTCGACGTGGTGCTCGACGCGGAGCACGAGAACCACGACCACGACATGGAGTACCTGCACGGCACGGGTTGTGAGCATGCGCATACGCACGAGGGAAGTCACACGCATCCGCACGAGCCGCACGCGCACGAGGACGACCAAGGTCACGCACACGCAGGCGAGGACGGCCACGCGCATGCGCACGCTTATGAAGGCGCTGGCGCGCAGGGGCACGCGCACCCGCACGAGCACCGCGGGATGGCGGAGATCGCCTCCCTCATCGACGCCGCCGACATGACTCCAGGTGCGAAGGCGATCGCGCGCGAGGTGTTCGCGATCATAGCCGAGGCCGAGGCGCAGGCGCACGGCGTGCCCGTCGGCGAAGTCCACTTCCACGAGGTGGGAGCCGTCGACTCCATCGCCGACGTGGTGGCCGTCGCCGCGGCGCTCGACAGCCTGCATGTCGAGGGGGTGGTCGTCACCGAGCTCGCGGAGGGGCGCGGCACGGTGCGCTGTCAGCACGGCGTCATCCCCGTGCCCGTTCCCGCGGTGGTCAACATCGCCGCAGCCCATGGCCTCGTGCTGCGTGTGCTCGACGTGCGCGGCGAGCTCGTGACGCCGACGGGCGCCGCCGTGGCGGCCGCCGTGCGCACGATCGACAAACTCCCCGAGCGCTTCACCGTCAAGCGCGTGGGCATGGGCGCGGGCAAGCGCGCCTACGAGACTCCCGGCATCCTGCGCGCCCTCATCATCGAGCCGGTGGAGTAGGGCAGGGCGCGACAGGGCTCGCCGCGCGCCTTTCGGCAGCTTCTCGCGATCAATTCGACGCGAACGCTTGCTTTATCACTCTACTGTGCTAAAGTATGGGGCGCTGCCGGAATCCTATGCGGTCGCACGCCAGTCTCGCGCGGTCGCATGAAGTGGATTGCCGACGGCTCACGCTGGTTGCGCAAGGTTGCGCGCCAGCCGTGTGGAGTCGGCGTACGCCGATGCACGCCGATCGCACGTGGCTGCGTGCCGGTCGTGTGGCGGCGCATGTTGCGCGGGTGCGGTCGCACGCCGACGGCGCATGCTGAAAATCCGCTGTTTTCGCCGCGCTGCTTACCCGGGCGGCGCGCGAGCAGTACCATAAGCTGTCTGAGAATACGTTGGAGAAGGAAAGCACCTGTGAACCTTGTCACCCCCTCTGGTTTCCGCGACGTCCTCACGCAGGAGGCGCGCGCGAGAGAGACGATCACGCGCGCGGTGCAGCAGCTCTTCGCTGACCGCGGCTACCTCCCCATAGAGACCCCCACGCTCGAGGTCCTCGACGTCATGCGCGCCGGCGGGCGCCTGCCGGGCTCGTCGTTCAAGTTCTTCGACTCGCGCGGCGACCTTCTGGCCATGCGCCCCGACGTCACGCTGCAGATCGCGCGCATGTGCGCCACGCGCCTGCGCAACGAGGAGGGGCCGCTGCGCTTCCGCTACACGCAGCGCGTCTTCCGCGAGACGGAGGCCGACGCGCAGGCCGCCGAGCGCGAGATGACGCAGTTCGGCGTGGAGTGCATCGGCGAGGAGGGGTTCGAGGCCGACGCCGAGATCGTGGGGCTGTTCATCGACGCGGTGCGCGAGAGCGGCGTGGACGACTTCTCGCTGGCGCTCGCCACGGTGGGCGTCCTGCGCGCGCTGCTCGACCGCTCGGGCGCGCCCGAGGCGTGGAAGGCCGCCGTGCTCGAGGCGTACCACGCGTCCGACTTCGTGGAGCTCGACCGCCTGACCGACCTCGACGACGCCACGCTCGACGTCGACGTCGCGGGCGTGGCCCCGGCCTATGCCGACGCCATCCGCGCGCTGCCGCGCATCCGCGGCGGCATCGAGGCCATCGAGGCCGTGCGCTCGCTCGTGGTGCCGCTCGGCTGCGCCGACGGCCTCGACGAGTTCGAGCGCACCTTCAACGCGCTGTCCGACCGCGGCCTGGCCGACCGCATCCTCATCGACTTCTCGGTCATGAGCTCGTTCGACTACTACACGGGCATCGTGTTCGCGGCGTACTCGCCGCATTTGGGCTCGCCGCTCGGCTCGGGCGGGCGCTACGACCACATGATCGGCGCCTACGGCGTGGAGCGCCCGGCGGCGGGCTTCGCGTTCTACCTCGAGCAGGTGATGAGCGCCGCCGCTGCGGAGAAGGCCGCGCAGGCCGCCAAAGCCGCGCCGGCCGCGGAGGGCGGCGAGGCTGCAGAATTCACGCCGGCCGCGGAGGGCGGCGAGACCGCCTGCGCTGCCCCCAGCGCGACCGCCACGTCCGCCAGCGCCGCGGGCCGCATGGCGCGCCCCCTGCGCATCGCCGTGCCGAAGGGCTCGCTGGCCGCCGACGCCCTCGAGTGCCTCGGCGCCGCGGGGCTCGACACCGCGGGCCTCGACAACCCGGGGCGCCAGCTCATCATCAGCAACCCGGGCGTGGACTTCATCATCGTGCGCCCCTCCGACGCGCCGGTGTTCGTGGCGCTCGGCGCCGCCGACTGCGGCATCTGCGGGAAGGACTCGCTGCTCGAGGCGTCGCCCGACGTGGTGGAGCTCGTGGACCTCAAGTTCGGCGAGTGCCGCTTCGTGGTGGCCGAGCCCGCAGGCGCAAGCGGCGCCATCGACGAGCACTACCGCAAGCTCGGCTCCATCCGCGTGGCCACGAAGTATCCCAACATCACGTCCGCCCACTACGCCAAGACCGGCGTGCAGGTGGAGATCGTGAAGCTGCACGGCAACATCGAGCTCGCGCCGCTCACGGGCATGGCCGAGCGCATCGTCGACATCACGGCCACGGGCACCACGCTGCGCGAGAACAACCTGGTGGTCGTGGAGGAGGTGCTGTCCTCCACGGCGCGCTTCTTCGCGAACACCTGCGCGTTCCGCACCGACGAGCGCGTCGCGGCCTTGGCGCGCGCGCTCCAACGCCACGCCGACGAGAGCACCTACGAGCCCATCGCGGGAAAGCCCATCGGCAGCGCCGCTGAGCCAGCCGCGCCCGCCGACAGCGGCGTCGCACCCGCCGCACCCGCCAAACCCGCCGCATCCGTCGGGTAACCCAAGAGCAAGACACCGGGCACGGCCGTGCGGGCCTGCCGACAAAAGATAGGAGATCACCATGATGCGCCGCGTCATCCTCAGCCCAGACGAAACGTTCACCAGCTCGCTCATCAACCGCACGGGCGCCTTCAACGCCCGCGCGCTCGAGGCCGCCACGTCCATCATCGAGGAGGTGCGCACCCGCGGCGACGCGGCCCTGCGCGACTTCACCGAGAAGTTCGACGGCGTGCGCCTGGAGGACTTCCGCGTGCCAGCCGCGGCCATCGAGGCCGCCGAGGCGAACGTCGCGCCCGCCACGGTGGAGGCGCTCAAGCACGCCGCCGCGCAGATCCGCGACTTCCACGAGCGCCAGGTGCAGCAGAGCTGGATCTACGCGCGCGCCGACGGCGCCGTCCTCGGCGCGAAGGTGACGCCGCTCGAGTCGGTGGGCATCTACGTGCCGGGCGGGCGCGCCCTCTACCCCTCCACCGTGCTCATGAACGCGCTGCCTGCGAAGGTGGCGGGCGTCGAGCGCATCGTGTGCGTGACGCCGCCGACGAAGGACGGCACGCTTGACGCGGGCATCCTCACGGCGTGCAAGATCGCGGGCGTGACCGAGATCTACTCCGTGGGCGGCGCGCAGGCCATCGGCGCTTTGGCCTACGGCACCGAGTCCATCGAGCCGGTCGCCAAGATCACGGGCCCGGGCAACGCGTACGTGGCCGCCGCCAAGAAGATCGTCTCGGGGGACGTGGGCATCGACATGATCGCCGGGCCGTCCGAGGTGTGCGTGGTGGCCGACGAGGCGGCCGACCCGTCGCTCGTGGCCATCGATCTCATGGCGCAGGCCGAGCATGACCCGCTTGCGGCGTGCTACCTGGTGACGTTCTCCGAGGCGTACGCCGACGCCGTGGAGGCTGCCATCGAGGGGCACCTCGCGCGCTCCATGCGCGCCGAGATCACGCGCGCCTCGCTCGAGGGACAGGGCCTCATCACCGTCTGCCCGAGCATGGAGGCCGCCCTGCAAGCCGTGAACGTCATCGCCCCGGAGCACCTCGAGATGCACGTGGCCGACGCCATGAGCTATCTGGGCAGCATCCGCAACGCGGGCGCCATCTTCCTCGGCGAGTGGACCACCGAGGCGCTCGGCGACTACGTGGCGGGCCCCAACCACACGCTGCCC
The DNA here is from genome assembly GCF_011038975.1 of Adlercreutzia sp. ZJ176. Taxonomy (GTDB): domain Bacteria; phylum Actinomycetota; class Coriobacteriia; order Coriobacteriales; family Eggerthellaceae; genus CAAEEV01. The sequence continues at coordinate 52,529 of NZ_JAAKEC010000008.1, read as the reverse complement.
ACGGGCGGCACGGCGCGCTACGCGAGCCCGCTCTCGGTGGACGAGTTCGTGAAGAAGTCGTCCATCATCCAGTTCTCGCCCCAGGCGCTGAGAAACGACGCGCAGGCCACCATGCGCATCGCGCGCCACGAGGGCCTGTGGGCGCACGCCGAGTCGGTCGCGCTGCGCGTGGAGGCGCTCGAGGCCGCCGCCGCCGCGCAGGCCGCCGGGGCTGGCGCCGCCGCCGGCGCCGGAGTCGCGCAGGCCGCCGGGGCAGGGGCTGGCGCTTCCGACGTTGCCGGCGCCGACGCTGAGGAAGGGGAGGCCGCCGATGAATAAGGTGCGCGCATCCGCCCCCCAGCTTCGGGGCCTTATGCCCTATGATCCGAAGTACCTGCCCGCCGAGGCGCTCCTCTCCGCGAACGAGAACCCGCGCGACGTGGACCATGAGATCCGCTCGCAGGCGATCCGCGAGGTGAAGAAGACGGCGTTCAACCGCTACCCCGACCCGCTCGCCAACGAGCTGCGCGACATGATCGCCGAGGCCAACGGCCTCGAGCGCGACCAGGTGCTCGTGGGCAACGGCGGCGACGAGCTTCTGTTCAACCTGGCGCTCGCGTGGGGCGGCCCGGGGCGCACGTTCCTCAACCTGCCGCCGACGTTCTCGGTGTACGCGGCCAACGCGCGCCTCACGAACACCACGGTGGTCGACGTCCCGCGCAAGCCCGACTACTCCATCGACGAGGAGGCCGTGCTCGCGCGCGTGGCGCAGGGCGACATCGACTTCATGGCGGTGGCGAGCCCCAACAACCCCACGGGCCTCATGGCGCCGCCTTTGTTCCTCGAGCGCCTGCTCGACTCTACGGACGCGCTCGTGATGGTGGACGAGGCGTACTTCGAGTTCTCGCGTCAGACGATGCGCCCGCACCTGGCCGCGCACGAGAACCTCGTCATCCTGCGCACGTTCTCCAAGGCGTTCTCGCTCGCGGGCGTGCGCGTGGGCTACATCCTCGGGAACCCCGGGGTGATCCGCGAATTCGTCAAGGTGCGCCAGCCCTACTCGGTCGACGCGGTGTCGCAAGCCATCGCGCGCGTGGTGTTCGCCAACCGCGCGAAGTTCGAGCCGGGCATCGAGGCCATCATCTCCGAGCGCGCCCGCATGATGGAGGCGCTGCACAAGGTGCCGGGCGTCACCCCGTACCCGTCGGACTCGAACTGGATCTTCTTCAAGATCGCCGGCGCGGCCGAGGCGTGGGAGTACCTCTACGCGCACGGCGTGCTCGTGCGCGACTTCAGCAGCGCGCCGTACCTGGAGGGTGGTCTGCGCGTGACCATCGGCACGCCCGAGCAGAACGACCTGTTCCTGAGGAGCCTGCGCGACTTCGCGCTGCGCCCCGAGGGCTGACGGAAGGGGAGGGGAGATCGTGAGCAGAACCGCAACGGTGGAGCGCACCACCAAGGAAACCGACATCAGCGTCGAGATCAACCTGGACGGCACGGGCGTCGTCGACGTCGACACCGGCGTGCCGTTCTTCGACCACATGCTCGACGCCTTCGGGCGCCACGGCCTGTTCGACCTGCGCGTGCGGGCGCGCGGCGACGTCGAGGTCGACGCGCACCATACGGTGGAGGACGTCGGCATCGTGCTGGGGCAGGCCATCGCCCGCGCGCTCGGCGACAAGCGCGGCATCGCGCGCTTCGGCTCGCAGCTGCTGCCCATGGACGAGGCGCTCGTGCTCGCCGCGTGCGACATCTCGGGGCGCGGCCAGCTGCACTACGCCGTCGACGTGCCGCTCTGCCTGCTGGGGATGTTCGACACGTCGCTCGCGAAGGAGTTCCTCATCGCGCTGGCCGCCAACGCCGGCGTGACGCTGCATGTCCGCCAGCTGGCGGGTGAGAACGCGCACCACCTGGTGGAGGCCTCGTTCAAGGCGTGCGGCCGCGCGCTGCGCCAGGCGTGCGAGCTCGATGCGCGCGTGGGCGACGCGCTGCCCTCGACCAAGGGGGCGCTGTGATAGCGGTCGTCGACTACCACAAGGGGAACCTGAAGAGCGTCGAGCGCGGCCTGGCCGCGGTGGGCGGCGACGCGCGCATCACCGACGACGTGGACGTGATCGCGCGCGCCGACGCCATCGTGCTGCCGGGCGTGGGCGCCTTCGCCGACGCGGCGGCCACCATGGCCGAGCTTGGGCAGATGGAGGCCGTCCGCGCGCGCGTGGACGCCGGCGTGCCGTTCCTCGGCATCTGCCTGGGCGAGCACCTCATGTTCGAGGAGGGCGAGGAGGGCGCGCCCGAGGTTGGCGAAGGCGAGGAGCCGCGCCGCCCGCGCGGGCTCGCGATCCTGCCCGGCGTGGTGGGAAGGATGCCGCGCGTCGACGCCGCGGGGCGCGCCTACAAGGTGCCGCACGTGGGGTGGAACGCCGTCGTTCCGGCGGGCGCGGGCGCGGGTGCGCTCGGGGTCGCCGGGGGCGGGAGCAAAGCTCAGTCGCTCGGACAGTCCTGCTCGCACGGAAGCGCCGCCGGCGCTTCCGGCTCGTGCGGAACTCGCTTGGTGAGCACCGCTCCCGCCCCCGGCGACGAGGCCGTGCCGTGTGCCGTCGTCCCCAGCGGGAGCGGACAGGCTGAATTCGCTTGTCCGCTGTTCGACGGCGTGGCGCCGGGGGAGTTCTTCTACTTCACGCACAGCTACGTGGCACCCGACACGCCGGCCACCGTGGCCGTGACGACGCACTCGGTCACGTTCCCGTGCGCGGTGCAGTACCGTGACCGCGTGTTCGGCGTGCAGTTCCATCCCGAGAAGAGCTCGGACGCGGGTGCGAAGGTGCTCGCGAACTTCGTGCGCATCGTGGGCGAGATCTAGCGAAAGGACGTGGGCCATGTTTCTGCTTCCGGCCATCGACATTCTGGGCGGGCGCGCCGTGCGCCTGGCGAAGGGCGACTACGCTCAGGTCACGGTCTACAACGAGGATCCCGTGGCGCAGGCGCGCGCGTTCGAGGCGGCGGGCGCCTCCTGGCTGCACGTGGTCGACCTCGACGGCGCGAAGTCGGGCAACCCCGACAACGTCGAGGTGATCGAGCGCGTTCTGGCCGCCACCAACCTGAAGGTGGAGGTGGGCGGCGGCGTGCGCTCGATGGCCGCCATCGAGCGCCTCATGGCGGCGGGCGTGACGCGCGTGGTGCTCGGCACGGCGCTCGTGCGCGACCCGGCGTTCGCGCGCGAGGCGGTGGCCGCGTACGGCGGGAGCGCGCTCGTGGCGGGCATCGACGCGAAGGGCGGCGAGGTGGCCGTGTCGGGCTGGTGCGAAGGCTCGGGCATCACGGCGCACGAGCTCGCGCGCCGCATGGCCGACGCAGGCTACGAGCACCTCGTGTACACCGACATCGCGCGCGACGGCATGCAGACCGGCCTCGACCCGCAGGCGTACGTGCTCATGCACGAGGCGTTCGGGCATCCCGTGGTGGCGAGCGGCGGCGTGGCCAGCGTGGCCGACGTCGAGCGCCTCGCGCCCGTGGCCCATGCCGTCGAGGGCATCATCGCCGGCCGCGCCATCTACGAGGGCACGCTCACCGTCGAGGAGGGCGTGGCGGCCTGTGCCGCCGCAAGCGGCGAATAGCAGCGCGTCTTGGCAACGTCAGGAGGTGGCGCGGAATGAGGCGTGTGCGGGAGCGATGTGGAACGGAGCTCAGTCGCTCAAACAGTCCTGCTCGCACGAAAGCGCCGCCGGCGCTTTCGGCTCGTGCGGAACTCGCTTGGTGAGCACCATTTCACATCGCTCTCGAGCGACTGAGCTCCGTTCCGTGCCACCTCCGTCGGCTCAGGAAGACCATCAGCGGAAGAGGAAGATTCCCCATGTTAACTAAGCGAGTGATCCCCTGCATGGACGTGAAGGACGGCCGCGTGGTCAAGGGCGTCAACTTCGTGAACTTGCGCGACGCAGGCGACCCCATCGAGCTCGCGCGCGCCTATGACGAGCAGAAGGCCGACGAGGTCATCTTCCTCGACATCACGGCCACCTCCGACGACCGCGCCACCACCGTCGAGCTCGCGAGCCGCGCGAGCGAGGAGCTTCACCTGCCGTACTGCGTGGGCGGGGGCTTCCGCAGCGTGGCCGACATCCGCCGCATGATCGCCGCGGGCGCCGACAAGGTGAGCGTGAACTCGGCGGCGGTGAAGAACCCCGAGCTCATCACGGTGGCCGCCGCTGCGTTCGGCACGCAGGCGATCCTGTGCGCCATTGACGCGAAGGCGGTGGCGGGCAACCCCAACAAGTGGGAGGTCTACGTGGCGGGCGGGCGCACCGCCACGGGCATCGACGCCGTCGAGTGGGCGCAGGAGGCCGCGCGGCGCGGCGCGGGCGAGATCCTGCTCACGTCCATGGACCGCGACGGCAGCCGCGACGGCTTCGACTGCGCGCTCACCCGCGTGGTGGCGCGCGCCGTGGACATCCCGGTCATCGCCTCGGGCGGCGTCGGCGAGCTCGAGCACTTCGCGCAGGGCATCATCGAAGGCGAGGCCGACGCCGTGCTCGCCGCGAGCGTCTTCCACTTCGGCGAGCTCACCGTGCGCCAGGTGAAGGAGCACATGCGCTCCTGCGGCATCCCCGTGCGCCTGTAGCCCCGTTCCCTTGGGGCCTGTGTGCGTTGGAGCCCCGTGCGCATGCGCCCGCCTAGCGTTGTCCGCGCTTGGTTCGGCGGGATGCGTTCGGCGGGGTGCCTTGGGCATTCCGAGCCGGCGATAGGGCGCTGCCTCCTGCGGCGGCGGGTCGCATCGCCGCCTCCTGCGCGGCGGGTCGCACCGCTGCTTCTCGGCTGGTATCCCGTGATACAATGAGGGGCAGGGTTTCGGCAGGTCTCGAAAGGGGAAAGCGTCATGCCTGCTCAGCAGAACATCAAGTCCCACATCTCCTCTCCGCAGCATCGGCCGCCGCACGATCTGGGGTGCCCCATGCTGCAGGTCGTCACGGGGTGCTCGCACGGCAAGTGCCACTTCTGCGACATCTTCAACGGCGTGCCGTTCGCGGCGTCGCCGGACGAGGAGATCAGGGCCGACATCGAGGAGATCGCGCGCACGGCGACGGCGCTCACCCGGCGCATCTACCTCACGGGCGGCAACCCCTTCGCGCTGCCCACGCACCGCCTCATCGAGATCTTCGACATGGTGGAGGAGCGCATCCCCACGGTGAATAGCTATGGCGGCTTCTGCCGCATCGTGGACGTGGCGCGCAAGTCCGACGAGGAGCTGGCGCTTCTGGCCTCGCGCGGCGTCGACCGCATCACCATCGGCGCGGAGAGCGGCTTCGACGAGACGCTCGCGTTCATGGAGAAGGGCCACACCGCGGCCGACATCGTCGAGCAGGGGCAGCGCCTGCACAAGGCGGGCATCGACTTCACGTTCTTCTACCTCGCAGGCATGGCGGGCGCGGGGCAGGGCGAGCAGAACGCCGTCGCGTCGGCGCGCGCGTTCAGCGCGGCGAACCCGAGCGACATCCTCATCGTCACGCTCACGCCGACGCAGACCTGGCCGCTCGCGCGCGACATCGCCGCGGGCACGTGGGCCGCGCCGACCGAGGGCGAGATGGCGCGCGAGATCCGCACGTTCATCGAGCACCTCACCTGCACCTGCCACGTGAACTGCTCGCATGACACCGACGTCCTGCGCTTCGAGGGCATGGTCCCCGAGGCCCAGGGGCTGATGCTCGAGCTTCTGGACAACCTCATCCCGAAGATGAACGAAGGCGCGGCGCGGCGCATGCGCGAGATGCTGCACAAGGCATCGTTCTAGCGGCGCCAGGCGCGCGGCGCGGAGCATGCGCGCGTGTGCTCCGAGGCGCAGGAAAGGAGCGGGCTGCATGGACGCCCCCGACATCACCGACTTCTCCCAGCTCGCCTACAACGAGGCGGGCCTCATCCCGTGCGTCGTGCAGGACGTGCGCAGCAAGGAAGTGCTCATGGTGGCGTGGATGAGCGAGGCGTCACTCGAGCTCACGCGCGAGACGGGCGAGACGGTGTTCTGGTCGCGCAGCCGCCAGGAGCTCTGGCACAAGGGCGCGACTAGCGGAAACACCCAGCGCGTGGTGGAGATTCGCTACGACTGCGACGCCGACTGCCTGCTCGCGCTCGTGGAGGCGGCGGGTCCGGCGTGCCACACGGGGGCCGGGAGCTGCTTCTTCCGCACGCTCGAGGTCTAGCGGCGGCAACGTTAACGTTATGCCGTCATGCGACGCACCTTGTGCGTTCCGTGCTTGAACTGCGCGAAGACATGCGCTAACATGGGCGCAGTTTCATTTTCCCCGCACAGAAGCTCATCTGCCCGCCCATCCAGGCGCTTTGCGCGTTTTTCGCGCGGGCGCGCCCCGGCGATTCGCGGCAAGGCGGCTTTCGTGCCGTCTGCAGAGGAAGCATCCCCAAGAGGAAATCCCGTCAATTCCGCATAAGCCAAGGCAGGATACGTGCGCAGCCGCGCACGTTCGCACCATCCGAACCATCTGAAAGAGGAGGACCACGTGAAGTTCTTTCTGGACACCGCCGATCTCGCCGAGATCGAGGAGGCTGCCAGCTGGGGCGCGCTCGCGGGCGTGACCACCAACCCCACGCTCTACGCGCGCATCGGGGGCAAGCTCGACGACTTCCACAACCACATCAAGCGCATCTGCGACATCGTGGGGCCTGAGTGCCCCGTGTCGGCCGAGTCGGTCGCCATGACGCGCGACGAGCTCGTGCGCGACGGCCGCGAGCTGGCGCAGATCGCCCCCAACGTCGTGGTGAAGATCCCGACCATGGTCGAGGGCCTCGCGGCCACGCGCACGCTGGCCGACGAGGGCATCCGCGTAAACATGACGCTGTGCTTCACCGTGCCGCAGGCCATCCTGGCCGCCCGCGCTGGCGCGCGCTACATCTCGCCGTTCGTGGGCCGCTTCGACGACATCTCCGAGGACGGCCTCGACCAGGTGGCCAACATCGTGACGGCCATCAACAACTACGACTTCACGGCCAACACCGTGAACGGCGAGCAGATCGAGATCATCGCCGCGTCCATCCGCAGCGCCAACCACGTGACGCAGTCCGCCCTCATGGGCGCCGACATCGCCACCGTGCCCTTCGGCGTGCTGAAGAAGATGGTCGCCCACCCGCTGACCGACCGCGGGCTTGAGGCGTTCCTCGCAGACTGGGAGAAAGTACAGTAAATGAGCGAAGTCGAAGAGACGAAGACGGCGGGCGCGCCCGCCCCTGCACCTGAGGCAGCCGCCGAGGAGAAGCCCGTGCGCCGTCGCGCCACGCGCGCGAAGAAGGCGGAGGAGGGCGCTGCGGAGGCGAAGGCTGCCGGCGCTGACACCGAGGGCAAGGCCGAGAAGCCTGCGCGCAAGACCACGCGCACCCGCAAGGCCGCCCCCGAGGCGCCTGCTGCTGACGGGGACGCCGCCAAGGGCGCCGCCGAGGCGCCGGAGGCCTCTCCGCGCAAGGCGACGCGCACCCGCACCCGCAAGGCCGCGCCTGAGGCGGGCGAGGCCGCCGCTGACGTCGCGCCCGCGGCTGCCGAGGGCGCCGACGGCGCCGCTGACGTCGCGCCCGCTCCCGCGAAGCGCCGCGGGCGCCCGCGCAAGGTCGTGCCGGCCGAGGACGCGAGGGCTGCCGCTGCTCCTGCGGCTGCGCCCGCCGCTTCCGCCGACGCCGCGCCTGCCGCCGAGGAGGCTCCCAAGCCGCGCCGGGGACGTCCGCGCAAGGTGAAGCCGGCTGACGCCGAGGTGGCCCCCGCATCCGCCCCCGCGTCCGCCACCCCTGAGGCCGCTGCCCCCGAGGCGCCCGCCCCCGCGCCCGTCTTCGAGACGCCCGCGCCGGCTGAGGCCGCTTCCGCCGTGGCCCCCGCCGCTTCCGCCGACGCCGCCCCCGCGCCTGCCGCCGCCGCATCCGCCCCCGCGCCCGAGGCGCACGCCGACGCCCCGCGCCCGCGCGACTACCAGCGCACCCGCGCCGACCGCTCCGAGGGCCGTCCCAGCCGCGACCGCGCCGAGCGCAACGACCGCGACCCGCGCGGCAACCGCAACGGCAAGGGCGGCAACCGCAGCGATCGCAACGACCGCAACGACCGCAGCGATCGCAATGACCGCAACGATCGCAGCAGCCGTGACAGCCGCGACCGCAACGACCGCCGCCCGCGCCGCCAGCGCGACAACCGCGCCAACCGCGAGGTGGTCCCGAGCATCACCAAGGAAGAGCTTGCGGAGCTCAAGGTGGCCGAGCTGCGCGCGAAGGCCGCCGAGCTCGGCGTCGACGGCACGGGCGTCAAGAAGGCCGAGCTCGTGGGCCTGGTGTATGACGCCGCGGTGAAGGCCGAGGGCTTCGTCGAGGTCACGGGCGTGCTCGACATCCTCGCCGACGGCTACGGCTTCCTGCGCGCCGCGGGCTACCTGCCCGGCGAGGGCGACGCCTACGTGGGCGCCGCCACCATCCGCCGCAACGGCCTGCGCAAGGGCGACCTCGTGGTGGGGCAGACCCGCCCCGCACGCGAGAACGAGAAGTTTGCCGCCATCCAGAAGGTCATCTCCGTGAACGGCATCCCCCTCGAGGAGCTGGGCGCCCGCCCGCACTTCAAGGACCTCACGCCGGTGTTCCCGGATGACCGCCTGCTCATGGAGCACGGCAAGAACACCATCACGGCGCGCGTGATCGACCTGGCCGCGCCCATCGGCAAGGGGCAGCGCGGCCTCATCGTTTCGCCGCCGAAGGCCGGCAAGACCACCGTTCTGAAGGACATCGCCGCCTCCATCACGGCCAACAACCCTGACGTGCACCTGATGTACCTGGGCATCGACGAGCGCCCCGAGGAAGCCACCGACATGGAGCGCTCCATCCGCGGCGAGGTCGTCTCCTCCACGTTCGACATGCCGTGCGAGAACCACATCGCCGTGGCCGAGCTCGTGATCGAGCGCGCGAAGCGCCTCGTGGAGATGGGCAAGGACGTGGTGATCCTGCTCGACTCCATCACGCGTCTGGCGCGCGCCTACAACCTGGCGCAGCCCGCCTCGGGCCGCATCCTCTCGGGCGGCGTCGACTCCACGGCGCTCTACCCGCCCAAGCGCTTCCTGGGCGCGGCGCGCAACATCGAGAACGGCGGCAGCCTCACCATCCTGGCCTCGGCGCTCATCGACACGGGCTCGAAGATGGACGAGGTCATCTTCGAGGAGTTCAAGGGCACGGGCAACATGGAGCTCAAGCTCGACCGCTACCTGGCCGACCGCCGCATCTTCCCGGCCATCGACCCGGTGTCGTCGGGCACGCGCAAGGAGGAGCTGCTGCTCGACGGGCAGGAAGCCCCGCTCATCTGGGCCGTCCGCAGGATCCTGGCGAACATGAACAACACCGAGCGCGCGATGGACATGCTGATCAAGTCCTTGAAGCAGACCGAGACCAACCAGGAGTTCCTCATCCGCACGGCGAAGAAGGCCCAGGGCAGCCACGGGAAGTCGGACGAGGGATTCGAGTTCTAGGCTCAAGGAGGAGCCATGACCCAGCAGAACAACTGGCAGCAGGGCGTCTGGGGCGACGGGAGCACCCCGGCGCCCAACGCCTACGAGCAAACCTACAACGCCGCGGCTCCCGCTCAGCCGGGCGCGCAGGCCCCGCAGGCGGGTGCGGCAGCTCCGGAGCAGCCCGCAGCGCAGGCCCCGCAGCCCGCCCCGCAGCCTGCGCAGGCCGCGGCGCCCCAGCCGGGCTTCGGCGCCTATCCCGGAGCACCCCAGCCCGCCTACGCGCAGCCCGCCTACGCGCCGCAGCCGCCTGCGCCCGCTCCCAAGAAGGGCAAGGGCTGGATCGTCGCGCTCGTGGCGGTGGTCCTCTTCTTCGCGCTCATGTTCTTCGGGCTCGCGTCGTGCACTGCCGCCGTGAGCGCGGTGGCCAACCCCTTCGGCACCTTGGGCGAGGACCTCTCCTCTGACTCCGTCACCACGAACTCGGTGGGCATCATCGAGGTCTCGGGCACCATCCAGTACGACGGCACCACCGCGAGCCCCGAGGGACTCAAGGCGCAGCTTGACCGCGCCGAGGAGAACCCCTACATCAAGGCCGTGGTGCTGCGCGTCGACTCGGGCGGCGGCACGGCGACGGCGGGCGAGGAGATGGCCGCCTACGTGCGCGACTTCTCCAAGCCCGTGGTGGTCTCGAGCGCGTCGATGAACGCGAGCGCGGCCTACGAGATCTCGAGCCAAGCCGACTACATCTTCACGGCCAAGACCACCGCCATCGGCGCCATCGGCACGGCCATGCAGCTCACCGACATCTCGGAGCTGCTCGACAAGCTCGGCATCACGGTGGACAACATCACGTCAGCTGAGTCGAAGGACTCGAGCTACGGCACGCGCGCCCTCACCGAGGACGAGCGCGCCTACTACCAGGCCATGGTCGACCAGATCAACACGACGTTCGTGGAGACGGTGGCCGAGGGCCGCGGCATGACGGTCGACGAGGTGCGCGCGCTCGCCACGGGGCTCACGTTCACGGGCATGGACGCGGTTGAGAACGGCTTGGCCGACGAGATCGGCACGCTTGAGGACGCCGTCGCCAAGGCGGGCGACCTCGCGGGCTTCGCGCAGTGCGACACGGTGTACCTGCGGCCGAGCACGAGCGGTCTGGACGACCTGCTCAACCTGATGAGTGAGAGCCGCGGCAGCGCCGACGCGCGTGCGCTCGCCGCCGCTTTGGAGGAGATGGAAAACCATGTCGGATTTGAGGGATAACAAGCGCGTGAAGTGGCCTGCCCGCGCCGTGGTCACGGCGGGCATGCCGTACGGCAACAAGCCGCTGCACTTCGGCCACATCGGAGGCGTGTTCGTGCCCGCTGACGCGTTCGCGCGCTTTCTGCGCGACCGCATCGGGGCGGACAACGTGCGCTTCGTGTCGGGGACGGACTGCTTCGGCAGCCCCATCAACGAGGGCTACCGCAAGCTCGTCGAGGCGGGTCAGTTCGACGGCTCCATCGAGGAGTACGTCATGCGCAACCACGAGGCGCAGAAGTCCGTGCTCGAGGCGTACCACATCAGCCTCGACATCTTCGACGGCTCGGGCATCGGGCACGCGGCCGACGTGCACCAGCGGGTCACGAACGCGTTCATCGAGCGCCTCTACGAGAACGGCTGGCTCAAGCGCACCTCCACGCTGCAGTTCTACGACGCCCAGGCTGAGACGTTCCTGAACGGCCGCCAGGTGGTCGGGCGCTGCCCCGTGCAGGGCTGCAAGTCAGAGCACGCCTACGCCGACGAGTGCGACCTGGGGCACCAGTACGCGCCCGCCGACCTCATCGCGCCGATCTCGACGCTCTCGAACGCCGCGCCCGAGATGCGCCCGGTGGAGAACTGGTACTTCGACCTGCCGGCCTTCGCGGACTTCCTGCGCGCGCACGCCTCGAACCTCGCGGCCGACCCCGAGGTGCGCCCCGTGGTGCCCCAGACCATCGCGGAGTTTCTGGCCCCGCCGGTGATCTTCGTGAAGAACGAGGCGCACGAGGCGTACGAGGCCGTCGCCGGCGAGCTGCCGCGGCACGCGTACCGCCCGGCGGAGAAGGGCAAGGCCAGCTTCGAGATCGAGTTCGAGTCCATCGCGGCGCGCGACGAGGCGCGCAGCGTGCTCGCGCGCGCGAACATCCGCTTCCGCACCTCCAAGACGCTCGTGCCCTTCCGCATCACGGGCAACATCGAGTGGGGCGTGGAGGCGCCGGTGATCGAGGGCGTCGAGGGTCTCACCGTGTGGTGCTGGCCCGAGTCGCTGTGGGCGCCCATTTCGTTCACCTGCGCGGTGAACGACGAACGCGGCCTGCCGCGCGGCAGCTGGCGCGACTTCTGGTGCTCCGACGACGCGTGCGTGTACCAGTTCATCGGGCAGGACAACCTGTACTTCTACGGCGTGGCCCAGCCGGCGCTGTTTGAGGCGCTGCGCCCGGGCGGCCTGCTCGACGGCGGCGACGACGCGCTCGCGCTGCGCCAGACCACGCTCGTGGCCAACCACCACCTGCTGTTCGGCAAGACGAAGGCGTCCTCGTCGGGCAAGGTCAAGCCGCCCACGGGAGAGCAGCTCCTCGAGCACTACACGCCCGAGCAGCTGCGCGCGCATTTCCTCGCGCTCGGCCTCGACCAGAAGTCGGTCGGCTTCTCCCCGAAGCCCTTCGACCCCGACGAGGCCAAGCGGAGCGACCCGCGCGTGGCCGACCCGGCGCTCAAGGAGGGCGCGCTGCTCACCAACGTGTTCAACCGCCTCGCGCGCAGCTGCTTCTACGAGGCGCAGAAGAACTGCGAGGGGTACATGCCGCTCGGCGCGGTGACGCCGGAGGTGGGCGTGCGCGCCCGCCGCGCGCTGCGCAGCTACGACGAGCTCATGCACAAGGTGGAGCTGCACTCGGTGATGTCGCTCATGGACGAGTTCATCCGCTGGTCGAACAAGCGCTGGGCCGACCAGATCAAGGCCGCCGACGCCGCCGGTGATGCGGACGCGCGCCGCCAGGTGCTCGTGGACTGCTTCTTCCTGCTGCGCGTCTGCACGCTCATGATGCACCCGATCGTGCCGGTGGGCTGCGAGAAGATCTGCGACTACCTGAGCTTCAGCTTCAACGAGTTCTTCAGCTGGAACTACGACTTCGACTCGAACGACGAGCTGTGCACCGCCGCCGAGATCGACGACGCCCGCCACCGCATCCAGGAGCTCCCCCCGCGCTTCGACTTCTTCAAGAAGCACGAGAGCCAGTACAAGTAGGAGAAGGGGCAGCCCTTCGCGCCCCGAGCGGGGCGCCCGCGTCAGGCGCCCTCCCCCGTGTCATCCTGAGCGGAGCGCCCGCGTCAGGCGCCCTCCCCCGTGTCATCCTGAGCGGAGCGCCCGCAGGGCGCGGAGTCGAAGGATCTGGCCGCGAGTGGGCTGCGCATGCGAACGTGCCGTGCCCGGAACCAGATCCTTCGACTCGCTTCGCTCGCTCAGGATGACATAGGGGGCGTGTTCGCCAGGATGACACGGGGGAGGGCGCTCGCTTAGGACAGGGGAGAGCGATCTAGGTGGGCTCCTCCCAGGAGAGGGCGACCTGGGCGAACTCCTCTCAGGATGAAGGGTGGCCCGGGTGGACTCCTCTCAGGATGAAGCGCGACCCGGGAGGACTCCGCTCGGGATGACGCAGGAGGATGACCCGGGAGGACTTCGCTCAGGATGACCCGGGGGGGGGACTCTGCTCAGGATGGCGCGCGGTAGACAGCCCGCGACGGGGACGCGGGGACGGTGGTCTGCGCCCCGTTATCCGCGATCGGCGCGGTATTTTCCCGCAACCCCCTTGCAATGCGAGGGGGTTGTGCTATCTTAGACAGGCTGTGTAAACAGCAGACTATCACACATGCTTGCGTGACCTGATCCGCCAGTGGCCACCTGGAAAAGGCTGCGGACGCAGGGTTGACCGCAGGCAGAGGACTAACGAATGGAGAAGAGACATGACGAAAGTCAGCATTTCCACGCTGCTTGACGCAGGCAGCCACTTCGGTCACCAGACCCGCCGCTGGAACCCCAAGATGAAGCCCTACATCTTCGGCAGCCGCGGCGACATCTACATCATCGACCTCAAGCAGACCCTCATCGGCCTCGACAAGGCGTACACCTTCGTGTCCGACCTCACCCGCAAGGGCGGCACCGTGCTGTTCGTGGGCACCAAGAAGCAGGCCCAGGAGGCCGTGGCCGACGCCGCGAACCGCTGCGGCATGCCGTACGTGAACGCCCGCTGGCTCGGCGGCATGCTCACGAACTTCGTGACCATCCGCACCCGCGTGGAGCGCATGGAGGAGCTCGAGGCCATGGACGCCGACGGCCGCATGGCGCTGCTGCCGAAGAAGGAGCAGATCCTGCTGCACAAGGAGCTCGGCAAGCTGCAGACCAACCTCAACGGCATCCGCAACATGAAGCGCGTCCCCGACGCCGTCTTCGTGATCGACACCAACCGCGAGGAGATCGCCATCCACGAGGCCAAGCGCCTGAACATCCCCGTGGTGGGCACGCTTGACACCAACTGCGACCCGGACGATGTCGAGTACGGCATCCCGGCCAACGACGACGCCATCCGCTCGGTGCGCCTGCTGGCCGACTTCGTCGCCGACGCCGTGATCGCGGGCACCGGCGCTGACGTGACCGCCGCCGAGATGGCGGGCGAGGCCGCGCCCGAGGCTGCCGAGGCTGAGGCTCCGGCCGCTGAGGCTGCTGCCGAGTAGCCGATTCGCTTGGAACTGCGCGCGCGGGGCGGCTGACGCGCCCCGCGCGCTTCCTGAAAACACCCCTTCCCACAGAAAGGAATTCCCATGGCTGCTATCACCGCTTCTATGGTCAAAGAGCTTCGTGAGATGACCGGCGCTGGCATGATGGAGTGCAAGAAGGCCCTCACCGAGGCCGAGGGCGACATGGACAAGGCCGTCGACGTGCTGCGCACCCGCGGCCTGGCCGCCGTCGCCAAGAAGGCCGGTCGCGCCACCAACGAGGGCACCGTCATGGCGCTCGTGAACGACGAGTGCACCTGCGGCGCCGTGGTCGAGCTCAACTGCGAGACCGACTTCGTGGGCATGAACGAGAAGTTCAAGGCCTACGCTGAGAAGATCGCCACCGCGGCGCTCGCCGCCAAGCCGGCCGACGTTGAGGCCCTGAAGGCCGCCGAGATCGACGGCGAGACGGTCGAGGCCGTCGTCACCGACTGCATCCACGTGATGGGCGAGAACACCCAGCTCGCGCGCGTTGCCGTGGCCGAGGGCGCGGGCGTGTCCTCCTACATCCACGGCGGCGGCAAGATCGGCGTGCTCGTGGCCTTCGACGTCGAGGGCATCGACCCCGCTTCCGCCGACTTCCAGAAGTGCGGCCGCGACGTGGCCATGCAGGTGGCTGCCGTCAACCCCGTCTCCGCCACGCGCGAGGACGTGCCGGCTGACGTGGCCGAGCACGAGATGGCCATCTACAAGGCTCAGGCCGCCGAGTCCGGCAAGCCCGAGAACATCCAGGAGAAGATCGCCATGGGCCGCATGGAGAAGTTCTACAAGGAGAACTGCCTCGCTGAGCAGGACTTCGTGAAGAACCCCGACCAGACGGTCGCCGACTACGTCAACGAGTGCGCCAAGGCCCTCGGCGGCACGATCGCCATCAAGGGCTTCACCCGCTTCGCCCTCGGCGAGTAGCCGACAGCGCAGAGGTACAGGCGCCTGGCAGGCGCTTGATCGAATCAGCATAACCCGAAGTCGAGGGCCGCATCAAGCGGCCCTCGCTGTTTCTGCCCCAGGTTCTTCTGGCTTCCCCGGACCTTCCCTGGGCCTTGGGCGCCGCTGCCTGCGCCATGGCGACTCCCTTCGTGCGCTTCACCGAAAGCCGGCAGACGACAGGCGAGAAGAGGGAGTGCACCGTCGCGGGCAAATGCTCACGGCTCTGAGGCATGTCACCTGAACATGACAACAGCATCTGAGATGTGTCACCCTGACATGGTGGATGGGCAGGCTAGATCCGCCTATACTGAGCTCGGAGGTATGAAAGATATGATCAGTCAGAACATACTCTCGCTCAGGACGCGCTCTGGCATGACGCAGGAGGAGCTCGCCCAGAAAATCGGCGTGGCCAGGCAGACCGTCGCGAAATGGGAGGCGGGAGACGCCATCCCCGACCTCGCCAACGCGATACGCCTCGCGCAGCTGCTCGACGTGAGCATCGATGCGCTCGTCCACCACGACGAGGAGCAGGTCGGGTACCCTGTCGCTCCCCGTGGCCGGCATATCTTCGGCGTCGTCCGCATGGGCGAGCGCGGCCAAGTGGTCATCCCGAAGAAGGCGCGCGACATCTTCGAGCTGCATGCCGGAAGCGAGCTTCTGGTGTTGGGCGACGAGTCGCAAGGGCTTGCGCTTCAGCGCGTCGAGGACGCGGTGGCCATGCTGGAGAGCTACGGACGCGCCGTGAGCGAGAGGATCTCCGACTGATCCAGGGAGAGGACCTGCGGACGTGGAGGGCAGCCCGGCGAGGAGCGCCGAGCTCGAAGGCTGGCCTCACAAGCAAGCTGCTCGCCATCGACCTCGTCCTCGAGGAGCTCTGGCATATGACGCATAATTTCGAAGAAGGGGTTGGGCAGCCTTCGCTCTCTTACGCAGAGCATGAAGGCGGCGAGCGCGCTTTGGTCCTCGTCCACGCGCAGGGCATCGATCGGCGTAGCTTCGACAAGGTGATAAAGCCGCTGTCGAAAGACTTCACCGTGTATGCCGTGGACTGCTTCGGGCACGGGAGGAGCGCCCACAACCCGAATCTGTACAACATCGTCTCGCTGGGAGACGCCCTCGCAAGGTTCGTCGAAGAGGTGGTCGGCAGGTCGTGTATGCTGCTCGGGCACTCCTCGGGCGGACTGGTCGCCGCATACGCCGCCGGGAAGACGGAGCTCTGCGAGCAGCTCGTCCTCGAGGACCCGCCCTTCTTTGCCTGTCAGGGCGAGCGGAGAAGGAAGACGTTCAACTACCTGGACCTCTCGTCGGTGTGCCATGAGTACCTGCAAGGCGCGGCGCAGGGCTCGACGTGCGAAAGCTTCGTCCTGTTCTACTTCGAGAACCAATACGCCTGGAGCTTCTTCCCGGAGAAGGCGCGCGAGAAGGTGCGCCCGAAGAGCATCGCGGCAGCCAGGAAGTTCCTGCAGAAGCATCCCGGACAGGACCTGAAGGTTCCCTTCTGGCCAAAGACCGCCCTGGCGGCGTTTGTCGGGATGGGGGACTACGATCCGCGGTTCGGGGAGGCGTTCTACGACGACAGCTTCCACTGCGGGATTCCCCACGAGGAGCTGCTCGGCGAGATCAAGTGCCCGACCCTGTTCATGAAGGCGAAAACGGAGTGGTCTGATGACGGCGTTCTCTTCGCCGCGCTCGATGAAGACGACCTCGCGAAGTGCATGGGGCTCATCTCCGATTGCGCGCTCGTCCGGTTCGACTGCGGCCACGGGATCCACATCGAGAAGCCTCGGGCCTTCGTCTCGGCCATCAAGGACGTGAGCGTGCACGGCAAGGGGGGGGCGGCGCCGCGATCAGCGGGTTAAGCCTTGTGCCCTGCGACACGCCAACGGCGTTACCGACAACGGCGCTTTCCATCCACCCCTCAGGTGATTCTGGATGAAACGAGGCCGTTATCGGCGGTTTCTCGGAAAAAGTGGATGCAAAAGGCGCGTTGTCGGTGGTTTTAGGGGCCCGAAGCACCGATAACGCGCGTTTTCCAGCCAGCTTTTCCGGGCCGTGGATGCAAAAGGGGCGTTGTCGGTGCTTCGAGGGCTTCTCGGCAGCGCTCCTCCTCACTTCGATGCGTCAGGGCAGGAGGGCCAAGCATGCAACAGCGGCGGCCATGGCCATCAGAGCGCGCAGCCCTCCTTTATGCCGGATTGGAATGCCGAGGTCCTTGAGCAGTGACTTGGCGCCCACAAAGCAGTGCCAGGTCAGCAATGCGAGGACAATGAGCAGAAAGCATCGTGCGTCCAGCGCTCCGCCCGTCAGGCCCGCTGCCACATGGATCAGCGCAGCGGCAAGCAGCATCCCGCCACTTGCCCATTTGAGAGCAAGGTGCGCTTTCTTGCGGCTGCTAGGAGGCCGCCGCCTGTCCGCCATCATCGAATAGCTCGTTGCTGCTGAAAGCCCGACATGGGCGCCGGCCACGCCCGCGGCGATCCACGCCACCCATGCCAGGTGATCCGAGAATCCAAAGCGAAGCCAAAGCGCGCCCATGATCGCATGCAAGAAGAATGCCGCGACGATAATCGCGGCAGCTGATCCGTTCACCCTGCGAAGCTTCATGCGAGAGGACCTCGCAGAGCTTCAGGAGATGCGAAGCGTAGGAGGCTTCGGCGTCGAGCCAGGTGGCGTATTCCGTTTGTCGCTTCCCTTTTCACGGTCGAGCCTCCTTACATTTCAAGGCAAAGTATATCATCCATATATAAGGATAATCAAACGGTGCGGCAGAACCTGCTCGGATTCGCAAGGGGTTGTCACGTTTCGCCACGGATCGCTGGATTCCCAAAGCACAACGTCGCTGTCAGAGGAGACTGACGGCAGACAACGAGGCGGAACCGCTTTCGCGACTCCGCCTTACAAAACCACTTGCTCTGGAAGCGGTTTGCTTAGACCTTGGCGGGTCGCCGCTGTCTTCCGCGCATCCTGCAGCATGTGCGCAAAACGCCTGGAAGGCGGCGCATGACACGAAGCGTGTCGCCGGCGTGACGTCGCGGCTCTTTCCGGTCCCGCCAGCGCCCGCTACCTTCGGCCTCGCATCAAGGCGAGACGAAAGGAAGTGGTGCATATGCCAAGCGCAACACGCAGGCGCAGCGCAGGGAGGGGAGAGCTGCTCGCAGGGCTGGCGCTGCTGGCTGCCTTCGCGCTCTGGACCGCGCTGGTCCAATGCGTGGACGTGCGGCCCGTCGGTCAGAACGGGACGGACGTCGGCTTTGCGGCGCTCAACGTGTGGTTCCACGAGCTGACGGGCGTGCACATGGGGATCTACCTGGTCACGGACTGGCTCGGCCTCGTTCCGATCGCGGTTTGCCTGTGCTTCGGGGTGCTGGGCGCCGTGCAGCTGGTCAGGCGGAGGAGCCTGCTTCGCGTGGACGCGGACCTTCTCCTGCTGGGCGCCTATTACATCCTCGTCGTCTTCGGGTACCTGGTCTTCGAGATGAGCCCGGTCAACTACCGGCCCATACCCATAGACGGGATGATGGAGGCGTCGTATCCTTCTTCTACGACGCTTTTGGTCCTGAGCGTCATGCCGACGCTGAAGTACCAGGTCGACCGCAGGGCGAAGAGCCTGGTCCTCAGGGGCGCCGCAACGGTGTTCGCGGTCGGATTCTCGGCGCTCATGGTGCTCGGGCGGCTGGTCGCGGGTGTCCATTGGGCAACGGACATCGTCGGGGCCGCCCTGCTGGCGGCCGGGCTGTTCATGACGTACCGATCGGCTGTCGCATTCGCGGACCGCAGAAGGGCCAATCTGGACACGGAGGGACGAGGATGGAGTTCAGCGAGAAGCTGCAGGAGCTGAGGAAGGCGCGGTCGTTCACGCAAGAGGAGCTCGCCTGTGCCCTCTACGTCTCCAGGACGGCGGTGTCGAAATGGGAGTCCGGCAGAGGCTACCCGAGCATCGACTCGCTCAAGCAGCTCTCCCGGTTCTTCTCCGTGTCGATAGACGAGCTCATATGCTCGGACGAGATCATCGTAGCGGCCGAGGAGGACAGGAGGGGGTTTGTCGTCAGGTATCGCTCCCTCATCTGCGGTGCGCTCGACGTGCTCCTCGTCGTGCTTCTGCTCATACCCGCCTTCGGCAACGGCGCGGACTCCACCGCCACGGTGACGCTGCTCGACCTGACCGGCGTCAGCCCTTGGCTGAAAGCCGCGTTCGCGGCGCTTGTCGGCGCCACGGTCCTGGCGGGCGCGCTCGAGTTGGCTGCGGCCAGCCTCGGCAAGACGACGTTGGGCAGGGGCCTGCTTGCCGCGGGCATGGTCCTCTCGATCGTGGGCGTCGCGGCGTTCATCGCCTCCAGGCAGCCGTATGCGGGGATCGTCTGCTTCGCCCTTCTCGTGGCAAAGGGCTTCTTCATCTCCCAAGGGAAGTAGGTCGGCGTCGTTGTATGTTTATCCCTGCGGTTTCAGGCGTGTCGTGGTAGAGGGGTCCTCTTTGACGAGCTCTGGGAGTTTGATGAAGAGCTGGGGAAAGTGCCCGCCGGCGTCGGGTGCGCTTGCCTTTGACGCACGTCGCTGACCTGCGCTTTGCAACCGGTGGGCGCCAAGAGGGCGTGGAAAAGCAGCCTGCGGTTGGTTGATCGGGGCAGGCTATCGGCGTATCGTTAAGCTAGCCCGCATCTCCGGCAGGCGTCGACTTCATCTGTCGCGCCACCCGTTGCCCCGCTGTTCCGCCGCGCCCGAGCGCGCGGGCGCGCCTGCGGACGTATAATGGGGCGACGCCGACGAAAGGAACCGCGTCCATGAGCTTTCGCGACAACCTGCGGCACCTGCGCGCCGCGCACAGCATGACCCAGGAGCAGCTCGCCGCGCTCCTCGGCGTGAGCCGCCAGTCCGTCACCAAGTGGGAGTCCGAGCGCGCCTACCCCGAGATGGACAAGCTGCTGAGTCTGTGCCAGGTCTTCGGCTGCTCGCTTGACGACCTGGTGCGGGGCGATCTCGCCGTTGTCGCGCTGCCTGCTCCCTCAGACGTCGCTCCGCCCGTTCCTGACAACGCCGACGAATACAACGAGGCGCCCGTCTCGTGCCGCCAGGGTAGGCGCATGAGTGTGATCTGCGGCGTTATCATGCTCGTGTCTACCGCGCTCGCGCTTGGCATGTTGTTCGCGCCGTTCGCCATGGGCGCCGCTCCCGACCACGCTTGGGGCGAGGCCGGTGTCGTCTTCGCGGCGTTCTGCCTCAGGTTCTTCTGGCTTCCCTGGGTCTTGGGCGCCGTCGCCTGCGCCATGGCAGCTCTCTTCGCGCGTTTCGCCGAAAGCTGGTAGACGATGGGTGAAGAGAGGGGGAGCGCGTCGTCGCGATCAGCGGGTTAAGCCTGTGACCTGCGATGCGCCGACGGCGTCACCGACAACGGCGCTTTTCCATCCACCCCTCAGGTGATTCTGGATGAAACAAGGGCGTTGTCGGTGGTTTTTTGAGAAAAGTGGCTGGAGAATGCGCGTTGTCGGTGGTTTTCGGGGCCCGGAGCACCGACAACGGGCGTTTTCCAGCCAGCTTTCCCGAGCTGTGGATGCAAAGAGGGCGTTGTCGGTGCTTCGAGGGCTTCTCGTCGACGCTCCTCCGTGCCTTGATGCGTCAGAGCGGGAGGGTCAGGCATGCAGCAGCGACGACCACGGCCATCAGAACACGCAGCTCGCTTTTATGCCGGCTTGGAATGCCAGTCCTTGAGCAGTGAATTGGCGCCCACGAAGCAGTGCCAGGTCAGCAATGCGATGACAACGAGCGGAAAGCATCGTGCCTCCAGCGCTCTGCCTCTAAGTCTTTGGACGTTGTCTTGCTCGGGGGTCTGGCGGCGCTCGTAGTACAGGAGGATCGCCTGCGGGGAAAGGCAGGGCGTGCGACCTCGTTGACCCCCAGCCCATCTTCAGCAGACATGAAGTTGACCTTTCGACGTTGAGAAAGACTTTCGATCGCCTATCGGAAGGAGCAGACATGGCCGCTCAGGCGGACTCAAAAGATTGCTTGTGGCTCGAACGCGCCTTTCCCCTCCGTGCTATACTCTGCAGCGACGGGAGGTGCTTCGACATGGAAGTCGTGTATACGTTCGATGATCTTCAGAACCTGGTCAAGCCCATCCTCGACCGCTATGACGCCGAGTCCGCCCTGCTCTTCGGCTCGTACGCGCGCGAGGAGGCAACACCTGAGTCGGACATCGACCTCCTCGTGAGGGGCGGCGAGCAGTTCGTGCCGACGAACATCTTCGCCATCGCCGACGACCTCTACAACGTGTCGGGCAAGCGCGTTGACGTCTATGAGGAGTCGGAGATACGTGAGGGCTCTGAGTTGATGAAGCGCATCCACGCCGACGCACGGGTGATCGCATGAGCCCGTCCGACCTGCGGAAGGTCAAGCGCGTTCTCTCGTTCGCAGACGATTTGCATGCCATGATGGAGGAGAGGGATATTACGCGCGAGCTGGTCGAATCGGATCAGTTCGTCCAGAGGGCGGTCACCACGCCGCTCTACAACATCGGCGAGTACGTGTCTCACCTCTCGAAGGAGACGAGGGAAGAGCATCCCGACATCCCCTGGTCGAAGGTTGCGGGTCTGCGTCATCGCCTCGTGCATGACTGCGAAAGTACCAAGTGGGACATCGTGACCCAAGTCCTCTTTGACGATCTCTGGGAGTTTGCCGACCAGCTGAGGAAGCTGGTCGCCGACGCCGAGCGGGATGAGGTCGAGCCTGGCGAGGCCGACCGCGACGAAGCGTAGCGTCGGAATAGCTTCTCTTGTGCGCTTGCGGGATCGCCTGATGGTGTTGAGCGTGCCGTGCTCTCGGCGATGCGCCTGGCGGCGGGCGGCTCGCCTTCGGCAAGAGCGACGGGCGGCTCGCCTTCGGCGCGGGCGCTTGGCGGCTCGTATGCTCGGACGACCTGTTCGACCTCTGATATAGAAAGCTTGAGGTCTTGCTGCGCGCACCTGCGCGCGGGCGGCGGTATTTCCTATAATGGACGCGTGGCGGAGAACGAATGACCTGCCGCGCGGCGCCGGGGAAAGCGAGCTTGCGCTCGCCGGGCGCGCGGCTTGCCCTTAAGGATAGACATGACCTCAGAAATCATCATCGTGCGCGGCAACAACACGCTTGCCGGCGACGTGAGCGTCTCGGGCGCGAAGAACTCGGCGCTCAAGCTGATGGCGGCGTCGCTGCTCGGGCAGGGCGTCACCACCCTGCACAACGTGCCGCTCATCTCGGACATCAGCCTCATGGGCGAGGTGCTCAAGCGCCTCGGCGCCACCGTCGAGCGCCGCGGGCACGACCTCGTCATCGACACGCAGCCCGTCGACTCGTGCGAGACGCCCTACGAGCTCGTCTCGAAGATGCGCGCGAGCATCTCGGTGCTCGGGCCGCTCATCGGCCGCTTCGGCGAGGCGCACGTGGCCATGCCCGGCGGCTGCCAGATCGGTGCGCGCAAGATCGACATGCACCTCGTGGGGCTCGAGGCCCTCGGCGTCGAGTTCAGCATCGACCACGGCGTGCTCGTGGCGCGCACGCCGAACGGCCTTTCCGGCACGCACGTGATGCTCGAGTTCCCCAGCGTCGGCGCCACCGAGAACCTGCTGATGGCGGCCGTGGTGGCCGACGGCGCCACCTATCTGGAGAACGCGGCGTGCGAGCCGGAGATCGAGGATCTGGCCCGCATGCTCAACGCCATGGGCGCGCGCGTGAGCGGCGCGGGCACCTCGCACATCGAGATCCAGGGCGTGCCGCTCACCGACCTGCACCCCTGCGAGCACACCACGGTGGGCGACCGCATCGAGGCGGGCACCTTCCTCGCGGGCGGCGCGCTCACGGGCGGCCCCGTCACGACGCATGGCATCAACCCGGCGTACCTGCGCATGGCCATCATGAAGCTGCGCGCCATGGGGTGTACAGTCGAGACGGGCGAGGACTGGGTGCGCGTGAGCCGTTCGGGCGACCTCGTGTGCGCCGACATCCAGACGCTGCCGCACCCGGGCTTCCCCACCGACCTCCAGGCGCAGTTCATGCTGCTCGCGGCGCTGGCTGAGGGCACGTCGGTCATCACCGAGAACGTGTTCGAGAACCGCTTCATGTTCGCCGCCGAGCTCATGCGCATGGGCGCCGACATCACCATCGACGACCACCACGCGCTCATCCGCGGCGTGGCGGGCCTGCAGGGCGCCCCGGTGTCCTCGACCGACCTGCGCGCCGGCGCGGCGCTCGTGCTCGCGGGCATCGTAGCCGACGGCGAGACGCGCGTCCACCGCATCGAGCACATCGACCGCGGCTACGAGGACTACGCGGGCAAGCTCGCGAGCCTCGGCGCCGACGTCGAGCGCGTCCCGGGCGACCTCGTGCGTTAGGACGTCCATGCTCGGCAGGAAGAAGGGCTTCAGCGCCTCCCAGTCCAAGCGCATGTCCAAGCGCATGCAGTCGTCGACCGTGGGCTCGCACGTGGTGCGCGACGCGGGCACGCGCCGCGGCAAGCACGCGCCGGGCCGTTCGGGCGCGCCGTCGAACGCGTCGAGCGTCGACTTCGCGAACATGCGCCGCGCGAACAAGGCCACGCGCGGGTACGTGAGCCACGTGGGCACCTCGGCGCGAAGCGGCGAGAGCGACAGCGCCTACTCGCGGCGCGTGTCGCGCCTGGGCTACGTGCAGGAGATCCAGCGCAAGGCGCGTCACCGGCGCATCCTGTTCTTCGGGCTCGTGGCGGTGCTCGTGGTGGCCGTGGCCGCGGTCGTGGGCGCCTACACCTACTTCAGCTCGTCCGACTCCAAGCTGGCGCTCGGCTCCTCGAACGCCAAGGAGGCGCTCGTCGCCCCCGCGGAGGGCGAGCCCTACTACGTGCTCTGCGCCGCCGAGCTCGGAAGCGCGGCGAAGGCGCGCGGCGCGGCCACCGACGCGTATTTGCTCGTGCGCGTCGACGAGGCGGCGCGCAGCTTGAGCTTCGCGTCCATCCCCGCCAACCTCGACGTGCGCCTGTCGGACGGCAAGGACCACCCGCTCTACGACGCGCGCGGGCTCGGGGGCGACGCTGAGCTCATCAGGCAGGTGGCCAAGCTCGCCGAGGTGGACGTCGCGCACTTCGCGGCCACCGACGCAGACGGCCTGGCCGGCATGGTCGACGCCGTGGGCGGCGTGACGCTCACGCTTTCCGAGGAGGTCGACGACCCGCGCGCAGGCACGGTTGTCCTGCCGGCGGGCGAGCAGACCTTGGGCGGGAACGAGGCGCTCGTGTACCTGCGCGCCCTGAACTTCTCGGGCGGCTTCGACGCGGCCTCGGCCAACCGCGTCGCCTTCACGCTTGAGCTCGCGCAGCGCGCGCTCGCCTCCGAGGGCCTGAGCTTCGCGTCGCTCGTGGGCGAGGCGGGCAACTACCTGAGCTGCGACTTCACGTCGGGGCAGCTCATCGCGCTCGGCGACGCCCTGCGTCCGCTCGATGAGGCGACCACCTACGTCTGCGCGCTCCCCGGCTACGCGACGGACGCGGCCGAGCCGCTGTTCGAGTACTACGAGGACGAGTGGGCCGACATGCTCGCGCGCTTCAAGGCGGGGGAGGACCCGGCGATCGTCGACAGCTCGGCCGCGGGCGTGAACCCGTCCGACGTCACCGTCGAGGTGCGCAACGGCGCCGGCACCACGGGCGCGGCAGGGCGCCTCAGCGAGATGCTCACCTCCGCGGGCTTCAAGGTGGAGGGCGTCGGCAACGTCGACGACGGCACCGTCTACCCCGAGACGTTCGTCATCTACAAGGACGCGGCCTACGAGGGCGCCGCCAAGGCCGTCGCGCGCGCCGCGAGCGGCGGGCGCGTCATCAACGGCGGCGACTTCTACACCTTCGACACCAACGTGCTCGTCATCATCGGGAAGGACTGGATGCCCGTCTCGTGACGGACGGGGGTTTCTCACGTCCGCGCGCGGGCGCGTCGGCTATGATAGAATGCGTTCGAAGAAAACATCCCAGATAAGGAGTTCATCATGGTAGAGAAGTCTGACGTCGCAGCGGTGCTCGAGCTCATCCGCCCCAGCCTCCAGGCTGACGGCGGCGACGTGCGGCTCGTCGACGTGTCCGAGGACGGCATCGTCACCGTCGAGCTGCAGGGCGCGTGCAAGGGCTGCCCCATGTCGCAGATGACGCTGGCCAACGGCGTCGAGCGCATCCTGAAGGAGCGCGTGCCGGGCGTGGCGAAGGTCGTCCCGGCCGACCTGGCGTAGTGTCTGCGCCTGAGCAAGTAAGGGGCGGGCCTGGCGGCTCGCCCCTTTTCATGCGCGCGGCCAGGCGCGCGTTTCGGCTTTGGTTTCGCGAAGGAGAGCGAGGAGCACGTATGGAGAGGTGCTGGGAGCGTCGCGGGTGCGACGACGAGATGCGGGGGCGCTGCCCTCATAACATACCGGGCGAGCCGTGCCCGGCCGACTGCCACTTCGCCGCATGCCAGCGCAAGACGCACGTGGTGTGCGACGACTTCAACCTGCTGCTCAACCCCGACCGCGACTACGACGCCGCCGTCAAGGAGATCTGCCGCTTCTGCGAGCACTTCCTCGCGCACGGCCCCTCCATGGCCGAGCGCCCCGCCGACTTCAGGCGCCAGGGCAACCCCAACCGCTTCCTGCTCTAGGGCGGGCTCGCGTCCTGGGGGCTGGCGGCCGTGGCTTCGCGCAGCCGCGGCCCGCGGGCCTCACGCGGGCCCCGCGCGGGCCCCGCGCGCCGCGACAGGTCCGCCATAGGTTCGCCGCGCCCGGCGCGCTCGTTCTGCTACAATGGGGGAAGCTGGAATCGTTTTTCAAGCGAGGAGGTTCCCAAGGTGCCCATGCTCACCTGCCCGTCGTGCGGAGCTCATGATCTCGACCTGCGCGCCTACGACTCCCTGATGGTGCTGCGCCCCGACCTCGCCCTCTTCTCGCTTCACTGCAACCACTGTGCGACGAAGGTATCGACGCTTCAGCCCATCCCGCCTGACCTGCGCGAGGAAGTGCGCTTCGCCGCCGTCGAGGTGGGCGCGGGCATGGGCTTGGAATAGGAGCTCTCCGTGCTCAACAACATCTACCAGATGCTCGACCCCGTCGCGTTCACGCTGGGGCCCCTCTCCGTGCGCTGGTACGGCATCGCGTACGTGCTCGGGTTCGCCTGCGCGGCCCTCATCATCTCCCGCGTGGCGCGTCGCTGGAAGGTGAGCGTCGATCTTGACGCGCTGCTCACCGTGCTCGTGTGCGTGATCATCGGCGTGATCGTCGGCGGGCGCGCAGGCTACGTGCTCTTCTACGGCGACGGCTACTACCTCGCCCACCCGCTCGAGGTGCTCGCGACGAACCAGGGCGGCATGAGCTTCCACGGCGGGCTGATCGGGGCGCTGCTCTCGGGGATCGTGGCGGCGCGCCTCACGCACATCCCGTACCTCACGCTGGCTGACCTCGGCTGCATCGCGGCGCCGGTGGGCCTGTTCTTCGGCCGCTGCGCGAACTTCGTGAACGGCGAGCTGTGGGGCGCGCCGACCGACGCGGCGTGGGGCGTGGTGTTCGGCGGCGCGGCCGGTACGATGCCGCGGCACCCCTCGCAGCTCTACGAGGCGCTGCTCGAGGGCGTCGTCATCTTCCTGGTGCTCTACGCGCTCTCGCGTCGCGTGCCCCCGCGCCCGCGCGGGACGTTCCTCGGCGTGTTTCTGGTCATGTACGGGGTGTTCCGCTTCGCCATCGAGTTCGTGCGCGAGCCCGACGTCCAGCTCGGGTACTTGTGGGGCGGCTGGCTCACCATGGGGCAGCTCCTGTCGCTTCCGCTCGTGGCGGTGGGCGTGTGCGTGCTCGTTTATGCCGTTCGCATGAAGAAGCCGCAAGAGGGTCTTCCTAAAATGCTAGAAAAAGAGTAACATTTAAGCAAAGCAAGACGAGACGAAGGAGAATCATCATGCAGGTCAAGTTCTTTAGGTGCGAGCATTGCGGGAACATCGCGGTCAAGGTCGTCGACGCGGGCGTGCCGCTGGTGTGCTGCGGCGAGAAGATGGTCGAGCTCGTGGCGGGCGCGGTTGACGCGGCGCTCGAGAAGCACGCGCCGGCCGTCACCGTCGACGGCGCGAACGTCCACGTGCAGGTGGGCAGCGTCGAGCATCCCATGACCGAGGAGCACTCCATCCAGTTCATCTGCCTCGTGACAGAGAAGGGCTACCAGGTCCGCCCGCTCACGCCGGCTGACGCCCCCGTCGCTGACTTCACGGTCGCCGCGGGCGACGCCCCCGTGGTCGTCTACGAGTTCTGCAACCTTCACGGCCTCTGGGTGAGTGAGCTGTAGGGGCTATCTCAGGCACCGCAAGAACCCTCGCTGACTTTACGAACGACCTGCGGGATTAAACACCGCAGGTCGTTCTTCTTTTCTTGCGCCTCTTTTTCTTCCCTTTCCAAACTTTATTTCCCTCTTGCATTTCTTGCCTTGTTTGGTAATATAGACAAGCTTGTCCTGCCTTGGTCGGAAACCAAGGCGCTGACCTTGGTCGGAAACCAAGGGAGAGAACCCACAAGGAGTGAACCCATGAAGCAAGGAATTCATCCGAAGTACGTCGATTGCGTCGTGAAGTGCAGCTGCGGCAACACCTTCACCACGCGTTCCACCAAGCCCGAGCTGAAGATCGACATCTGCAACGCGTGCCACCCGTTCTACACCGGCACCCAGAAGCTCATCGACACCGGCGGACGCGTCCAGCGCTTCGCTGACCGCTTCGGTTCTGCCAAGAACCTCGTCGCCGAGCGCGAGGCCGCCAAGAAGGCCGCCCGTGCCGCCGAGATCGCCGAGCGCGAGGCTGCCAAGAAGGCCGAGCGCGAGGCTAAGGCCGCCAAGAAGGCCGAGCGTGCCGCCGCCTTCGCCGCCAAGGCCGCCGAGGAGGCTGCCAAGGCCGAGGCTGCCGCCGCCGCCGCTGAGCCGGCTGCGGAAGAGGCTGCCGAGCCTGCCGCCGAGGAGGCTGCCGAGGCGTAAGGGCCCCGCATATGCCAACGCGCTGAGAGGGCCCGCCCCGCACGAGGGGCGGGCCCTCTTGCGTCTGGGCCGCCCCTCCGCGTAACCGCCTCGTAACATAGCCCGCTATAATGTGACTTTAAGCTGAGAAGAGAAGGGGAGCGCCGTGGTAACCAATCCCGATCAAGATTTCGTCCTCAAGACGGTCAAGGGCCGTGACGTCCACTTCGTGCGCCTCTGGTTCACTGACGTGCTCGGCACCATGAAGTCGTTCGCCGTGGTCCCCGGCGAGCTCGAGGACGCCTTCGCCGACGGCATGGGCTTCGACGGCAGCTGCATCGAGGGCTTCTCGAAGACCCAGGAGTCGGACATGCTCGCCTTCCCCGACGCCTCGACGTTCCAGGTGCTGCCGTGGCGCCCCGAGTCGAACGCCGTGGCGCGCATGTTCTGCAACATCAAGACGCCCGACGGCCGGCCCTTCGAGGGCGACCCGCGCCACGTGCTCAAGCGCATGGTGCAGAAGGCCACCGAGGCGGGCTACGTCTTCAACGTTGGTCCTGAGCTGGAGTTCTTCTACTTCAAGGACCCGAGCGGCACCGAGGTGCTCGACCGCGGCAGCTACTTCGACCTCACCTCGCTCGACTCCGCGAGCGACCTGCGCCGCGACACGGTGCTCACGCTCGAGAAGATGGGCATCCCCGTGGAGTACTCGCACCACGAGATGGGCCCCTCGCAGCATGAGATCGACCTGCGCTATGCTGACGCGCTCTCCATGGCCGACGCGGTGATGACCTACAAGCTGGTGGTGAAGGAGATCGCGCTCAAGCACGGCGTGTACGCGTCGTTCATGCCCAAGCCGCTCGCCGACGCGCCGGGCAACGGCATGCACGTGCACCAGAGCCTGTTCGACCTCGACGGCCGCAACGCGTTCTTCGACGAGAGCGACCCGTGGGGCTACAACCTCTCGAAGGAAGCGAAGCACTACATCGCGGGCCTGCTGAAGTACGCGCCTGAGTTCTGCCTGGTCACGAACCAGTTCGTGAACTCCTACAAGCGCCTTGCGGCCGGAGGGGAGGCGCCCACCTACCTGTCGTGGGCCCAGCGCAACCGCTCCACCCTCGTGCGCGTGCCGGGGTACCGCCCCAACCGCGAGGACGCCTGCCGCGTGGAGCTGCGCAGCCCTGACCCGGCGGCGAACCCCTACCTCGCCTTCGCCGTCATGTTGGCGGCGGGCCTCAAGGGCATCGAGGACGAGCTCGAGCTCGTGCAGCCCACCGAGGACCACAACCTGTTCGTCCACTCCCAGCAGGGCCTGCGCTCAGGCGGCGTGGGCGTTCTGCCCGAGACGCTCGGCGAGGCGGTCGAGCTGTTCGAGGGAAGCGAGCTCATGCGCGAGACGCTCGGCGAGCACATCCACAGCTACCTCGTGGCGGCCAAGCGCGCCGAGTGGCGGGAGTACGAGAGCGTCGTGACCCCCTGGGAGCTCGACCGGTTCCTGGCGGTGCTGTGATGGCGCAGCGCAAGAGCGTCATATTCATCGCGGACAGCCTGGACAACGCGCACAAGTTCCAGCAGGTGCTCTCCGGGCTCGACGTGGACGTGGCGGCGGGCTCGTCTTTGCAGTTCAAGAAGCTGCTCTCGACGCATCCGAACCACGACCTGGTGATCTACGAGGCGCGCGGCGACGCGCTCGGCAACGTGGCGCAGGCCGAGGCCATGCTGGTGGAGGACGGCGCGCCCGCGATGCTCGTCATCGTGAACGAGGGGCAGCTCGCGGAGTTCCGCCTGCCCGTGCAGGTGAAGGCCGACTTCGTGGTGCACGGCGCCTCCGCCGAGGAGTGCGCGGCGCGCATCCGCCAGCTTCTGTGGCCGGGCAACGAGAGCTCCACGTCCGACTTCATCACGGTGGACAACATGACCATCAACCTGGCGACCTACCAGGTGAAGGTGGCCGGCGAGCCGCTCGACCTCACGTATCTGGAGTACGCGCTGCTGGCTTTCCTGGTGACGCACCCCGGGCGCACGTACTCGCGCGACGCGCTCTTGCGCCGCGTGTGGGGCTTCGACTACTACGGCGGCAGCCGCACCGTCGACGTGCACGTGCGCCGCGTGCGCGCGAAGCTCGGCCCCGAGCTGGCCCAGCGTCTGGAAACCGTGCGGGGAGTGGGCTACCTCTGGAGCGCCTAGTGAGGGCGTGGGGTATACTCTTCCCGAAACACGCTTCCGCACGCTCTCACGAAGGGACCCTCCATGTCGAAGAAGGTGGCCGTCATCGACGGCAACTCGCTCATGCACCGCGCCTACCACGCCATCCAGACGCCCATGTCGGCCCCTGACGGCACGCCCACCAACGCGGTGTTCGGCTTTCTGTCCATGTTCCTCAAGTTCGTCGAGCTCGCCGCGCCCGACGCGGTCGTCTGCGCGTTCGACGCGGGCAAGCCGCAGTTCCGCATCGAGGAGCTCAGAGCTTACAAGGCGCAGCGCCCGCCCATGGACGACGAGCTGCGCGTGCAGTTCCCCGTGATGGAGGAGCTGCTCGCCAGCATGGGCGTGCCGGTGGTGAAGGTGCCCGGTTGGGAGGGCGACGACATCTTGGGCACCATCGCCGCGCGCGACGAGGCGCTCGGCTTCGAGACGCTGCTCGTCACGGGCGACAAGGACGCCTACCAGCTGGCGAGCGAGCTGACGCGCATCGTCACCACCAAGAAGGGCATCACCGACGTGGCCATCTACGGGCCCGACCAGGTGGTCGAGCGCTACGGCGTCACGCCGGAGCAGTTTCCCGACTACCTGGGGCTCATGGGCGACTCGTCCGACAACATCCCCGGCGTGCCGGGCATCGGCCCCAAGACGGCCTCGAAGCTCCTGCAGCGCTTCGGCAGCATGCAGGGCATCTACGACAACCTCGGCGAGCTCAAGGGCAAGCAGCTCGAGAACCTGCGCGACAACCAGGACGCGGCGCTTCTGAGCAAAAGGATCGCCACCATCGTTACCGACCTGGACTTCGAGCTCGACCTCGAGGAGGTGAGCTTCCCGTGCTTCGAGGCGAAGGACGTGGAGGCGGCCTTCGGCAAGTACGCGCTCTCAAGCCCGCTCACGCGCGTGCTGGCGCTCGTGGGCGCCGAGGCCGCGCGCACGTTCGCGCCGCTCTCCTTCGAGCCGGTGCTTGAGGGCGCCGAGGCGCGCGAGCTGGTGGAGGGCGCCCTGCGCGCCGGCGAGCTGATCGGCGTGGCCTTCGAGGAGCCCGAGCAGGTGTCGCTGTTCGCGGAAGGCGCCACGGCGGCGTTTGCCACGGGCTCAGGCTCGGCGGTGCTCGAGGGCGGCGAGGCGGCCGACATGCTCGCGCGCGTCGTGCGGGAGGGGAGGCTCGCCGCGCTCGACCTCAAGGGCGTCCTGCGCCGCGCGTACCCGGCCGACACCGCCGAGGCGGCGCGCATCACCGACGCGGAGCTTTTCGGCGTGGACGCCTTCGACGTGGGGCTCGCGGCCTACGCGCTCAACTCGTCCACGTCGGCCTACACCTACGAGGCCCTCATGGAGACGTACGCGGGCGGCGCGCTGCCCGAGGTGAAGACCGACGCCGAGCGCGCCGCGCTGCACGCCGTCGCCGCGCGCCTGCTCGCGCCGCTGCTCGACGAGGCGCTCGAGAAGGACGGCAGCGCGCGCGTGTACCGCGAGATCGACCTGCCGCTCGTGGGCGTGCTCGCCTCGATGGAGCGCACGGGCGCGGCGCTTGACGCCGACGTGCTCGCGCGCCTCGGCGCGAGCACGCAGGTCGAGCTCGACGCCCTCTCGGAGCAGGTGTTCGAGATGGCGGGCGAGACGTTCAACCTCGACTCGCCCAAGCAGCTCGCGCGCATCCTGTTCGAGGTGATCGGGCTTAAGCCCCTCAAGAAGAACCAGCGCGGCTACTCCACCGACGCGAGCGTGCTCAAGGAGCTGGCGAAGGTGCATCCCCTTCCTGACCTGGTGCTGCGCTACCGCGAGCTCGCCAAGATCAAGTCGACCTACATCGACGCCCTGCCGCGCATGCGCGCCGCCGACGGGCGCGTGCACACGCAGTTCAACGAGACGGTCACCGCCACGGGGCGCCTCTCCTCGTCCGACCCGAACCTGCAGAACATCCCGGTGCGCACCGAGTTCGGCCGCCAGATCCGCGCGGCGTTCGTGCCCCTGCGCTCAGGCGACGTGTTTCTGTCGGCCGACTACTCGCAGATCGAGCTGCGGCTGCTCGCGCACCTGTCAGGCGACGAGCATCTGGTGGCGGCGTTCAACTCGGGTGCCGACTTCCACGCGCAGACGGCCGCGCGCGTGTTCGGGCTGCCGGTCGACCAGGTGACGCCGGAGCTGCGCAGCCGCGCGAAGGCCGTCAACTTCGGCATCGTGTACGGCCAGCAGGCCTACGGGCTCTCGCAGAGCCTCGACATCCCCTTCGGCGAGGCCAAGGAGATGATCGACCGCTACTTTGAGGCGTACCCCGGCGTGCGCGCCTACCTCGACGCCACGGTGGCCGCGGCGAAGGAGAACGGGTACGCGGAGAGCATGTTCGGGCGCAAGCGCCACATCGCCGAGCTGCGGGCGCGCAGCGTCCAGCAGCGCAGCTTCGGCGAGCGCACGGCCATGAACCACCCCATGCAGGGCAGCGCGGCCGACATCATCAAGCTGGCCATGGCGGAGTGCCTGCGCCGGATGCGCGCGGAGGGACTTGAGGCGCAGCTCATGATCCAGGTTCACGACGAGCTCGACTTCTCCGTGCCCGCCGGCGAGGTGGAGCGCCTGGCCGCCCTCGTGCGCGAGGTGATGGAGGGCGTCGTCGAGCTTGCGGTCCCCCTGAGCGTCGACGTGTCCTGGGGCGCGACCTGGGCCGAGGCGCACTAGCGGGCCGACCCGCGGCAGGCGGCTGCGGGCCGCGAGGTTGCCCGCGCCTGCACCCCGCACCCGCGCCCCGCGCCCGCGTCCCGCGCCCCCGCAGCCGCGCAGCCGCGCTCGCACCCCGTGCAGGCTGGCGAAAAAAACCCGCAAGTTCTCGGCGCGGAGCGGGCGATTATCTGCTATCATCTTCAAGGTTGCGCCAAAAAGGTGCAGCTTCGGAATAAGTGCGATGATACGCGGGGATCGTGCATACGGACAGCCGCCTCGGGCTTCACGGGGCTTGGTTGACTTGCTACGGTCACGCTGCTAAGCTATCGCCTTGCGTTTATTTCAAATGAGGAGTAGAAGACATGTACGCAATCGTAAAGACTGGCGGCAAGCAGTACAAGGTTGCCCCGGGTGACAAGATCAACATCGAGAAGCTCGATGCCGAGGTCGGCGCCACCGTCGAGCTTCAGGCCATCTGCGTCGTCGACGGCGACAAGGTCGAGGCCGACCCCGTGAAGGCCGCCGAGACGAAGGTCACCGCCACCGTGCTCGAGCAGTTCAAGGGCGAGAAGCAGCTCGTCTTCAAGTTCAAGAAGCGCAAGAACTACAAGAAGCTGCGCGGCCATCGCCAGCAGCTTACGCGCGTCCAGATCACGTCCGTCGGTACCGCTACCGCCGAGTAACGTAAGGGAGGGAATTACTCATGGCACACAAAAAAGGCTTAGGCTCCACTCGCAACGGCCGCGACTCCCACGCAAAGCGTCTCGGCGTCAAGAAGTTCGCAGGCGAGACCATCAAGACGGGCCAGATCATCGTCCGCCAGCATGGCACGCACTTCCATCCGGGCGAGAACGTCGGCCGCGGCAGCGACGATACCCTGTTCGCCCTGTGCGACGGCAAGGTCGACTTCACCCGCGGCGTCAAGCGCCGCGTGCACGTGCGCCCCGAGGCGTAAAAGCCCCTGCAGCCGCTCAATAGTTGCTTCTTGGTGCCCTCTGCTCGTCAGGGGGCACTTTTGTTGGTAAAGTAGGCCAAAACCGTCCCATGCGGACGCTTGACGCAGAGGTCGAAAGGTTATCCTCCATGTTCATAGACAAGGTGCGCATCAACGTGCGCGGCGGGAACGGCGGCGCGGGCTGCATGTCGTTCCGCCGCGAGGCCCACGTGCCCAAGGGCGGGCCTGACGGCGGCGACGGCGGGCACGGCGGCAACGTCATCGTGCAGGCCGACGCGAGCGTGTCCTCGCTCATCGAGTACCGCTTCAAGCACCACTTCAAGGCCGAGCGCGGCACGCACGGCCGCGGCAGCCGCATGCACGGCGCCCAAGGCGCCGACCTGGTGCTGAAGGTGCCGGTGGGCACGGTGGTGCGCGAGTACTTCGAGGAAGAGAAGGAAACGGGCGAGCTCATCGCCGACCTCACGCACGACGGCGAGCGGGTCACGGTGGCGCGCGGCGGCGTCGGCGGCCGCGGCAACATCCACTTCGTCACCTCCACCCGCCGCGCGCCCGCCTTCGCCGAGCTCGGCGAGCCGGCGCAGGAGGGCTGGATCGAGCTCGAGATGAAGCTCATGGCCGACGCGGCGCTCGTGGGCATGCCGAGCGCGGGCAAGTCCTCGCTCATCGCCAAGATGAGCGCGGCGCGCCCGAAGATCGCCGACTACCCGTTCACCACGCTCGTGCCGAACCTCGGCGTGGCCACGAGCGGGGATTTGAGCTTCGTGGTGGCCGACGTGCCCGGCCTCATCGAGGGCGCGCACGAGGGACGCGGGCTCGGGCACGAGTTTCTGCGCCACATCGAGCGCACGGCGCTCATCGTGCACGTGGTGGACCTCACGGGCGACTACGAAGGGCGCGACCCGCTCGAGGACTACGAGGTCATCAACCGCGAGCTTGCGCTCTACGCCGAGGAGCTGGGGCGGCGCCCGCGCATCGTGGTGGCCAACAAGATCGACGTGCCGGGCACCGACGAGGTGTGCGCCCAGCTCGCGGAACGCGTGCGCGCCGACTCCATCGCCGCGGCCGGCGGCAACGAGTTCGCGCCGAGCCCCATCGACCCGAAGCTCTACCGCATCAGCGCGCTCACGGGCAAGGGCGTCGAGTCGCTCAAGGCCGCCATCGCCACCAAGGTGCACGAGCTGCGCGAGGCCGCGCGCGAGCGCGCCGCCGCCGAGGTCCAGTACGACCACATCTGGGAGCACAAGCGCGAGGCCCGCGAGGCGCGCTTCTTCGTCACGCAGGAGGGCCCGGGCGTCTTCCGCGTGACGGGCACGCGCGTCGAGCGCATGGTGGTGCAGACCGACTGGGAGAACGAGGAGGCCGTCACCTTCCTGCAGCACCGCTTCAAGCGGCTCGGCGTGGACGACGCGCTGCGCAAGGCGGGCGCGCTCGACGGTGACGAGATCCGCATCGTGGGGCGCTCGTTCGAGTACGAGTCGCCCGAGGGTGCCGTCGACGTGTACCAGGAGCTTGACCTATGACGTGCGAAGCTGAGAACAGGGGCGGCGCGGTGGCCGCCGACGGGGTTGCGGGAGCGGCGGCGGCAGCCGGGGCTGCGACTGCGGCGGGAGCTGGGGCTGCGACGGCGGCCACCCCGCGCCGCCTCGTCATCAAGATCGGCTCCTCGACCCTCACCACTTCGGAGAGCTCCATCGACTACGCCTACCTCGATGCGCTCGCCGACCAGATCGCGCACGTGCGCGCGGCGGGCTGGCAGCCGGTCATCGTGACCTCGGCGGCCATCGCGTGCGGCTTGGAGGCGCTCGGCATCGCGAAGCGACCCTCCGACATGCCGAGCCTGCAGGCCGCGGCCTCGGTGGGCCAGAGCGCGCTCTCGGCGGCGTACTCGCGCGCCTTCGCCGCGCACGGCATCGTCACCTCGGTGGTGCTGCTCACGCGCCGCGACACGGCCGACCGCACGGCCTACCTGCATGCGCGCGACACGCTCTCGCGCCTGCTCGAGCTCGGCGTGGTGCCGGTGGTGAACGAGAACGACACGGTGTCGGTCGAGCAGATCCGCTTCGGCGACAACGACACGCTCGCGGCGCTCGTGGCCTGCCTCATTGACGCCGACCTCATGGTGATCCTGTCCGACATCGACGGCCTCTACGACGCGAACCCCGCGAAGGTGGCCGGCGCGCGCCTCATCGAGAAGGTGGAGCGCATCGACCGCCGCATCATGGGCGTGGCGGGCGACGCGGGCTCGGTGGTGGGGTCGGGCGGCATGGTCACGAAGATCAAGGCCGCGCGCGTGCTCATGGTGGCGGGCATCCCCATGGTCATCGCGCACGGACGCCGGCCCGACGCCGTGGTGGACGCGGCGGCGGGGCGTCCCGTGGGCACGCTCTTCGTGGCGAACGAGCGGCCGCACGAGATCACGCCGAAGAAGCTCTGGCTCGCGCTCGGCGACGCGGTGCGCGGCGCGGTGATCGTGGACGAGGGCGCGCACCGCGCGCTCGTGGAGCGCGGCAGCTCGCTACTGTGCGTGGGCGTCACGCGCGTCGACGGGCGCTTCGACGCCGAGGACATCATCGACATCAAGGACGAGACGGGGCATATCGTGGCGCGCGGCAAGGTGGCGTTCGCGAGCGACGAGGTGGAGCTGGCCTGCGGGCGCACCCGCGAGGCGCTTTTGGGCAACCGGCTTCTGGCGCCGCTCGCGGAGCGCCCGCTGGTGCACCGCGACGAGCTTGTCGTCTTCGAGTAAAAAGTCGGGTTGATGTACCGCCGACGGTACGTCAACCCAAGGGCGTTTGGCTTATAATGGGAACATTCATTCGCTTACGAGCGGAAGGGGGCCTGAGATGGGCGAGGTGAACATCGAGAACGAGGTGCGGGAGCTGGCCCTGCGCGCCCGCGCGGCGAGCGCGGAGGTGGGCGCGGCGAGCGCGGAGGCGCGCAACGCCGCGCTCATGGCCATGGCGGCCGCCCTGCGTGCGCACGCGGGCGAGATCGTCGAGGCCAACGCTGCTGACATGGCCGCGGCGCGCGAGAAGGGCACGAGCGCGTCGATCCTCGACCGGCTCATGCTCGACGAGGGGCGCGTGGAGGCCATGGCCGCGGCGCTCGAGGACCTCATGCGCCTGCCCGACCCGCTCGGGCGCGTGCAGATGGAGAGCACGCTGTACAACGGCATGAGCCTCACGCGCGTGAGCGTGCCGCTCGGCGTGGTCGCCATGGTGTACGAGGCGCGCCCGAACGTGACGGCCGACGCCGCGGGCATCTGCGTGAAGTCGGGCAACGCCTGCGTGCTGCGCGGCGGCAGCCTGGCGGCGCGCTCCAACGAGGTGATCGCGCGCGTGCTGTCGGAGGCGGCCGCGAGCGCGGGCCTGCCGGCCGACGCCGTCTGCGCCATCACCACCACCGACCGCGCGGCCACCGACGCGCTCATGCAGCTGCACGGCATCGTCGACGTGCTCATCCCGCGCGGCGGCGCGGGGCTCATCCGCCACTGCGTGGAGTGCTCGCGCGTGCCGGTCATCGAGACGGGCACGGGCAACTGCCACGTGTACGTGCACGCCTCGGCGGACCTGGCGATGGCGCGCGACATCGTGCTCAACGCGAAGTGCCGCCGCTTCGGCGTGTGCAACGCCGCGGAGACGCTGCTCGTGGACGAGCAGGTCGCGCGCGCGTTTCTGCCCGGTGCGCTCGCCGCGCTGGCAGCGCGCGGGGTCCTCGTGCACGGCGACGAGCTGGCCTGCGCGTGCGCCGCGGAGGCGGGCCCGGACGTGCGCTGCGTGGCCGCGACCGAGGCGGACTGGGCGACCGAGTACCTCGCGCCCGAGATCGCCGTCAAGTGCGTGAGCGGCGTCGACGAGGCCATCGCGCACGTGAACCGCTACGGCACGAAGCACTCCGAGGCCATCGTGGCCGCCGACGAGGACGCCGTCGAGCGCTTCCTGGCGCGCGTGGACGCGGCGGCGGTGTACGCGAACGCGTCGACGGCGTTCACCGACGGCGGGCAGTTCGGCCTCGGCGCCGAGATCGGCATCTCCACGCAGAAGCTGCACGCGCGCGGGCCGTTCGCGCTCGACGCGCTCACCTCGTACAAGTACGTCCTGCGCGGGGATGGGCAGGTGCGCGCGCAGTGAGTGCGTCCTGCGAAGACACGGGACGCGCGCGCACGTCGGCGCGCCCGGCAGGCGCGGGCGCGCCGACGGTGTGCGAGCGCTTCGACAGCCTGGGGGCCGACGGCGCGCCTGCGCGCCTCGGCATCATGGGCGGCACGTTCGACCCCATCCACATCGGGCATCTGGCCTGCGCCGAGCAGGCGCGCGAGGCGTACGGCCTCGACGCGGTGGTGTTCATCCCTACGGGCAACCCCGCCTTTAAGCGCGACCGCGACGTCACGCCGGGGCGGATGCGCCTCGAGATGTGCCGCCTCGCCGCGCTGCCCAACCCGCACTTCGACGTGAGCGCCATGGAGATCGCCCGCGGCGGCGTGACTTACACGGTGGACACCGTGCGGGCCCTGCGCGCGCACTACCCCGAAAACGTCGAGCTCTTCTTCATCACGGGGGCCGACTCCATCCTGTCGATCGCGCGTTGGCGCAAGAGCGCGGAGATCGCCTCGCTCGTGCGCTTCATCGCGGTCACGCGCCCCGGCTACGTGGTGACGGACGCGTTCAAGGAGGAGCTTGCCAGCCTGGGCGACTACGACGTGAGCTACGTCGAGGTGACGGCGCTGTCCGTGTCGTCGAGCGACCTGCGCGCGCGGGTGCATGCGGGCTACTCGCTGCGCTACCTCACGCCGCTGGCGGTATGCGACTACGTGCACCGGCACGAGCTGTACCGCGGAGAAGGCGCGGCGCCCTACGCGACGAAGGCGGCGCGCGCGGCTGCGGGCGGCCCGGGCGGGGAGGGGGCGGCCGGCGGGGCTGGCGAACCTGACGCGGCCGGCGAAGCTGGCGGGAAGCGCGTAGCCGACGGATCCGGTGCGGCTGGCGCGGCCGGTGCAGCCAGCGCAGCTGGCGAAGGGAACGAGAAGGGAGCGCAAGCGATGGCGGCTGATCCGCTGGGCGGGAAGTTCTATCGCGCGCGGCACGCCGAGCTGCGCGACCGCGTGAGCGCCAAGCGCCTCGAGCACATCGAGGGCGTGGCCGAGACGGCTGAGCGCCTCGCGCGGGCCTACGGCGTCGACGAGCGGAAGGCGCGCCTCGCGGGGCTTCTGCACGACTGGGACAAGGGCTACGACGACGAGGGCATGCTCGCGCGCGTGCGCGAGCTGGGGATGGACGTCCCCCCGGAGTACCTGGCCATCCCGCGCGTGCTGCACGGCATGACGGCTGCGGTGGCGCTTGCGCGCGCGTTCCCCGCGATACCCGCCGACGTCATACGGGCCATCGACCGCCACACGGTCGGCGCCCTCGACATGGAGCCGCTCGACATGGTAGTCTACATCGCCGACGCGCTCGAGCCCGGCCGCACGTTCGGGCCGGTCGACGAGCTGCGCGCGCAGGTGGGGAAGGCGAGCCTGGAGGACCTCTTCTTCCTGACGTACCGCCACTGGCTCGTGCTCATGCTCGACCGGGGCAGCGCGCTCGCCCCCGACACGATCGCTATCTGGAACGCCTACGCTGCGCGCTACCAAAACGCGCATCCGCGTAAGAAGAAAGGAAGGAAATGACCGACAAGATTGCCGAGCAGGCTGCTTTTTCGCGCAGGTGCGCCATCATCGCCGCGCGCGCGGCCGACGAGAAGAAGGCCACCGACATCATGGTGCAGGAGGTGCGCGAGCTCATCGGCGTCACCGACTACTTCGTGATCGTCACCGCCGCCAACTCGCGCCAGGTGGAGGCCATCATCGACGAGATCGAGGACAAGCTGCGCGAGGAGGCTCAGGTCAAGCCGAGCCACCGCGAGGTGTCCGGCGACGGCTCGTGGTCGCTTCTGGACTACGGCGACATCGTGGTGCACGTGTTCATGCCCGAGACGCGCGAGTACTACCGCCTCGAGGCGCTGTGGAACGACGCGCCGGTGGTCGACTTGGCCGCTGAGGCGGGCCTTGCCGACATCCCGTACTCCGAGCGCATCGCCAAGATGCTCGGCAAATAGGGAATCGGCGCTTCGCGCCACCTAACCCATCACCTATCCCAACCCGTCTTTCGGGACAGTTCTTCTGCTGTGCCCAAAGACGGGTTCGCGCGCTCAGCGCAGCTGTCGCGCGCGATGCGCCCGACGGGGCGCACATGTGTCCTCCTTGCTTGGGCAGGGGGCTTTGCCTAGCATGGCGCGTTGCTCCCAGCTGATGCGCCCCTCGGCAGACGAGGAGCGCATCCGTGCCCACGTTCGTCGAGGCCTGCTGCTGCAGAGGCCGTCGCCCCGAAGGCGTCATCGCGCGCCGCCACTTCTCCCGCTCTGATCTGATCGCCCGCCTTCTGCGCGACCGGCATGTGGCGCGCTTCGTGGTGGCGCCCGCGGGCTTCGGCAAGTCCGCCCTCGCCTTCGAGTACGCCGACGTGGTGTGCTCGTTCCAGCACGTGTTCTGGATCAACGGCCGCTCCCCGTGCTTTCTGCGCGACCTCGACGCCGACGTGCTCTTGAGCTCCGTGTGCAGGCTCGATCCCCAGGCGGCGCTCGTGGTGTGCGAGGACGTGCCGCGCCTCGACGACGACCGCACGCTTTCGTTCGCGCGCCTCGTCGACGCGTTGCTCGACCGCAGGATCGAGGTGATCGTGACCTGCGTGCCCTCCGCTGACTCGTTCGCGCCGCTGCTGCGCGACCGCATGCTGCTGCGCGGCGTTGACCTGCTGCTGAGCGACGAGGAGCTGTCCTGCGAGGTGGCGAGCGGGCGCATGGGCGAGGAGCTGCGGCGGACCTGCGCGCCGGGCGAGCGCGTGGCGTGCCTGCGGTGGGGCGAAGGGGGCGCCCGCACGCTCATGGAGGGCGTGCGGCGCGAGGAGCTTCCCGGCGACGTGCGCCTCGGCATGCTCGTGCTGCTCGCGCTCGGGGAGGGGAGCGTGGAGGACCTGGCCGTATTCCTGCCGTGCGAGCGCGCGTGCGAGATCGCGCGCTTGCTCGAGGACGGCTACGCGTTTCTGGGAATCGACGGGAGGGCGGGAACGTACCGCGCCGTCAGCTTGGAGGCGGGCGAGCTCGGCGTCGCCTTCGGGCACCGCATGGACGACATGGCGGCGGCCTCGGCGTGTTCTGCCCGCGATGAGCTCGCCGCCCGCCTCGCCGAGGAGCTCTTCGCCCGCGGGCGGCTCGTGCGGGCCTGCCGGCTCATGGTGGCGC
Source organism: Adlercreutzia sp. ZJ176 (assembly GCF_011038975.1). Taxonomy (GTDB): domain Bacteria; phylum Actinomycetota; class Coriobacteriia; order Coriobacteriales; family Eggerthellaceae; genus CAAEEV01. The sequence continues at coordinate 11,335 of NZ_JAAKEC010000008.1, read as the reverse complement.
TCGCGGCGAAGGGCGCGGCCGCGACGTGGGCGTGCGCGCACGGCTGGGAGCTGCTCGAGCACGGCGAGGCGCACGCCTTCTGCGAGATGCACGAGGACGTGGCGCGCGGGGCGACCGGCATGCACGACGTGCTCTCGAGCCTGCGCGGCTGGGCGTGCCTCATGCTCGACGACGTCCCCGAGGCGCTCGCCTACGCGCGGCGCGTGACCCGCTCCTCGGCCGCTTCCCCGCTCGACCGCGTGCGTGCGAACGTGCTGCTCGCGCGGGAGGGCGCGCCCGAGGTGCGCGAGCGCGCGGTGCTGGCGCTCGAAGGGCTCATGGCGCCGACGTCCCGCACCCCGCTTGACGAGGAGACGGCCCGCGCCGCCGACGACACGATGGCGTGGCCTTTGCTTGCGCGCCTCGCCGCCGCGCCCGAGGCGGGCGAGCGGCTGCGGGCGTGGGAGCGCGCCGCGGCGGCCGACGCCTCAGGCTCTCCCGCCTGCCCGCGCGGCCTGCGAAACGCGCTTTTGCTCGGCGCGGCGTGGCTGCTCGACGACCTGGCCTGCGAGGACGGCACCGGCCAGCTTGCAAGCCAGCTCGTCGGCCTGCGCGCCTCGGACGGCCGCCTCGCCGCCGACATGATCGCCTCCTTCGTCGGCGCCGCGCTCGCGGCTGCCTGCGCCCACGGCGCGCCGAGCTGGTATGCGCTCGCCGCCAGCGAAGCGCTCGAGCGAGCGGTGGCGCGCGACGGCCGCCTCGCCGCGTTCGCCCCCGCGCCTGCGACGGCGGCGACGCTGCGGCGCGCCGAGGTGGCGTGCATCGGGCAGCGCGAGCGCTACCGGCGCTCCCAGGACGCGCGCCGCGGCGAGCGGCGGGAGTTCCAGCTCGCGCACCCCGACCCGTTCCGTGCGCACGACACGTCGGCCGCCTACGCGATAACGGCGCGCACCGCCGTGCCCACCCTGTTCGTGCGCCTGTTCGGCGGCCTCGAGGCGCGCATCGGCGACGAGCTCGTCGACCCGCGCGCCTTCAGCCGCGTCAAGACCAGGACGCTGCTCGCCATGCTCGTGCTCAACCGTGGCCGCGAGGTCGCGCGCGACCGCCTGGCGGCGCTGATGTGGCCGGCCGCCACGCCGGAGGCGGCGCGCAAGAACTTCTACAGCATCTGGTCGAAGCTCAACCGCGCGCTGCGCGTGGGGGAGCACTGCCCGTACCTCATCCGCAGCCAGAACGGGTGCCGGCTCGACCCGCGGCTCGTGACGAGCGACGTGGCCGCCTTCGAGGCGCTCTCGCGCACGCTTCTGTTCGGCGTGCCGGAGTCCGAGGGGTGGGAGGAGCTCTACGCGCAGGTGTGCGACGTGTACGCCGACGACCTCATGCCGGGGGAGGAGGACAACGAGATCATCGCCTCGATGCGCGACCGCTACCGCGTGCAGCTCATCGACGGGCTGATCGCGACGTCGATCCGGCTCTCGCAGCGCGGCGAGGCGCGCGGGTCGGTGTGGTTCGCGCGCGAGGCGCTGCGCCGCGACGCCGCGCGGGAGGACGCCTACCTGGCGCTCATGGAGGCGCAGGTCGCCGCCGACCAGCGCGCCTCCGCGATCGAGACGTACTTCGCCTGCCGCCGCTTCCTCTCCGACGAGCTGGGGATCGACCCCTCCGCGAAGACCGTCGAGCTGTACCGCTCCATCATCGAGACGGAGGAGCCGCTCGCATGAGGGGGCCCGCCCCGCCCCGCCGCGCCCGCGCCCCCGCGCCCGCGCGCCCTCGCCCTCGCGCCCTCGCGCCGCCCGCGGCGCCTCTTCGCTCCTTGGCGGTCGTATGTAATTCCGCCGCGTTGAGGTGGGGTGCATTAGAATAAGGAGGCTTGTACTTTCCCGCAGGCCCGCGCATCGCGCGAGGTCCGCGCGGCGAAACCGCTTCCCAGGAGAAGGACGGAACACGACATGGGATTTCTTTCCAAGCTGCTCAGCCTCGGCGAGGGCAAGCAGCTCAAGAATTACGAGAAGGTCGTAGAGCAGATCAACGCGCTCGAGCCTGAGATGGAGGCGCGCTCCGACGAGGAGCTGCGCGCCCTCACCCCGGCCTTCCGCGAGCGCCACGCGGCGGGCGAGCCGCTCGACGCGCTTCTGCCCGAGGCGTTCGCCGCCGTGCGCGAGGCATCCCGGCGCACCACGGGCCTGCGTCACTTCGACGTGCAGCTCATCGGCGGCATGGCCCTGAACGACGGCAAGATCGCCGAGATGAAGACCGGCGAGGGCAAGACGCTCGTCTCCACGCTGGCGGGCTACCTCAACGCCATCCCCGGGCACAACGTGCACATCGTCACCGTGAACGACTACCTCGCCAAGCGCGACTCCGAGTGGATGGGCCAGATCTATAGGTTCCTCGGCATGGAGGTGGGCCTCATCCAGAACGGCATGCGCCCCGCCTCGAAGATTCCGGCGTACAAGGCCGACGTCACCTACGGCACGAACTCCGAGTTCGGTTTCGACTACCTGCGCGACAACATGGTCACGCGCGGGAGCAACCGCGTGCAGCGCGGGCACCACTTTGCCGTGGTCGACGAGGTCGACTCCATCCTCATCGACGAGGCGCGCACCCCGCTCATCATCTCCGGCGCGGGCACGCAGGCGGCCGACACCTACAAGCGCTTCGCCGGCGTCATGCCCGGGCTCAAGGAGGGCGTCGACTTCGACATGGACGAGGCCAAGCGCACCATCAACGCCACCGAGAGCGGCCTGGAGAAGATCGAGCTGATGCTCGGCATCGACAACATCTACGCCGACCCGTCCGGCCAGCTGGCGAACCACCTGCAGCAGGCGCTGAAGGCCCAGTTCCTCTTCCACCGCGACGTGGACTACGTGGTGATCGACGGCGAGGTCAAGATCGTCGACGAGTTCACGGGCCGCATCATGGAGGGCCGCCGCTACTCCGAGGGCCTGCACCAGGCGCTCGAGGCGAAGGAGCGCGTGCGCGTGCGCGAGGAGAACCAGACGCTCGCCACCATCACGCTGCAGAACTACTTCCGCCTCTACGAGAAGCTCTCCGGCATGACGGGCACCGCCATGACCGAGGAGTCGGAGTTCCGCCAGATCTACAACTTGGGCGTGGTCGCCATCCCGTCGAACCGGCCGGTGGTGCGCGTCGACGAGAACGACCTGGTGTACCGCACGGTCGAGGCGAAGTTCAACGCCGTGGCCGACGACATCGCCGCGCGCCACGCAGCGGGGCAGCCCTGCCTGATCGGCACGGTGTCCATCGAGAACTCCGAGCGCCTGAGCCGCCTGCTCGACAAGCGCGGCATCAGACACGAGACCCTGAACGCCAAGCACCACGAGCGCGAGGCGCACATCGTGGCGCAGGCTGGGCGCACCGGCGCGGTCACCATCGCCACCAACATGGCCGGCCGCGGCACCGACATCCTGCTCGGCGGCAACCCGGACGTGCTCGCCGACGACCTGCTGCGCGCCCGCGGGCTTGACCCGGAGGCCCCCGCGCTCACCGAGGAGGGCGCGCCGAACCCGGCTTGCCCCACGCCCGAGCAGCGCGCAAGCGCCCTCGCCGACGCGAAGAAGGTGTGCTCCGCGGAGCAGGAGCAGGTGCGCGCGGCGGGCGGCCTGTGCGTCATCGGCACCGAGCGCCACGAGAGCCGCCGCATCGACAACCAGCTGCGCGGCCGCTCCGGCCGTCAGGGCGACCCGGGCACCACGCAGTTCTACCTCTCGCTCGAGGACGACCTCATGCGATTGTTCGGCGGCTCGAAGATGGACTCCATCTCCAACATGATGCAGAAGGCCGACATGACCGACGACATGCCGATCCAGGCCTCCATGGTGTCGAAGTCCATCGAGAGCGCGCAGCGCCAGGTGGAGTCGATGCACTTCTCAGCGCGTAAGAACGTGCTCGAGTACGACGACGTGATGAACCTGCAGCGCAAGGCCATCTACGAGGAGCGCAACGCCATCCTCGACGGCAAGGACATGTCCGAGCGCATCCCCGAGATCATCGCCGACGCCGCGGCGGCCGTGGTGGCGGAGAACTGTCCCGACCGCGTCGCGAGCGACGACTGGGACGTGAAGGCGGTCGACCTCTGGGTGGCGAACATGACGGGCCGGACCGGCTTCAGCGTGGCGGCGCTCGACCACGACGACGACCCCGCGGCGGTGGCGGAGGCCATCGAGGAGTATCTCGGCGCGGTATACGCGGAGAAAGCCGACGCCCTGGGGCACGACCTCATGAAGAACCTCGCGGCCCAGGTGATGCTGCGCATCATCGACACGCGCTGGATGGCCCACCTCTCCGAGATGGACTACCTCAAGACGGGCATCGGCCTGCGCGCCTTCGGTCAGCGCGACCCGCTCGTGGAGTACAAGAACGAGGCGTACAACGCCTTCGAGAAGCTTACCGGCTCGATGTACGACGACTACCTGCGCACGCTGCTGCGCCTCGAGATCGCGACTGCCGCGCCGGCGCCGGAGTCCATCAACGCCGAGAACCCGCTCGAGCGCAAGATGAGCTACTCCTCGCCCGAATCGGCGCTCCAGTCCTCGGGAATGCGCTCGGCGCGCGCCGCCGCCGCGCCCGCGGCCGCCGCGGCGAGCACGGTGCCCAAGCCCGCCCCGGCCAAGCCGCAGACCTACGTGAAGGACAAGGACGACCCCTTCGCCAACGTGGGCCGCAACGACCCCTGCCCCTGCGGCTCGGGCAAGAAGTTCAAGAAGTGCCACGGCATGAACCAGTAGGTCCCGCTCAAAAGACGTTCGTCCCGGCGGGGCGGGCGGCTTCGCGGCGGTGTGCCGGTTGCCGCGGTTGGGAGTTTGGCGATACGAGAAAGACGACATGGCTGAGAAAGAGAACAAGGAGCTCGAGGAGCTTGCGGCGCGCGTGGCTGACGCGCGCGCCTTCCTCCACATCGACGACAAGTCATCCGAGCTGAGAAAGCTCGACGAGCAGGCGTCCGACCCGGCGTTCTGGAACGACGCGGCGCGCGCGAGCGCGGTGTCGAAGCGCGCGTCGAACCTGCGCGCCACCATCGACGACTACGACGAGGCCGTCTCCACCCTCGAGGACGCCCGCGCGGCGCTCGAGCTGGCGAGCGAGGACGAGGCGTTCGCCGACGAGTACGCCGAGGCGACCGCCGCGCTCGCTGCGCAGCTCGCCGCGCTCGAGATCACCTCGTGGTTCTCGGGCGAGTTCGACGAGGGCGACGCCATCCTCACGGTGAACCCCGGGCAGGGCGGCCTCGAGGCCCAGGACTGGACCGAGATGCTCTGGCGCATGTACACGCGCTACGCCGACGCGAAGGGCTGGAAGGTCACCGCGCTCGACGTGGTGCCCGGCGAGGGCATCGGGCTCGACAAGGCCACCATCCAGATCGAGGGGCGCTACGCCTACGGCATGCTGCGCAGCGAGATCGGCGTGCACCGCCTCGTGCGCATCTCGCCGACTGACGTGAAGGCGCGCCGCCAGACCACCTTCGCGGGCGTCGAGGTGCTTCCCGTGCTCGCCGACGACATCGAGGTGGACCTCAACCCCGCCGACGTGCGCGTCGACGTGTACCGCTCGAGCGGTCCGGGCGGGCAGTGCGTGAACACCACCGACTCGGCCGTGCGCCTGACGCACGAGCCCACGGGCATCGTGGTCACCTGCCAGAACGAGAAGAGCCAGCTCCAGAACAAGGAGGCCGCCTTCCGCGTGCTGCGCGCCAAGCTCTACGAGCTCGAGGAGCGCAAGCGCCAGGAGGAGATCGACGCGCTGCGCGGCGAGCGCATGGACAACTCGTTCGGCAGCCAGATACGCAACTACGTGCTCTACCCCTACCAGATGGTGAAGGACCTGCGCAGCGGCGTGGAGACGGGCAACGTCGACGCGGTGCTCGGCGGCGACCTGGAGGAGTTCGTCATCGGATTCCACAAGTGGCGCGTCTCGCAGTAGGGAGGCGCCTTCGGGCGCGGCGCGGCACGAAGGCCGCTTGGCCCAAAGGCGGGGCTATCTGAAACACGTCAGAGCTTCTCGCTGACGTTACGATCCGACCTGCGACAGCCATAGCAGTAATGATAATATAAGCGCGACATTCTCATGAGGGAAGGAACAGCATGGACTCTCGTTCACTGGAATCTCAGGCGCGGGGCATCCGCATCGACATCGTGTCGATGATCGCCGAGGCGGGAAGCGGGCACCCCGGAGGCTCGCTCTCGTGCGCTGACATCCTGACGGCGCTGTACTTCGGCGGCGTCATGGAGCACGACCCCGCCGACCCCCAGATGGCCGGCCGCGACTGGTTCTTCCTCGCCAAGGGGCATGCCGCGCCCGCGCTCTACGCCACGCTCGCGCACGCGGGCTACTTCCCGACCGACGAGCTCGCCACGCTGCGCAAGCTCGGCACGCGCCTGCAGGGGCATCCCGACTCGAGCATGGTCCCCGGCGTCGAGGTGTCCACCGGGTCGCTCGGCCAGGGCCTGTCCATCGCGGCGGGCACGGCGGCGGGCCTGGCGCTCGACGGCGAGGCCGGCTGCGTGTTCGCGCTTTTGGGCGACGGCGAGTGCGAGGAGGGCCAGGTCTGGGAGGCGGCCATGTTCGCCGCGCACCGCAAGCTCGGCAACCTCGTGGCCATCGTCGACAACAACGGCCTGCAGATCGACGGTAAGATCACCGACGTGTGCAGTCCCGAGGACCTCGGCGCCAAGTTCGCCGCCTTCGGGTGGGAGGTCACCCACGTCGACGGGCATGACCTGGAAGCGCTTGTGGAGGTATTCGGCGCCGCCAAGGCCGCCGGCGGGGACGTCCCGCACGCCGTGATCGCGCACACCGTCAAGGGCAAGGGCGTGTCGTTCATGGAGAACCAGGCCGGCTGGCACGGCAAGGCCCCCAACGCAGAGCAACTTCAGACCGCGCTTGCCGACCTGCAAGCTGCGCGCGCATAGAGGAGGACGATCGTGGTTAAGCTTGCAACCCCCGAACAGGCCCAGACGAAGAAGGCGACGCGCGCGGCGTTCGGCGTGACGCTCGCCGAGCTCGCCGACGCGGGCGTGCCCGTCGTCGCCGTCGACGCCGACCTCTCCGGGTCGACCACCACCAAGAAGCTCGCTGACGCGGGCCATGCCGACCGCCTGTTCAACTGCGGCATCGCCGAGCAGAACATGATCGACGTGGCCGCGGGCCTGTCCCTCACGGGGAACATCGCCTTCACGGGCTCGTTCGCCGTGTTCGGCACGGGCCGCGCCTACGACCAGATCCGCAACACCGTGTGCTACTCCAATCTCAACGTGAAGATCGCCCCCACGCACGCGGGCATCTCGGTGGGCCCCGACGGCGGCAGCCACCAGATGCTCGAAGACGTCTCGCTCATGCGCGGGCTGCCTGGCATGCGCGTGCTCGTGCCCGCCGACTACGCCGCGGCGCGCGCGGCGCTCAAGCTCGCCGCCGCCACGCCGGGCCCGGTGTACGTGCGCATGGGCCGCGCGAGCGTGCCGTGCGTGTACGACGACGACGTGGAGCTCGAGCTCGGCCGCGCCTACGTGCTGCGCGAGGGGGCCGACGTCACCATCGTGGCGTGCGGCGTGGAGATCCGCGAGGCGCTTGCCGCCGCTGAGGCCCTCGCCGCAGAAGGCGTGTCGGCCGAGGTCATCGACGCGTTCTCGGTCAAGCCGCTCGACGAGGGAACCATCTTGGCCTCGGTTGCCAAGACACGCCGCGTCGTGGTCGCCGAGGAGCACTCCGTCATCGGCGGCCTCGGGTCGGCCGTGGCCGAGCTGCTGGCGCGCAAGCACCCCGCGCCCTGCGAGTTCGTGGGCGTGCGCGACCGATTCGGCAAGTCGGGCGAGTTCGAGGAGCTGCTCGCCTACTTCGAGCTTGATGCCGCTGCCATTGTTGAAGCTGTGAAGACGGTCAGGGCCCGATAGGGCGTCTGCTAGAATTTGTACGTCTCAGTGCATAATGACTACTTGAACGGAGCAAACTGTGACGAATGAAACGAGCCGGGGGGAGCTCACGCCGCGTCGCGGCCGCCATGCCGGCCACGCGCGCCAAGCTCAACCCCAAAGCCGTGCTCAGATAACCTCCCAGTTATCGCAGGCACTGCCCGTGCTCGAGGTTGATGACACACCCGGCCAGATGGGCACGCCTGTCATCACCTTCGACCACGTGACCAAGATCTATCCCGCCCAGCCCAACAAGCCCGCTCTCTCGGACATCTCCCTGCAGATCTTCGCGGGCGAGTTTCTGTTCCTCGTGGGGCACTCGGGGTCGGGCAAGTCGACCTTCATCAAGCTGCTCACGCGCGAGATCAAGCCCTCGGAGGGGCGCATCTTCGTCGCTGACGAGGACCTCTCCACCATGCGCAACTGGCGTGTGCCGTATTTGCGCCGCAACATCGGCTGCGTGTTCCAGGACTTCAAGCTCCTGCCGAACAAGACGGTGTTCGAGAACGTGGCCTTCGCGCTCGAGGTCATCGGCAAGAGCCGCCACGTCATCAAGACGCAGGTCCCCGAGGTCCTGCGCCTGGTGGGCCTGCAGGAGAAGCTCAACAAGAAGCCTGACCAGCTCTCCGGCGGTGAGCAGCAGCGCGTGTCCATCGCGCGCGCCATCGTGAACCGCCCACCGCTTCTGATCTGCGACGAGCCCACGGGCAACCTCGACCCGCAGACCTCGCGCGGCATTATGGACCTGCTCGAGCGCATCAACCGCACGGGCACCACGGTGCTGGTCGCCACGCACGACCGCGAGATGGTGGACAACATGCGTCGCCGCGTCATCGCGCTCGACCGCGGGCACCTCACGCGCGACCAGGACAGGGGGGTGTACGGCTTCGATGTCTAGCATTGGCTATTTCTTCAAGGAGTCCCTGCAGGGCTTTACCCGCAACCTCTCCACCGCGTTGGGCTCCATCGTCACGATCTTCCTCTCGCTGCTCATCATCGGCGTGTTCTTGGTGGGCGGCGTCATGATCGACCGCTTGCTGTCCTCGGTTGAGGACGAGGTGTCCATCACGGCCTACGTGGCCGACGATGCCAGCCAGGCCGACATCGACAAGGTCATGGCCGACATCCGCAACATGGAGGGCGTGGCGAGCGTGTCGTTCACCACGAAGGACCAGGCGCTCGAGAACTTCCGCAACTCGATGACCTCGAACCCCGAGATCATCGACCAGCTCGACGGCGTGAACCCGCTGCCGGCCTCCATCGACGTGGAGCTGACCGAGGCGCAGCTGGTCGAGGGCGTGGCCAACGCGATCGTGGCGGACGAGACGTACACCCGCATCTGCGAGGACCCCGCTGACGTGGCTGACTCCGTCAAGTACGGGTCGACCACCACCAAGCGCCTGCTCACGCTGACGAACTACGTGCGCTACGTGGGCGCCGCGCTCATCGTGCTTCTGATCTTCATCGCGCTCGTGTTCATCAACAACACGATCCGCCTGGCCATCCTGGCGCGCCGCAAGGAGATCGCCATCATGCGCCTCGTGGGCGCGTCGAACGGCTTCATCCGCGGGCCCTTCCTCATGGAGGGCGCGCTGCACGCCATCATCGGCTCGCTGCTCGCGGTGGGCGCCATCCAGCTTCTGCGTATGTTCGCCATCCCGCAGCTGCAGAGCGCGCTCATGTTCCTCAACTTCAACATCGAGGGCACCATGTACCTGTTCATCTACGCCGCTTTGGTGGTGGCGGGCCTGATCATCGGCTTGTTCGGCTCGGCGCTCGCCATGCGCCGCTACCTCAAGGTCTAGCGGGCGCGTCGGGCGGAAGGCATGGGGGAGTCTCCTCGACATAACGCGCGGCGCAAGAAGCAGGCGTCGGTCACCTCACGCGAGCGGATGCGCGGCAAGCGCGCCGCTCGCGTGCTCTGCGTGTTCATCGCGGTGGTGATCGCCTTCGCGGCGGGCTTCCTCGTGCGCAGCCAGACGGCGTTCGTGGCCTCGCTCGGCTTCCCGCTCTCGCAGGAAGAGGACGCCGCAGGCGCGGGCAGCGCGACGAAGAAGACGACCTACGACTCGGCCGCGATGCGCGTGTCCGAGGTGGAGGATCTGCTCAACGCGAACAGCCTGGACGTCTACGACGTGTCGACGGCCGCCAACAGCATGCTCTCGGCCCTGATGAAGGCCACGAACGACCCGTACGCCACCTATTTCGACCCCGACCGCTACGCCAAGTACATCAAGGAGACGGCCGACCGCTCGTACGCGGGCATCGGCGTTCTGTTCTCCGACTACAACGGGCGCGCCTACGTGGTCGACGTGTTCGAGGGCTCGGAGGCCGAGGCCAAGGGCGTGGTGCAGGGCGATTTCGTGGAGGCCATCGACGGCGACAGCAGCCATGAGTGGACGATGACCGAGGTGGTCAACGCGCTGGCCCGCGAGGACGGCGACAGCGTCACCATCACGTGGATGCATCCCGTCAGCCTCGACGCCGAGACGGGCTCCGAGTTCACCACCACGCTCACGTGCCGCCGCTTCGAGGAGGCGAACCTGTCGACGGGCCTTACGGGAGACGTGGGCTACATCCGCCTGCGCCAGTTCACGCAGAACTCGTCTGATTTGGTGAAGAACGCGGTGAGCAGCCTCACGTCGCAGGGCGCCGCCGCCTTCGTGCTCGACCTGCGCGACAACCCCGGCGGCTACCTCACGCAGGCGGTCGACGTGGCCAGCCTGTTCGTGCAGAGCGGCGTGCTCGTGCAGATCCAGACGGTGGAGGGCACCACCACCAAGACCGCCTCGGGCGTGACCGTGACCCAGGCGCCCCTCGTCGTGCTCGTCAACGGCTACACCTCGGCGGCGGCCGAGGTCCTCGCGGCGGCTTTGCAGGACAACCAGCGCGCCACCGTGGTGGGCGAGACCACCCTGGGCAAGGGCTCGGTGCAGGTGGTGCGCGAGCTGAGCTTCGGCGGCGCCGTGCGCTACACCGCGGCCTACTACCGCACCCCGCTCGGGCACGACATCGACGGCATCGGCGTGGTGCCGAGCACGGTGGTGGGACCGGGCTCCGACCCCGACTCCGACACGCAGCGCCTGGTCGCCATCGACGTGGCGAGCTCCGCCGCCGACGCGCTGGACGCGCTGGTCCCGCTGGCCTAGCGGCGAGGCGCATGGGTCGCACCCGCTCTCATACGCGGCGCACGCCGCGCTCCCACCCCCGCGGTGTGCTCGTGGCGCGCGCCGGGGGCTTCGGCTTCGTGCAGACGGCGGAGGGAGAGTACTTCGTCCCGGCCGCCTGCATGAACGGCGCGTTCGACGGCGACCTGGTGGAGGTGGCGCCGATCGCGCGCAAGGGCGCCTCGAGGCGCGGCGGGCGCGGCGCGGGTGGCGCGGGCGCCGGCGCGGCGCGCGGGGGCGAGGGCGACAAGCCGGCGGCGCGCG
>NZ_JAAKEC010000007.1 GCF_011038975.1 Adlercreutzia sp. ZJ176 | reverse complement strand
ACTCTTTACACACTTTTCTGCCTATATCCCACAGATTAATCCCTCATTGCCGATAACGGCGCTTTTGCATCCACCCCTCAGGCGATTCTGGATGAAACAAGGCCGTTATCGGCGATTTCCCGGAAAAAGTGGATGAGAAAGGCGCATTGTCGGTGGTTTTTGGGGCTCAAGGCACCGACAACGGGCATTTTCCATCCAACTTTTTCGAGTTGTGGATGCAAAGAGGGCGTTGTCGGTGTTTCGAACGTTAAGGCCCCCAATAAGGGAATGCGGGCATTCTCCGTACCTAGGCCCCAAGGCCCTCAAGGGAGATGATGCGGCATTCCCGCTTCCCAGCGATCCCTGGGATCTTCGTTCTGCCTGCCGTCGCATCAACGGAGGACGAGCAGAGAACAAGCCTAGATTCTCCAGTCCATCCTTGCTGTGAGCCTTGTCATGCGCCTGTTGCTCTGTTAAGCTAACAAATGTTAGTTAGTGTACGCGTGCAGGTTGCAGCAAGGAGGAGCCGTGTCGAAAGCCGGAGGGAACGCGCGGGAGCGCATACTGGACGAAGCCTTCGCGCTGTTCGGCCAAAAGGGGTACGCGGCGACGACCGTGCGCGACATAGCGGGCGCCGTGGGAGTCAAGGCCGCGTCGCTTTACAACCACTTCAGCGGGAAGCGGGAGGTATTCGACGCGTTAGTGGAGCGCGAGGCGGCGTACGTCGAGGATTGCGTGCGCAGCGCCGGGGCCATCGCCAGGCCGGATGATGACCCGCATGCCTACGCGGAGGCTGGGGGGACCGCCCTCGCAAAGCTGGTCTGGGACAGCTACGCGCCGTTCTTCGAGGACGGCAGGATACGGCTTTTCCGGCGCATGCTCGCGATCAGCCGCTACGGGGACGCGAGGTGCGCCGAGCTCTACCGGGCGGTGTTCGTCACGCGCCCGATCGAACTGCAGGAGGCGGTCTTCTCGCATCTGGTGGACGTCGGGGTCTTTCGCCCCTGTGACGTGCGGCTTGCCGCCGAGCAGTTCCACGGCCCCATGCTCATGGCCATCGACTCCGAGATGGGCGCAAGCGACGCGAAGGAGTTTTGCGAAAGGCACCTGTCCGCGTTCAACGCGGCGCACGAGCAGAAGGGGAAGGGGAGGTAAATGAACAAGGCGGTTGTCTACTGCTCCCAGACGGGATTCACCGAAAAGTACGCCACGTGGCTGGCGGAGGATCTTGGGTGCAGGGCCGTTGCCTATGCCGGCCGCAGCAGCGTTGACGTTGAGGCGCTGGATGTCCTCGTCTTTTGCAGCTGGTTTCATGCGGCGACGATCAAGGGCGCCACGTGGGTCAAGCAGGTTATGGCGCGGCACCCCGCCATGCACGTGATCGTCCTGGCAACAGGGGCCACGCCCCCGCCCGCTTCGGGCTGGTCGAGCGAAGGCGAGATCGAGCAGGCATTTCGCAGGACTTTCCCGAAGGCGGAATACCCGAACCTTCCGCATTTCTACTGCCACGGGGGATTCGACCTCGATCGGCTCGGTGTGGCCGACAGGGTGGCCATGCGCCTGTTCTTCCGCATGCTCGGAAAGAGCGCGCAGGGCGATCAGAAAGCTGGGGAAATGCTCGACATCATGCGGAAGGGCTTCGACGGCACCAGCCGCGAGTACCTCAGGCCGGTGCTCGAGCATATTGCCGATCTTGAGAGTGCCGAAGGCGCGGCGGGCGAGCCGGGTGCGGAAAGCGCAGCAAGCGCGGTGAGCGAACCGGGCGCGGCGGGCAGGGCGCGCGGGTCATGCGAGCCAGGCAGGGCCGGCAAGGCAAGTGAGGTGCGAAAGACATGCTAGACAAGACGGCGCGCGGGTTCGCGCTCTTCATGAACTGGTTCGATGGGGTGTGCGCGCTTGTGTGCGGGCTCTGGATGATGGCGAGCGCGCTGTGGGCCCTTCCGCTCTCATGGAACGACTGGATGTCGGTGTCGCTGCTCGACCCGCTTCCGCTGCCGGGCTTCATGAAGGGCGACTTCCTGTGGCCGGGGCTTGCCCTCGTGCTGGTGAACGGCGTGCCGAACGTCGTTGCGCTCGCGCTGCGGTTTCGCGGCGATCGCAGGGCGTCCTATGCTTGGGGCTGTGTTGCGGGCGCGCTGCTGATTGCGTGGACCGCCTTCGAGATGGCATTCATCCCCAACGGGCTGTCCGTGTTCTACCTGGCGCTGGGCGTCATGCAGCTGGCTGCAAGCGCTCGCGCGTTCGCGCACTGCGACCACGGCCGCGGCTATGGTCGCACGTCGTGACGGCGCGCGCTGAGTTCGGGCTGCGATCGCGCGTCGTGACGGCGTGCGGTGGTTTCGGGCTGCGACCTCACGCCCTGGAGGCGCCGATGCGCGCGAGCGCCGCAATCAGAGGACCGGACTCCTCGGAATCATCCAGCTTTTAGCAATATCGCCGTTCCGTGCGACGATTCCTTTATACACCTCAAAGCGTCGGAGCTCTTGTCGCTTTGAGGTGCGCATAGTACAAGGGTGTTGGGTTGGCCCTTCGGGGTTGGGCCCGTCAAAGCCGGGCGGAGGGATCTCCGCCCCTTCGCTTTTGGGGAGCGCGCGGACTTATGGCAGGCAGGTGAGAAGTCAGCAGCCTGCGAACGCGAAGAGAAGCGCCCGGCCGACGAGGCGTCGGCCGGGCGCTCTGCATGCGAGCAGATGAGGAGTGATCCAGCCGACGCTCGACGTCATCGCTCGGTGCCATTGCGCCCAGCGCTCGTGCGCAGCGTTACCGTCCGGCGCCTCGTTCGGCGTTGTCGCTAGATGCTATTCTCGGCGTATAAGATGCCTTCGCGCGTTTCCTCCCACTCGGGGATCTCGTAGACGCGGAATCCCTTGTCGAGCAGCTCCTGCTTGCGCTTCGACAGCTCGCTCTGCGGATCGTCGGCGTTCCCGTAGGTAAGCGCTCCCGCTGGGCAGTTGTACACGCAGTAAGGCTTGCCGTACGTGCTCGCGTCGCCCGAGCACTTCGCGCACTTCTGCTTCCAGATGGGCATCCATTTCATGTACAGGTTCGGCCATTCGCCGCCCGGTTGGTCGATCTCACCGCCGCCGATGGTGCGCACGTACTGCCAGAACTCCTTGACATCCAAATGATGTGCGCTCTTGCAGGCCATCGAGCACGTCCAACAGCCCGTGCAGCGATTCATGTTCACGAGAATCGTGTTCGCCATGTTAGGCCTCCTTCCCGTCGCTCGTGATTTTTCGGACGTCGCAGAGCTGGTTCCACAGTCCTTCGGGGGTGTAGGGGCCTGCAACATGGGTCATGACCTGCGGTGTACCTAGCACATTGATATTCACATATGCGTATGCGGGATAGTAGGTCCTCATTACAGCGGTCTCACGCTCAGGAGTGTTCTCTGCATGCATGAGATCCTGAGGGCAGCACGTGTTCGGGTAGTGCTTCTCGTCGAAACTGTACCATGTGTGCGCCATGCCCATCGGGATGTCGTCGCGAAGCTGGAGGGGAACCCTCATCGTTCCGCGTGAGTTAACCACGTTGACTATCTCGCCATCGACCATGCCTCGCTTCTTTGCTTCAACAGGATTGAGCGCAACGCCGAATTGCTTCTCTGCAAGAAGATGGTTCTCGGCAATGTTGGTGAACTGGCCCTGCATAAAGTACTTGTGACGTCCGACGTAAAACTGGAGCGGATACTCAGCGCGCCTTTCATCGTCAAGGATGTCGATGGGCTCAAAATCGCCGAATGGGTGGCCGATGCCGTTCAGCAACTCGTTGTAGAACTCGAATCGGCCGGTCGTAGTCGTGTGCGCATCCATCGAGAGTCCGTCTTCGGGAATCATCGGTGGGATATCAACACGCATGACCTTCTTCTTCTTGAGCGTATCGTAAGTGATAGGTTCCGTTCCGATGGGGTTTTGGCCGTCGTCGAACACGATGGCGTTTTTGCCCTTCATTCCCTCGTCGATACGTACGCGCTGCCACTCTTCAGCTGTAAGGTCGAATTCGCTGCCGACGCCTATGCGCTTTGCGATCTCGCTGAAGATCCAAGCGGTGCTCTTCGCCTCGCCAAGCGGTTCGATGGCGGGCTCGCAATACATGACGCAGTTGTCGGTGTCGCAGACGGTCTCGTAACGCTCGAATGTCGTGGTCTCGGGCAGCACGTAGTCGGCATAGCGTGCCGTGTCCGTCATGCGAATCTCCCACGACACGAACAGGTCTATGTTCGGGAGAATGCGCCTGCGCCACATGTCCTTGTTCGGCCAGTTGAGCAACGGATTGCCCATGCAGTTCAGCCAAACTTTGTACTGCTGCACGTCGGGGTTTTCAAAGCTCTCCAGAATCGTCTCGATCGTCACCCTGTCGCTCATTCCCCTGACCTCGCGAGGGAACCTAATGACGTTTTGGTCCATGCCATACATGGTGGTTTGATCGCCCTGACCAGCAAGCATGATGGTGCCGCCTTTGCGTCCAACATTTCCCGCGAGCAGTGCGAGAGTAAGTATTGCTCGGTTCGACTGGACCGCATTGGGATAGCGAAGTCCGTAGTACAGGTAGATGATCGCCGGAGAGTTTGCGATGTACTCGCGTGCCACCTGTCTGCACGTCTCGGCGGGTACGCCCGTTACCGTCTCCTGGTGCTCGGGCGTCCACTCTTGGCAGAACTCGCGCAGCAGCTGCATCGAGGTCTTGTAGACGGCGCCGTTTGCCTCGATGGTCGCGAACAGGTCGGGTGTGAGGTCGCCGTATCCTGCGAAGGGCTGTCCCATCGGATGGGCCACGACGCCCAGGTTGCCGTCTTTGTCGGCTGCGACGAAATCGCCTTCGCCAGCGCCCTCGATGAGCTCGGCCGCCCGGGCGTAAGCGCCCGTCTCCGTGTTAACCAGATAGGCGGCAGACGTCTTGTCGAGTAGGAACTCGGCGTCGTAAAGCCCTTCCTCGATGACTACGCTGCACATGCCGAGCGCCAGCGCGCCGTCGGTTCCCGACTTGACGGGCACCCACTGGTCGGCGCGGGCTGATGTCACGTCGAAGAGGTTTGAGATGTGGACGAGCTTGACCCCGCGCTCCTGGGCGTCGAGCAGGAAGTGCGTCGACGCCGCCGGGCGCGTGAACCCGAGCGGATTGCCTCCCCAGATGATGATCTCCTTGCCTACATCTTCGGGAAGACGTCTGGAGTTCACGGTGAACAGGCCATTGACGACGGCGGTGCCGAACGTAAGGCCATAATCCACTGCCTGGTACTCAAGGATGGACGCGTCATAGGCGAAAGCAAGCCTGTAAATCAGATCGTTGTGCGTGCTCTTCCAGTCTCCCGGATAACCGCACCAGAACTGGTTGAGGATGATAGACCTCGAGCCGTACTTCTCGGCGGCCTCGGTGATCTTCGCCGAGATCTCGTCGAGCGCCTGATCCCAGCTGATCTGTTCGAACTTGCCCTCTCCACGCTCTCCCACGCGCTTGAGCGGATGCAGGATGCGATCCTTCGCGTAGGGGATCTTCGCTGACAGGATGCCCTTCATGCAGATGTCGTTCGCCGGCCTCTTTCCAGGGAACAGGCATTTCTGCACGCGGTCGATCTTGCCGTCCTTGACATGCGTTTCCACGAGGCAATGCTCATGGCATCCCCAGCCTTGGCAGAGGTTGTAGGTTACCTTCTCTTCACTCGGCATAGCTACCCTCACTCTCTTCTCCTCTTTTGCCCGCTGGACGTCATGTGGTCGGTGTTGCGTCCCATCGTGGCTGCCCGGCAGGCGATCCAGTTACCGCTTGATGCATCAGCGAATAACTGCATAATACAAAGCGGTCAATAACGAACAAAGTGTGTGCTATCATTCGTTCGTTATCGACCAAAAGAGCTTCGAGGTGTTCGATTGCGCATGGCGGAGTTCCAGCTGGAAAGCACTTCGTGAGGAGAGGTCATCATGGATGGGAAAAAGGCGGCATCGGAAGACCGCAGGGTCAAGAGAACGCGGCAGGCGCTCAGAAAGAGCTTGATTCGCCTGCTGCGTGTCAAGCCCTTGGCGGCAATCACGACGAGCGAGCTCTGCCGAGCCGCGGACGTGAACCGCAACACGTTCTACGCGCATTACAAATCGCCTCTCAACCTGTTCGAGGAGATCCAGGAGGAGTCCTTCGAGGAGGTGCAGAGATCAATGCGAAACGTCGGCTCGTCCTCGCTTTTCGAGGTTACTTGCGAGATTTTGCGCGTTACCAAGGAGAACAGGGAGCTTTCTCTCGTCCTCTCCCTGGAGCCGGGTATTTTGGGCGATATGGCTCAAAAGCTGTGGAACCTTTCCCGGGAGTCGTGGCTGCGCGAATGGGGTGGCGAGAACACGGGTGTCCCTGAGTCGAAAATGGAGCGAACGTTCACGTATGCCGCTAGCGGCTATGTGGCCGTGCAGATTGCCTGGATACGCTCAGGCATGCGCGAGGACATCGAGGACGTCGCGCGCTCGATCACCGACATGTCCCTCGCCGCCATACGTGCGGGCTTGCGGGCGTGACTCTATCGTTTGGTCAGCGTGCGACCTTATGAGCCCACAGGCATTCCTTGTCTCTTCGGCAGTCATGGTCTCCAAGCGTCCGGCTCGGTATTCGTCGGGGTCGTGGAGCATTTCACGTGTCTCCCCAAGGTCGTCGATGGAGTAATCGAGGGCCTTGCTCACGTGGAGCGGACGGGTTGTTCGGCCGGCTCTGTCGTTCGCTACCTGATCTCGCCGTGGCGCTCGTAGCGGGTGACCTCGACGGGCTTGTTGTCCTCGTCGACGAACACCACGTGCGGGCGGTGCTCGCGCGCCTCGTCAGGCGACATCTGGCAGTAGCACATGATGATGCACGTGTCGCCGGGCTGCACGAGGCGCGCGGCGGCGCCGTTCACGCAGACCATGCCGCTGCCGGGCTCGCCGGCGATGGTGTAGGTCTCGAAGCGCGCGCCGTTGCTCACGTCGACCACCTGCACCATCTCGTACTCCAGGATGCCCGCGGCGCGCAAGAGCTCGGGGTCGACGGTGATGGAGCCCACGTAGTTGAGCTCGGCCTGGCTGATGGTCGCGCGGTGGATCTTTCCCTTGAGCATGGTGAGTTGCATGGCGTTTCTCTCGCTTGTCTTTCTCGTGTGGGGCGGACGGGACGGCTGAGGTGGGGCTTAGGCGCTTGCGCTGGCACGCGGGCGCGAACAGGGCGCTCGGGCGCCAGAGTGCCAGCGTGAACAGGCCGCTCGCGCGCCAGCGTGCCAGCGTGAATGGGGCGCTCGGGCTAGCGCGCGGGCGTGAAGAAGAAGTTGTCGATGAGGCGCGTGCTCCCGATGCGCACGGCGATGGCCACGAGCACCTTGCCTTCCACCGCCTCCACGGGGTTGACGTCGTCGGTGTCGACCACTTCGACGTACTCGGGCGCGGCGAGCGGCTCGGCGGCGAGCACGTCGAGGACGGCCTGGCGCACGGCGGACGCGCGCCGCTCGCCGCCTTCGAGCACGGCGCGGCCTGCGGAAAGCGAGCGCGACAGCACCACGGCGGCGGCGCGCTCCTCAGGCGAGAGGTAGGTGTTGCGCGAGCTCTTCGCCAGCCCGTCGGCCTCGCGGACGATGGGACAGCCCACGATTTCGACGCCGAAGCTCAAATCGCGCACCATGCGGCGCACGATGAGCAGCTGCTGGGCGTCCTTCTGCCCGAAGTACGCGCGGTCGGGCGTGACGATGTTGAGCAGCTTGCTCACCACCAGGCACACGCCGTCGAAGTGGATGGGGCGGCTCTTGCCGCACAGCTCGCTTCCCAGCTCGTCGACGTGCACGGTGGTGCGGCGGTCGGGGTAGTACATCTCCGCGGGCGTGGGGTGGAAGATCACGTCAGCGCCCGTCGCCTCCGCGAGCGCGCGGTCGTGCTCGAGGTCGCGCGGATAGCTCTCCAGGTCCTCGTTCGGGCCGAACTGGGTGGGGTTCACGAACACGCTGACCACGGTGCGGTCGTTGTCGGCCACGGAACGCTCGATGAGGCTCTGGTGCCCCTCGTGCAGATACCCCATGGTGGGCACGAGCCCGACGGTCTGCCCGGCGGCGCGCCAGTCGCGCACGATCTGGCGAACTTCGGCAATGGTGGTGATGATTCTCGTCATGGAAGGTCCTTTCAAGGGGAAGGCGGGTGTGCGGATAGGCGGGCGCGCGACGTCGCGCAGCGGTGGGAGCGTGCGGCTTCGCGCGCCCGCAGGCAGGTGCGCCGGGAGCGTGCGGCGCTACTTGACGTCGTCGAACGTGCCGGCGGGGGCGGCGAAGGTGTGTTCGGGCGCGGGGAACGAGCCGTCCTTCACGCAGGCGTCGTAGTCGGCGAACGCCTGCTTCATGAGCGTGCCCACCTCGGCGAAGCGGCGCGCGAACTTCGGCGTCAGGTCGTCAAACATGCCGAGCATGTCCTGGTAGACGAGGATCTGCCCGTCGCAGCCCGCGCCCGACCCGATGCCGATGGTGGGGATGCCCACGGCGTCGGTCACGATGCGCGCGAGTTCGGCGGGGATGCACTCGAGCACCACGGCGAACGCGCCGGCCGCCTCGATAGCCCGCGCGTCGTCGACGATGCGCTGCGCCGCCTCGGTGCTCTTGCCCTGCACCTTGAAGCCGCCGAACGCGTTGATGGACTGCGGCGTGAGGCCCAGATGCCCCATCACGGGGACAGACGCGCGCGTGATGGCCTCGATCTCGGGCGCGAACTGCGCGCCGCCCTCGATCTTCACGGCCTGCGCGCCGCCCTCCTTCACGAGGCGCCCGGCGTTCTCGACCGCCTGCGCGCAGGAGAGGTGGTAGCTCATGAACGGCATGTCGGCCACCACGAGCGCCTCCTTCGCGCCGCGCGCGACGGCGCGGGTGTGGTGCACCATGTCGTCCATGGTCACGCCGAGCGTGTCGGGCAGGCCGAGCATGGTCATGCCGAGCGAGTCGCCTATGAGGATGCCGTTGACGCCTGCTGCGTCGACGAGGCTCGCGGTGGTGTAGTCGTAGGCGGTGAGCATCGAGAGCCGCGATCCGTCCTTCTTGGCCTTGGCGAAAGTGGAAACGGTGTTCTTCATGGGGTTCTCCTAACGGGTGGTGGGGGTGGGGTGGGTGTCGGCGCTGGCGGAGCTGGGAGCGGGGGTGCTGGCGGAGCCGCTGGGGCTGGCGGCTGCGCTGGGGGCGGCGGCCGCCGCGACGTTGGCGGGGGTGCTGGCGGCGGGGTCCGCGCCGGTGGGGCTGGCAGTGGTTGCGGCGGCACTAGGGTCGGGTTCGCTGGGGCTGGCGGCCGAGGCGTCGGCGGGGGCGGCGGCCCCAGGCTCGAGCGTGCCGGCGAGCGGCGCGTAGTCGCGGTCGGGGTGCTTGGCCTGCGCGATGCCGACGAGCGCGGCGGTGAGCACGCGGTAGAGGCGGGCCGTCGCGGGGTCGTGCGCGTCGAGCGCGCGCAGGTGCCCCTCGACGGTGGTCGCGTCGTTGCGCTCGACGGGGCCCGTGAGGGCGCCCACCGCGCCGCGCGAGCAGAACGCGTCGACGTTTCCCCTGACGAGGGGCTCAAGCGCTTCGCGCGCGTCATGCTCGTCAAAGCCGCAGGAGGCCATGAGGCGCTCGGCGGCGGCAAGCGGGGCGAGCACGAGGTTGCTCGCCAGCACGGCTGCGGCGTGGTAGCGCACCTTGTCGCCCTCGTTGATGGCGTGCAGGGGGTTGGGCAGGCTCGCCAGCAGCCCGCGCAGCGCGTCGACGGCCGTCGCGTCGCCCTCGAGGGTGATGTGCGCGCCTTCGAGCACGCCGAGGTTCATGAGGGGGTCGCTCACGGCGAGGAGCGGGTGGGCGCTCGCGGCGTGGGCGCCGCAGGACGCCGCATCGTCGATGGCGCGTGCGGGCATGCAGCCGCTGCAGTGGCAGATGACCTTGCCTTCGAGCGCGCCCGCCTCGGCGCAGGCGTCGCGCAGGGTATGCCAGGCAGGCGTGATGACCGAGTCGGGAACGGTGAGGAGGATGGTGTCGCTTGACGCGGCCAAGGAGGCGGCGTCGGGGAACGTGGCGGTCGCGGTATGCTGCGCCGCACGTTGCGCCGCGGGAGGGCACACGTCATAATAGCCGGTCACGGGGATGTCGTGCGCGACGAAGTATCGCCCGAGCGCGCCTCCTACCTTGCCGGCTCCTATGAAGCCAACGTTCATATGAGTCCTTTCATGCGGGTACGGTTCCTCCCTTGCGGAGGATATCGTCCACATCCGCATTCTAGCGTGCGATCTCGCGCACCACAAGATCGCATCGTGCGGCCGGCTCCCCAGCGGGCTTTCCCGTGAGGCGAGGCGGGTCGCGAGAGCGGGTCGTCCCGCGGGGCGGGTGACCTTTCCGAGCGGGCTGTCCCGCAGGACTTGCGGGCTTTCCGCGCGGGCCGTGCAGATTTGGGCGCGCATTTTGGCAGAAATCTTCAGATGTTTGTCGTTCGAAAGGGTTACGGACTCCAAAAGAGATCCGATTGCTCGCAATATGTCAGGTATGATGTACAAAACAGCTCAATCGGGGCCCCAATGGGGCTTGCCGGGGATACGGGAAGACAAAGAACTGAAGATTTCTGCCAAAATGGCTCTCGTTTTCTGCACGGCTTGGCTTGCGCCCCGATTCGCGTTCGATTCATGCACGGCCTGGCGCGCGTTGCGGCTCGTGTTCGGCTCATGCAAGGGAAGGTGAGAGGTGAACAGGTTCAGGCGCATCGCGGTGGTGGTGAACCCGGCGGCGCGAAACGGCGCGGGAGCGCAGGCGGCGTCGCGCGTGGAGGAGGAGCTCCTGCGCGCGTTCGGCACGCCCGACGCCTTCGACGTGATGCTCACCGCGGGCCCGGGGCACGCCGCCGAGATAGCGGAGCACCTCCACCAGGCGTACGGCACCGTGCTCGCCGTCGGCGGCGACGGGCTCGTGCACGAGGTGGCGGGCGGCCTTATGCGCCGCGACGAGGTTGCGCGCCCCATGCTCGGCGTGATCCCCATGGGCTCGGGCGACGACTACGCGGCGACGCTTGGCATGTCGTCGCGCATCGAGCGCGCGGTCGCGCAGGTGCTCGAGTGCAACGCGTGCCTGCTCGACGTGGGGTGCGTGAACGGCGAGTTCTTCGTGGAAACGCTGTCGTTCGGCCTCGACGCGGCCATCGCGCTCGACACGGTCGAGCGCCGCCGCCGCACGGGGCGCACCGGCACGCTGCTCTACCTGGAGAGCGGCATCGACCAGATGCTGCACCACCTCGTGTCCGCGCGCTACGAGGCCAAGCTCGAAGGAGGGGAGGGCGTCGCCGGCGATGCGGCCGCCAGCGACGCGACTGCCGACGCCCCGGTCTCAGGCGAGCCCCCCGCGCCTGCGTCCGCCGCGCCCGCGGCCCCCGCCGACGCGCCCGCTCCCGCAGGCCCCGCGCGCGCGATCTCCGGGGAGTCCTACCTCTTCGCCGTGCAGATCGGCCCCACCTACGGCGGGCGCTTCAAGGTGTGCCCCCAGGCCGACCCTGCCGACGGCCTCTTTGACATCTGCCTCGCGCACCCGCCCTTGAATTCGCTTTCCGCCATGGTCCTCTTCCTTTTGGCGAAGGGCGGGCACCACGTGCGCTTCCGCCAGATCGAGCAGCTCCGCGCGCGCCGCCTCGAAGTGACGTTCGACCGCCCGCTCGCCGCGCAGGCTGACGGCGAGCGGATCGAGGGCACGCGGTTTTGCGTGGATATGGTGCCGCGTGCGCTCAAGGTGCTGATGGGGTAGGCTCTCGCGCTATCATACGAGGCGGACGGCACGTCTTAGATGGGGTAGAAGCTGCGTATGGACCGGCTCATCAGCGGAATAATCGCGCATCGGCGCGCGGTGGTTGCGGCGTTTCTCGTCGCGGCGGTCGTGTGCGCGGCGTGCATCCCGTTCGTGCGCACGAACTACGACATGGCGGACTATCTGCCGCCCTCGGCCCAGTCGACCACGGCGGTCGAGATCATGACCACCCAGTTCGACCAGGCCATCCCGAACGCCTACGTGATGGTGCGCGACGTGTCGGTGGCCGACGCGCTCGCTGTGAAGGCCGGCCTCGCTGACCTTCACGGCGTCGAGGACGTCATGTGGCTCGATGACATGGTCGACGTGACGGTGCCGCTCGAGGTGCTCGACCCTTCCACGGTGGAGGCCTACTACAAGGACGGCACGGCGCTTTTCCAGGTGTCGGTCGCGGAGGGCGAGGAAGGCCCGGGCGTCGCCGCCCTGCGCGCCTACGTCGACGCGCTCGGCGAGGGCAACGCCGTCTCGGGCGACGCGGCCGACATCGCGCAGATGCAGTCGAGCGTGGTCGAGCAGGTGGGCATGGCGGTTGCCATCGTGGTCCCGGCCATCGTCCTCCTGCTTGTGCTCTCGACACTCTCGTGGATCGAGCCCGTGCTGTTTCTGCTGGCCATCGGCGTGTCCATCCTCATCAACATGGGGACGAACCTCATCCTCGGCGAGGTGTCGTTCATCACGTTCTCGGTGAGCCCCATCCTGCAGCTGGCCGTGTCGCTCGACTACGCCATCTTCCTTTTGCATGCGTTCTCCTTCGAGCGCCAGCGCGGCGACGGCGTGGAAGCCGCCATGGCGCGCGCCATGCGCTCCTCGGTGTCGACCATCGCGGCGAGCGCCGTGACCACGCTGTTCGGCTTCGCGGCGCTGTCCTTCATGCAGTTCCAGATCGGCGCCGACTTGGGGCTCAACCTGGTCAAGGGCATCGTGCTCAGCTTCGTGACCGTGGTGGTGTTCCTTCCCGCAGTCACGCTCCTTCTATGCAAGCTCATCGACAAGACGGCGCACCGCCCGCTCATGCCCTCGTTCGCGGGCGTCGACAAGGTGCTGCGCCACGTGCGCGTGCCGGCGCTCGTGCTCGTGCTCGCGCTGGTGGTGCCTGCCTTCCTGGGGCAGGCGCACACCACCTTCACCTACTCGAACGGCCAGCCTGACCTCACGCTGCGCTCGGGCGCCGACACGGCGGCGGTGCGCGAGGAGTTCGGGCAGCAGAACGTGGTGGCGGTGCTCGTGCCGCGCGGCAACATCGCGGCCGAAGCGGCGCTGTCGGACGACCTGGCGCAGCTCGACCACGTGACGGGCGTGATGTCGTACGCGTCCATGGTAGGCGCGGCCATCCCGCAGGAGTGGCTCGGCGAGGGCGTGACCTCGCAGTTCTACTCCGACGAGTACGCGCGCATCGTGGCGTCGGTCGACACCGAGGTGGAGGGCGACGCGGCGTTCGCCACGGTGGAGGAGATCGCGCAGACGACGGCGCGCCACTACGACACGTTCTACACGGCCGGGCAGTCGGCGAACCTCTATGACATGCGCAACGTGGTGTCGGTTGACAACGTGGTGGTGAGCTTGGTGGCGGTGATCGCCATCTTCACGGTGCTGCTCGTCACCTTCCGCTCGCTCGCGTTGCCCTTCGCGCTCCTGCTCGCCATCGAGTCGGGCATCTGGATCAACCTGAGCATCCCGTACTTCACGGGCACGCCCATCAACTTCATCGGCTACCTGGTGATCAACACCGTGCAGCTCGGCGCCACCATCGACTACGGCATCCTGCTCACCACGCACTACCTGCGCGCGCGGAAGCTGATGCCGGCGCGCGCGGCGGCAGCGGCGGCCCTCGGGTCGAGCTTCCGCTCGCTTTTGGTGTCGGCGGGCATCCTGGCCTCGGCGGGCTTCGCGTTGTCGCTCTCGTCGTCCATCTCGGCGGTGTCGACGCTCGGTCTGCTCCTCGGGCGCGGCGCGCTCATATCGCTCGCGCTCGTGACCTGCTTTCTGCCCGCGCTGCTCATCGGCCTTGACGGCATCATCCGCCGCACCACCTTCCGCGCGGGATTCTTCGTGCCTTCCGCATCTGAGGCGCTCGTCGTGCCTGGGGGCGCGAGCGCGCCCGCCGCGGTGTGCGAGCCTGTCCCGTCCGCGGTGTGCGAGCCTGTCCCGTCCGCTGCACGCGAGCCTGTTTCGCCCGCTGCGTCATCTGCGCCCTCCGCGTCATCTGCGCCTTCCGCGCCGCCCGCATCCCTCGCGGGCGCGAGCAAAGGAGAGAACCATGAGTGAGAAACCCTTCGCCAACTGCGGCGTTGGCAGCCGCGCTAACGCCACCCGCGCCACCGCCACCCGCGCCACCGCCACCGCCACCCGCGGCGTTACCAGCCGCGACGCGGCTCTTCTGGCCGTCGCGCTCCTCTTGGCGTGCGCGCTGACCGCCACGGCGCTGGCGAAGGAGGGCGGCGCGCCCGCAGGCGACGCAGGCAGCGTGGTCGGTGCGAGCGGCTCCAGCGCGGCCGCCGCGGCCCCGGCTAACGACGCCGCGTCCGCGGGGCCCGCTGCGCAGGAGACGACGGCTTCCTTCGAGAAGTCCGAGGTCGTCTACGCGTCGCTGACGGCCGAGGGCGCCCCCGAGGCGGCCTACGTGGTGAACGGCTTCGAGGTGAGCGAGCCGGGGCGCATCGTGGACTTCGGCGCGTACGACGCGGTGACGAACTTGAGCAGCCAGGAGCCGCTCGAGCGCGACGGGGAGGCCGTGGCCTTCGACGCGCCGGCGGGGTCGTTCATTTACCAGGGGAACCTCAGCGAGGTGGAGCTGCCGTGGAACGTGGCGCTTTCCTACGCGCTCGACGGGCGCACGGTCGACCCGGCCGACCTCGCCGGCGCGAGCGGCGAGCTCAAGGTGCACCTGACCACGGAGCGCAACGACGCCGCCGAGGTCCCCGAGGGCTTCTACGAGAGCTACATGATGCAGATCACGTTCACGCTCGGCGGGGAGGTGGCGCATGACGTGGCCGCCGAGGGCGCCACGCTCGCCCTGTCGGGCACCGACCGCACGGCCACGTTCACGGTGCTGCCCGGGCACGACGGCGACTTCACGCTCACCGCGCAGGTGAGCGACTTCACGATGCCGGGCGTGCAGATCGCGGCTTTGCCGTACACCTCAGTGATCGAGATGCCCGACGCAAGCGGCATGGTCGATGAGATGTCGCAGCTCACGAGCGCCATCAGCCAGCTCTCCGCCGGCACCTCCGAGCTCGCGAGCGGGATGGAGGCGTTCGCCGGCGGCACCGAGACGCTCGTGGGCACGCTCAACGGGTATCTGGGCGAGCTGGGGGGCGTCTCGGCGCAGATCGACGAGACGCTTGCGCGCATCGAGGAGTCCGGCCTGATCGAGAGCTTGGACCCCGAGAAGCTCGCCGAGCTCAGCCGGAAGCTCACCGAGCTCGCCGAGAAGATAGAGCAGCTGGTGAAGTCGGGGGACGCCTCGCTGGGGGAGCTCGGGACCTCGATGGACGAGCTCTCGGCGAGCAGCGTCACGCAGGGCGAGCTGAAGGGCCTTGACGCGGCTGTGCGCGCGGGCGGGACCGAGGCCGATGCCGCGGCCCTCGAGAAGCTCAAGCAGGCGTATGAGGCCGCGCAGAAGGCGGTGGGCGAATGGGAGGACGTCAAGGGCTCGCTCGAGGAGCTTCTGGGCGGCTATGACGAGCTGGCCGCGCGGCTGCGGGAGCTCGCCGCGCAGATCGACGAGGTTGCGAGCGCTTTCTCCGAGGAGAACGTCGCGAAGGTGAAGGCGGTCATCGCGCAGATCCGCACGTTCTCGAAGAGCTACCCGGAGCTCGCAGGCTACCTTGACGCTTACGCCGGGGGCGCAAGCCAGCTGGCAAGCGGGGCCAGCGCGCTTGCGGGCGGCATAGGCGCGCTCGACAGCGTGACCGTGGGGCTGCCCGACGTCATGCGCGCCGAGATCGAGCGCATGATGGCCGACTACGAGTTCCCCCCGTTCGAGCCGGCCTCGTTCACCTCCGACCGGAACGAGCACACGTCCGAGGTGCAGTTCGTGCTCACCACCGCCGCCATCGAGAAGCCCGCCGAGGAGCCGGTGGTCGAGGAAGCTCCCGAGCTCGCCCTCCTCGACCGCTTCTGGGCCCTCTTCCAGGGATAGCGCGCCGAGGCGGCAGGTGCGTCGAAGTGGCGGGCGCGCCCGCGCGACTTCGGGTCTTCGCGCGCCCGCACGGACCTGAAGCTGGTTCCTGGGATGGGGCGCGGGCACGCCCATCGGCGAGATGTGCTCCCTTCGCTGGCTTTGTGGGGAGCTTTGCCTGAGGGGTTGCAATGTCGCGGCACTTTCATTACTTTAGTTGCTAAACAAATTCGGCACTAAACAGAAAGGGCAGCGATGAATGAGCAAACCTCTGCAGGCGCTTGCGGCTGCGCGGGCACGGGCGCAGGCGAAGCGCCGGGCGCCCCAGCTCCAGTCTCCGCGACGGTCGGCAACCCTGAGAGCGCGCAGGTCTTCGACGCGCTCCGCGACGAGTTCTTCGATCTCGCGCGCCTCCTCCGCAGGAACCGCTTCATGCCCGTCGTGTCCATCGACGGCCTCACGCCGACCGAGGCGCGCGCCGTGCACATGGTCATGATGGCGAAGAGGAGGGCGAGCGAGAAGCCGGTGCGCCCCGGCTTCGTGGCGGCGCTTCTGCACGTGACGCCCTCGGCCTTCTCCCAGGTGCTCAAGAGCCTCGAGGGGAAGGGGCTCGTGGAGCGCGAGCGTGGCGGCGACGACTTCCGCGCGGTGGCCATCAACCTGACGCCGGCGGGCCTGTGCCTGGCGCGCGAGGTGGACGCCGTGGCCACGTCGCAGGCCCATGCGCTCATCGAGTACGTGGGCGAGGAGAACTTCCGCGCCCTGCTGCGGACGATGCGCCTCATCGTGGAGTACCAGGCTCAGCTGAGCGACGGTGCCGAGGCGGGCGCGCGGCCGGAAGGCGCGTGCGAGCGCATGGCTGCTGGGAGTGCGTGCGAGAGCGCGGCCGCCGCAGGTGCCCCCGCAGGCGCGTGCAAGCGCGCAGCCGCCCCCGCAAGCGCAGGCGAGCGCGCGGCCGCCCCCGCAAGCGACGCCCCCGCGCCGCGCGAGGCGGGTGAGGTCCCGTGCGCATAGCCCGCTACCTCCTCGAGCACAAGCTGGCCCTGCTCATGGTGATCGTGCTGCTCATCGGCCAGGCCGCCGCCGACCTGTCGCTGCCGCGGCTGACCTCCGACATCGTGGACGTGGGCATCCAGCAGCAGGGCGTGGAGCACGTCGCTGCCGACGAGCTGACCGAGCGCACCTTCGAGATCGCCTGCATGATGTCGTCTGAGGACGACGAGGAGCTGCTGCGCAGCTCGTACGACGCCGACGAGGGCGCGTGGCGCCTGAACGACGCGGGGCGGGAGCGCATCGAGGAGCTCGACCGTCTGCTCACGCTGCCGCTCATCGCCGCGCACGGCGCGCAGGGGCTTGCGGATGGAGTCGACCTCGACCAGCTGCTCGCCGCCTACCAGGCGGGACAGCTGCCGAAGTCCGAGGTCCTCTCCGCCGTCGAGGCGGCGCGCGAGGCGATGACCGACGTCGAGGAGTCGATCGTCGAGCAGCAGGGCGTCGCCGCGGCGCGCGCCGAGTACGAGGCGCTCGGCTACGACCTGTCCGGCATGCAGATGGGCTACCTCCTGCGCACGGGCGCGGCCATGCTGGGGTTGGCCGCGGCAGGCGCCGCTCTCGCCGTGCTGGTGGGGCTCGTGGCGTCGCGCACGGGCGCGGCCATCGGGCGCGATTTGCGCGAGCGCCTGTTCACGCGCGTCATGGAGTTCTCCGAGGGCGACATCGGCCGGTTCTCGGCCGCCTCGCTCATCACGCGCGGCACCAACGACATCCAGCTTATCCAGATGATGTCGATCATGCTCATGCGCATGGTGCTCTACGCGCCCGTCCTCGCCGTGGGCGGCATCGTCATGGTCATGTCCACCAACGCCTCCATGGGCTGGGTCATCGTGGTGGCCATCGCCGCGGTGTTCGCGGTGATCGCCGTGCTGTTCAAGGTGGTCATGCCGAAGTTCCGCATCATGCAGTCCCTCATCGACCGCGTGAACCTGGTGGCGCGCGAGATGCTCACGGGCCTGCCCGTGGTGCGGGCGTTCGACCGCGAGGACTTCGAGGAGGAGCGCTTCGACGTGGCCTCCACCCACCTCATGAGAACCCAGCTGTTCACCAACCGCGCCATGACCTTCATGATGCCGGCGCTCATGCTCATCATGAACGTCACATCGATCGGCATCGTGTGGATCGGCGGGCTCTACGTCGACTCCGGCGTCATCCAGACGGGCGACCTCATCGCGTTCATCACCTACTCCATGGTCATCATCATGAGTTTCCTCATGATCGGCATGATCTCGATCATGCTGCCCCGCGCGGAAGTGGCGGCGGGCCGCATCAACGAGGTGCTCGCGACGCCGCCCTCCGTCACCGACCCGGCGTCGCCAGTGAGGGGCGTGAGGGGCGCGGGCGAACCGGCAGCCGGCGAACCGGCGGACGCTTCGGCCGTGCCGCCGGCAGCGGGTGAGCCGGCGGGCGAGCCGGTCGTGCCGCCGGCAGCAGGTGGGCCCGCGGGCGCGCCCGCCGCGTCGCCTGCGCCGGGCGCCCCGCGCGGGCGCGGCGCCCGGATCGTCTTCGACGACGTGTCCTTCCGCTACGACGACGCGAGCGAGTACGTGCTCGAGCACGTGAGCTTCACGGCCGAGCCGGGCAGCACGCTCGCCGTCATCGGATCGACGGGGTCGGGCAAGTCCACCGTGTGCAAGCTTATCGAGCGCTTCTACGACGTGAGCGCGGGCGCCGTGCGCCTCGACGGCGTCGACGTGCGCGCAATGGCGCAGTCCGACCTGCGCGGGCAGATCGGCTACGTGCCGCAGAAGGCGTTTCTGTTCACGGGCACGGTGGAGTCGAACGTGGCCTACGCCGACGAGGGCATGAGGGCGTCCCGCGTGGACGAGGCCCTCTCCGTGGCGCAAGCTGCCGGCTTCGTGGCCGAGAAGGCCGGCGGCCTGGACGCGCCCATCTCGCAGGGCGGGACCAACGTCTCAGGCGGCCAGCGGCAGCGCCTGTGCATCGCGCGGGCGCTGGCGGCTGACGCGCGGGTGCTCCTGTTCGACGACTCGTTCTCGGCGCTCGACTACAAGACCGACGCCGACCTGCGCGCCGCGCTCGACGCCCACGCCGGCGGCGTGACGCGCGTGATCGTGGCGCAGCGCATATCCACCATACAGACAGCCGACTGCATCGTGGTGCTCGACGAGGGCCGCGTGGTGGGCAAGGGAACGCATGAGGAGCTCATGCGGGACTGCGAGGAGTACCGCGCCATCGCGCTGTCGCAGCTCTCGGAAGAGGAACTCGGGATGGGAGGTGATGCTGCATGAAGGGCAAGGTCAGGGAACCCGAGGCCGTGAAGGCCGCGCGCGCCGTCATGGACGCCCACGCGCACGGCGCGCAGGACGTCGCCGACATGCCGGCGGCCCGCGACGAGATGACGCCCGAGGAGCGCGCCTGCGCCCGCCGCGCCCGGGCTGAGGCCGTGAGGCAGCAAGCTTACGCCTCGTCAGGCAAAAAGGACGCCCCGCGTCGCCGTCCGCACGGCCACGCCGCGCGCATGCCCGGCGAGAAGCCCCGCGACTTCAAGGGCACCATGCGCAAGATGCTCGCCTTCATGGGGCAGTTCAAGGTGCACCTCGTGGTGATCTTCGCGTTCGCCGTCGGCTCGACCATCTTCAACATCGTGGGGCCCAAGGTGCTCTCCGAAGCCACCACCGTGCTCTTCGAGGGCCTGGTGGCGAAGGTGTCGGGCACGGGCGGCATCGACTACGACCTCGTCGCGCGCATCCTGCTCAGCACGCTGGGGCTCTACGCGCTGTCGGCGGCGTGCTCGTGGGTGCAGGGCTGGGTCATGGCGTACGTTTCCCAGCAGACGTGCTACCGCCTGCGCGGCGCCATCGCGCGCAAGATCGACCAGATGCCCTTCAGCTACTTCGACAAGAACTCGACGGGCGACGTGCTCTCGCGCGTCACCAACGACGTGGACACGCTCGGGCAGAGCCTGAACCAGGGCGTCACCCAGCTCATCACGTCGGTCACCACCATCGTGGGCGTGCTCGTGATGATGCTGTCGATCAACGGGGCCATGACGCTCGTGGCGCTGCTCGTCGTGCCGGTGTCCATCGTGCTGGTCATGGTGGTGGTGAAGCGCTCGCAGAGGCACTTCTTCGCGCAGCAGGCGCTGCTCGGCCAGATCAACGGCCAGGTGGAGGAGACCTTTTCGGGGCATGCCGTGGTGAAGGCGTTCCGCCGCGAGGACGAGGCCGTGCGCGCCTACCGCGCCACCAACGAGCGGCTCTACGAGGCGGGCTGGAAGTCGCAGTTCCTCTCCGGCCTCATGCAGCCCGTGATGAACTTCGTGGGCAACCTGGGGTACGTGGCCGTGGCCATCTTCGGCGCCCTGCTGGCGGCGCGCGGCACCATCACCGTCGGCGACATCCAGGCGTTCATCCAGTACGTGAAGAACTTCACGCAGCCCATCACGCAGCTCGCGCAGGTGTCCAACGTCCTCCAGCAGATGGCTGCGGCCGCCGAGCGCATCTTCCAGTTCCTCGACGAGCCCGAGCAGGACGCCGAGCACGCGCGGGCGCGCACCGACAGC
Organism: Adlercreutzia sp. ZJ176; assembly: GCF_011038975.1. Lineage (GTDB taxonomy): Bacteria > Actinomycetota > Coriobacteriia > Coriobacteriales > Eggerthellaceae > CAAEEV01. The sequence continues at coordinate 110,838 of NZ_JAAKEC010000007.1, read as the reverse complement.
GTGACGTGCGACGTGGAGTTCGACCACGTGAGCTTCGGCTACCGCGCCGGCGAGCCGGTCATCAACGACTTCTCCGCGCGCGTGGAGGAGGGCCAGACGGTGGCCATCGTGGGGCCGACGGGCGCGGGCAAGACCACCATGGTGAAGCTGCTCATGCGCTTCTACGAGGTTAACGGCGGCGCCATCCGCATCGGCGGCGTGGACGTGCGCGACTTCGCGCGGGCTGACGTGCGCGGGATGTTCGCCATGGTGCTGCAGGACACCTGGCTGTTCAGCGGCACGATCGCCGAGAACATCGCCTACGGCAAGCTCGACGCCACGCGCGAGGAGATCGAGGCGGCGGCGCGCGGGGCGTGCGCGCACCACTTCATCACCACGCTGCCGGGCGGCTACGACTTCGTGATCAACGAGGACGCCTCCAACGTCAGCCAGGGCCAGCGGCAGCTGCTCACCATCGCGCGCGCCCTTCTGGCGAACCGGCGCATGCTGATCCTCGACGAGGCCACCAGCTCGGTTGACACGCGCACCGAGGAGCGCATCCAGCAGGCGATGGACAACCTCATGGCGGGGCGCACGTCGTTCGTGATCGCGCATCGGCTCTCCACCATCAAAAGCGCCGACCTCATCCTGGTGATGGATCATGGAGACATTGTCGAGCAGGGCACGCACGCCGAGCTTTTGGCCCTTGGAGGTTTCTATGCCGAGCTGTATAATTCACAGTTCGTAGACTGCATCGACGAGGTTGACTGACGGCGCGGCGCGTCATCCGCTGCGCCGCTGGGCGTGGCATGCGCGGGGCGCGTGCCACGCTGCGCGAGGAGCCGCCGGTTGACCCTGAGCCATAGAGAGACGCAACCGTGATCATGCCGCATATGGAAGACGACTATGTGTTGGTTCCCTGCGAGGGCGCCTCGGACCCCAAGGAGCTCCCCGAGGGCGTGGTGCGCGTGACCCCGGGAGCGCTCGCCGCCGCGCGGCTGTTGCCGGGCGCTGGTGGCGCGCGTGCCGAAGGGGCCGCGGGCACTGGGGCGGCTGCGGGTGAGGGCGCGGCTGGCGCGGACGAAGACGTGGCTGGCGCTGCGAGCGCTGGCGCAGGAGCAGGAAGCGAAGGCACCGCTGGCGCCCCCGGCACCGCGGGCGCGGACGGCAAGGTGCGCATCGCGGTGTTCGACTTCGACGGGACAACCCTCACGGGCAACTCGCCGGTTTTGCTCGTGCGCCATCTGGCGCGCGAGGGCAAGCTCGCTCCGACGGTGATCGCGCGCATCATCGTGTGGGGCGGCGCGTACAAGGCGCGCCTGCCCCAGAACGAGAGCTGGGTGCGTGGGCTGGTGTTCTCGGCGTTTCACGGCAAGCCCGTGGCGCAGGTGAACGAGTATCTGCGCGCGTTCTACCGTCGCGCGGTGGCGCCGCGCGTGCGCGCGGAGGCGACGCGCGCCATGCAGGCGCATCTCGACGCGGGCCACGTGGTGGTGTGCGTCTCGGCGACGTTCGAGCCCATCGTCGCGGCGGCCATGCTCGAGCACCCCATCCAGTACGCGATCGCCACGCGCATGAAGGTCGACGCGTACGGCTGCTACACCACGCAGGTGGAGGGGCTGCCCGTGGAGGGGGAGGAGAAGGTGGCCGCGCTCGCGCGGTTCGCCGACGAGCGCTTCGGCGCGGGGAAGTGGGAGGTCGGCTGGGCCTACGGGGACCACCACTCCGACCGCGCGCTGCTCGCCTCGGCCCGGGAGGGCCACGCTGTGACCCCCGATCGCCCCCTCAAGCGGACCGCCCAAGAGCGAGGCTACGAGATCCTCGACTGGGAGTAGGCTTTCGGAAAGCAGCCAGCTATGGTGCGGTGGTCGCGCCAACCGGCCGTTGTAATGGCTTTTGGGTTTTATCCCCCAGAATCATAGACAGAATACGAATGAAGAAGGCCGCCAACAAAGGCCGCCAACAGCCGGACTGCCAATGCGCTTGTCGGACGCTGCAAAACCGCCGAGCGTGTAGAGTCCAATAACCCAAGACATTCGAGATTGCGTTTTGACGACGATGCGGCTGGAAGTGGCGGCAGGCTGGCTGCGGGCGGTTATAGCAGAATGGCCGACGCTGACTTACGTGATCCCGAAGATTACAATGGCTTACGAAGTTGCTGCCCTATCCACCTGTTGAGAGGGCGGAGAAGAGGGGAGGGAACGCAGCGTTCCGTACGCCCTCATCGCAGTGCTTCGGCTGAGCTTCGATGCGTCCCCTTTCAGGAACGCGTAGAAGTTCCCCTTGTTCAGCCCCGTGATCCTGCATGCCTCGGCGCGGCTTATGCCCTTCTGCTCGAGCAGCATGGCAAGGGAGTCCGCAACCCTCTGCAGCGTCTGTCGATTGGTTTGCTTCCGAGCGTTTTCGGCGCGCCACGCGATAAGGGGGCGCTTGTATCTGCTTCGTTCGGGCAGCGTGTCGAGGAAGCGCTCCAACGCAAGGCCCGACTGATGAAAGCTGGCCGTCATGCTCCGATACGTCTCGAACACGCTTGAGCCGACCGCCTGCTTCATCAGATAGCCCTCCCTGTGGTCGCAGAGCGCCAAAAGAAGAAGCGGCTCGAAAACGCGCGGCCGTCCCTGCTTTGCGATGGCGAACAGCTTCTTCAGGCTTGACGTTTGCGCGCCTGCGAGCTCTTGGCAGTATTTCAGAAGGAATCCGCGAAACGTGAGCATTATCGTCGCCATCCTTCCTCGTATGCGTGATAGTTGTGAAGCAGATTCTTCAGCTCTCGATCTTGCTCAGGCAAAGCGCAACGGCTTGCCGCCGCCTCTTCGGGGGAATGCACGAGGTGGTCGAGAGCCGCCCAGTCCAGCTTTTCCAGAAACTCGGGTGCAGTAAGATCGGCTATGTCGGGAGCCGCCCATCGATACAGCTTCATCACTGCCACGTCTTCAAGCGACGGACGTAAATGTCGAGTGCATAGGTGTTCAGATCAATGCGCTTAATACGGTCCTCGAAGTTGTAGGGGAGGCATGCTTCGTAAGCTGCGCACTGGCTGTTGAAGTCGGCATCGTGAAGAAGGAAGGGCTTCACGGAATCCTCGGCTCGAAGGACATCGACGTCTTTCGTCGCTCCTTTTGACGAAAGGTTGCTCAGCAGCAATGCGCCTGCTCCCACTATGATGATGCCGACGCGTTGCCCCTCCTGAAGAACCCCGGAAAAGAAGATGTCCTCATCGATGCGCTTCAGTTTGGAGATAAGCTCAGCCTTGTCCATCGTTCCCTCTATAGTATTATTTGCTAATAATAATACTATAGAGGGAACGACAGGAAGAGTTAATTGTGAAAAATGGATAGCTGCTGTCTCCTTGCGAGATAGGGGAAGTTTATGCGCAGCACGGTTTAATCAAGATTTTTTACGAGCGTGTCATGGTTTCAGTGCATTGTCTCCTTCGTTGTCAGCAGCAATGGCATGCGGCTACGTCACATACCTGCTTGCAGGCTTCCAAAACTCCAGCTGAAAGACGATGTAAAAGGGTTTTGACAGCGCTTCCGGCCCCGTGCAAGCCCATTTGGCGGACAATGGCGGAAGAACCCTGTAGGGTGGGATTCGCAAGCATTGGAAGGAGGGCCGCATGGAAGTCGGCAAGACGATCAGGGATCTGCGCGCGGAGGCGGGGATGTCGCAGGAGGAGCTCGCCGGGAAGGCGTTCGTGAGCCGCCAGACGATCTCGAACTGGGAGAACGACAAGTCCTACCCGGACGTGCAGAGCCTGGGCCTCATCGCCGGGCTCTTCGGGACCTCCATCGACGCGCTCGCGAAAGGAGACCTGCCCATGATTGACGCAAGGATCGCAGAGGAAGACGTGAGGGAGCTCAAGCGGAACGCGGCGCTGTACGGGGTGCTCCTCGCGGTGTCCCTCGTCGTGATGGTCGTGGCGTTCGCGCAGGACAACTGGCTCGCCCTCGCGACGGGCGCGCTCGTGTACGCGCTGTCGCTGTACTTCGCGTTCCTCGTGGAGCGCGGCAAGAGGAAGTACGAGGTTCAAACCTACCGTGAGATCAGGGCGTTCTGCGGCGGGGCCTCCCTCGACGAGATCAAGGCGCGGCGCGCCCCCGAGCGTTTGTGCGCGAGCGTCATGAGGAAGGTTCTGGTCGGAGGATGCGCCGGCGCAGCCGTCGGGCTCGTGACGGCAGGGATCGTGCGCCTGCTCTGACGCATGGTGCGCGCGTGAGGATGCGGGAGGACGGCAGGCGTCGCGAACAGTATTTTGCTTCGGGGATTTCAGATGCCCAGAGGCGGCTTAGCGGACTGGCTTCGTCTCGGGTATAATGGCAGCGCCGGGAAAGGAGGTCGCTATGAGCGAAATCGAGCGGAGAAAGATCGACTTCAGCGTCTTTCTTCTCCACCGCCTGTCCGACCGCTTTCAGCGGCCTGCTGTCCATTTGTATCGTGAGCTCGAACCGACAAAAGTGTTCGAGGAGTACGTTATCCCCTACTACGACGTTCTCCACACCCTCGGCGAGGAGTACCTTGTGGAAGACGTGGCCGCCTATGCGCGAAATCGCGGGGTGGTACTTTGAGGCTCTACCACGGCTCAACCTGCATCGTACATCATCCTGATGTTACTCGGTCTCGCAGCAATCTTGACTTTGGCCGAGGCTTCTATCTCACTTCGTTCAAAGAGCAAGCCGAACGCTGGGCTCTCCGCAAAGGGCAATTTGAGCACGTGCGGCCCATCCTCAACATCTACGAGCTCGACGACGATCTCTCGGATCTCAGCGTTCTTGAGTTTCTCGAGAACGATGCTCGCTGGGTTGACTTCGTCTGCCAATGTCGACGCGGGGGCAGCTCCTTCGCTGACTATGATCTTATCATCGGAGGTGTTGCAGATGATAAGGTATACGAAGCCGTGAATATGTACTTCAGGGGGCTTTGGGATATGGACACCACCCTCAAGGCGCTTCGCTTCTACGACAAGAACGATCAGTACTGCTTCGTGACGCAAGCGGCAATTGACGATAAGCTTGCTTTTCTCGACTCTCTTGAGGTGACGCGATGAAGGTTACTGAGGAAACTATCGCGAACCTGGGCTCTCTGCTCAAGGAGCAGCTTGAAGCTGACATCGTTTCGATTGTCGCTGCAAAGCTTCATCTGTCACCCAGCCAGGCACTGGATATGTACTACAGCAGCCCCCTTGCTCAGAAGATTGAAGAAGGCGAGTTAGGCATGCAGTATTTGGATGCCTCCTATCTCGCCGACGAGGTTCTCAAGGCGCGCCTTTAGCGTCAGGATCAGAGTGAGAGCGTGCGCGGAGGGGGAGGGAAAGGTGGCTACGCCGTGCCCTCGATCTCTCCTTCAGAATGACCGCCCTAGGGCGAGGCTGCGAGACCCTTAAACAGGAAGAGCAAATTCGCCAGTTAAGGGGGTATATTTTAGCGGAACCCCAGAATCTCCACCGATAACTGCGAAATTTGATACGATGACTTCACATAGCGAAGGGAGTCATCATGCGTTTGTTTCCCCGAGAGAACTATCTCAAGAAGATCCGCGGCTTCTACCATGACGACGGAATGATAAAGGTTATCACTGGCGTGCGCCGCTGCGGCAAGTCCTGCCTAATGCGCAGCATTGTCCGGGAGCTTGAGGGGCAAGGGGTGAGTGATGAACGCATTCTCTTCCTAGACCTTGATCGCTATGGATACCGTTCGGTGCGAACTCCTGATCAGCTTGAAGCCCTCATCGAACCCATGCTCGATGTTGAAGGAACGAAGTACCTCTTCATAGACGAGATCCAAAACGTTAAAGGCTTCGAAGAGGTAATAAACGAGTTTCGCAGCGAAGGTGGTTTCTCCATTTTCATCACAGGCTCGAACTCCTATCTGCTCTCAGGCGAGCTGGCCACTAAGCTCACTGGACGCTATGTCGAGCTTGAGATGCAGACGCTCGACTTCGGAGAGTATTGTGAGATGAAGCGCTTTCTTGGGCAGCAGGTGAGCCCCAATCTCGCCGCAGAGCTCGACTCGTACATTCTGGAGGGCGGATTTCCGAAGGCCCTCGACTACCCTGACCTTGCGGACAAGCGCGCCTATGCTGCCGCCGTTATCGGGGAAATCTTCGAGAAGGACATCCGCGGACGAGCGAGGATAAGGAACGTGTCCGCGTTCAACCTGGTGCGCGACTACATTATCAACAACTTCGGCGCAACGGTGTCGCTTGCGAACATCCAGGAAGACCTGGAAAGAAAGCAGGGGATCAAGATAAAGCTCGAGACGCTCAACCGCTATCTCCAGGTCCTGGAGGATGCCAAGGTCATCAGCAAATGCGCTCGCTTCGATTTGAAGTCCCGCAAGTCGCTACAGGGTGAGCAGAAATACTACTTGGCAGACCTGGGGTTTTACTTCGCTCTCAATACCGACAACCGCATCAGCTACGGTCCTGTTCTGGAGAACATCGTCTATCGGTACGCGAGGGCTCTCGGATACAAAGTCAGTGTGGGGCGAGTCGGCAAGTTTGAATGCGATTTCATCCTCAGGGGAAGCGACTTGAATTACGCCTATGTCCAAGTCGCCATGACCATAATGGCAGATCGGGCTACCGAGGATCGCGAGTACCGTCCCTTCGAGCAGATAAAGGATAACTACCCCAAGTACCTGCTGACCCGCAGCGATCCCATCCAGCGCAGGGATGGGATTATCCATGAGAACATCCCGGAATTCATGGCTGGAAGGAAGATGTTCTAGCAACTATGCCATATCCCAGCAGGTGATAGCTCTCGTTTTGTGCTGAATGCGGAAAGCGTACGGTAAGAACTGACGATTCCTCGTGAGGAGCCGAGGGGAGAATCCTCGACTGCATTGAAAAGCAACGTGAAGCCAACCTTGCTCTCGTGAACGGCTTGCCGAACTTCTTCCTTTCGGCAAGCGCCTAGGTTCCCCTTAGCGGGCAAGAAGTTGTCGTGTCCATCGCTTTCGCAGTTTGCAATAGTCTGTGATGTCTCTCCTAATGAAGATCAATTCGAATCTTGTTAGGGGGCCTTGATTTGAACTCGTCGCGGCTTTCCTTTATCGTCAAGTCGGCATGATCCAATTGATTGAATCTCAGGCGGACAAGCCTGACATTGTAAGGATATAGCGCAGAAAGGGCGTGCGATTGAGCGCGAAAAGATGGGAGACTTCTCAGGGTAAGAGGTTTACGCTTCAAACGATACTGTTCTTTATGGAAAACGGTGAACCCATAACGGTGAAGATAATGTTGGATGTGATTCACTATATTCTAAGTTATATTCTCCGACAGAGTTCCGTGGATAGAAGGTATACAAGGGCGAAAACAGTTCTTTTTGCTGCTGAGCACCTTCTGAGTAACAAGCAATATGAAGAGCCATCCAAAGAGGCTTTCAAAGCATTGGCTGATGTTTTGAGGGACATGAATAACGAGACGGCTCGATCTGATCGTGAACGGGTTCAAAATGAACTCGTTGCAGCCCTTGCAAAACGGTTCGTTGATGAATGGTTCTCATTGATTCATCCTACTGCGCTCTGATGCTCTTGGAACTGCTTTGTCGATGCTCAAAACTAAACGTGCAAACAGCGCATCGTTGAACTAATGTTTCAGTTCCTTCGAGAGGGGTGCTGATGAAACCCGATGCTGAGAAGCATGCATCACTTTATTGTCTGCAGAGGGGCAAAGGCCAAGGAAGTGCGTGAAGCCTGCGCAGAGCAAGGTGCTGCAATACTCTCTGGGACCCTGTGAGGCGAAGTTGCGGCCAATGCCGGCATCGATAACATGCGAGCTTTAGGCACTTGCGCCCGCATCGAGCGAAGCAGGCAGGGCCTTTTCGCAAGCTGACGGCTAATGATGCAGTAATTCGACATAGTATAATGTTTGCGGGTGCGTTGCGCTGTCGCTATCCACAAGGAGGGCGGCAGCGCAACGCATATACGCGAACGAGCCTGATAGACGAATTGAAGAAGGACGCTTGATGGGAAGGCCGGAAGACAAATATGTGAAGATCCCTGCCCTTATTCATGCGACAAGGATTGGCTACACCTACAAATCCATTCATGGGACTCGAGAGCAGATTGACTATGACCCGGATACGAACATCTTCTTCGCGGCGTTTCGCAAGGGGCTGCAGAAGGTCAACGGCAAACCTGTGAGTGAGGTCGAAGCCAAGGAGCTTGTGCGGCAATTGCGGCTGAGCTTGAGCGCAAGCGACCTGGGGCGTGACTTCTTCAACAAACTTCAGGTCGGCATAGACGGATACAGGCTCGTAGACTTTGATAGCGCAGAACGCAATGTCTTCGAAGTGGTTACCGAGCTTACCTATGCAAACGGGGAGGATGAGTTCAGGCCAGACATTACGTTTCTCGTGAACGGCATGCCCCTCTTCTTCATGGAGGCGAAGCGGCAGAACAACAAGGACGGCATCATCGCCGAGCGCGAGCGCATGCACAAGCGCTTCGAGAACGAAGCCTACAGGCGCTTCGTGAACATCACGCAGGTGATGGCGTTTTCAAACAACCAGGAATACGACGACAACGACAGGCAGCCTGTTCAGGGCTCGTACTATGCGAGCAGCGCCTACGGAAGGCTGATGTTCAACCATTTCCGCGAAGAGGACGAGGCGGGCATGCTCGCGCTGGTGCGGGACCGTGACGAGGCCACCGAGAAGTTCATCGTCGAGGACAACAACCTTGCCAGCTATTATGGAACGCCCGAATACGAGCTGTCCATCGAGCCCACTACTCCCGCGAACCGCATCATCACCTCGCTCTTCAGCCCCGAGCGCGCGCTGTTTCTTCTGCGGTACGGCATCTGCTATGTGGAGAGGGCCGATGAAGGGGGAGTGAAGCACGTTCAAAAGCACGTCATGCGCTATCCGCAGCTGTTCGCTACTCAAGCGGTTGACGGGGCGCTATCCGAGGGCAGGAAGAAAGGCGTCATCTGGCATACGCAAGGCAGCGGCAAAACCGCGCTCTCGTTCTTCCTGTCGCGCTATCTTCGCGACTGGTACCAGGCCAGAGGCCAAGTGGCAAGGTTCTTCTTCATCGTCGATCGGCTTGATTTGGCGGAGCAGGCCAAGAACGAGTTCGAGAGCCGCGGCGCATACGTGAACATGGTGAGCGGTCGAGAGGACTTCAAGAGAGCCTTAACTGATCCCTCTATCGGGTCGGGTGGCGTGGACGAAGGCGCGCCGCCGGCGATCACGGTGGTCAACATCCAGAAGTTTGGGAACGACTCGTCGGCCGCGAAGTTTGACTACAGCCTTGAAGTGCAGCGCGTCTACTTCATTGACGAGGCGCACAGGGACTACAAGCAGAACGGCGCGTTCCTGTCGAACCTCATATCCTCTGATCGTGATGCCGTGAAGATCGCGCTTACGGGCACGCCGCTTGTGGACGGGCGCAAGGGGAACGCCACCAAGCAGGTGTTCGGCAATTACATTCACAAGTACTTCTACAATCAGTCCATTGCGGACGGCTACACCTTGAAGCTTCTGCGCGAAGAGGTGCAGACCGAGTTCAGGCTGAAGATGCGGGAAGTGGTGCGCGATCTGCAAGAGATAGACAAGCTGGTGAAGCTCGATGACGTTTTCAAGCACGACAGCTACGTGAACCCGCTTGTCGACTACATTGTGGAAGACTACATGCGAAGCCAGATAGAGCTGGGAGACAGCTCAATTGGCTCCATGATAGTCGCCCAGTCTTCTGAACAGGCGAGAAAGATCTACCGGCGCATAAGCGAAATGGACCAGGATGTTTCCGCAGAGCTTATCCTTCACGACGAGGGCACGAAGGAGAGCCGCAAGGCCATCACCGACAACTTCCGCAAAGACGACAGCAACATAGACATTCTGGTCGTGTTCAACATGCTGCTCACGGGGTTCGACGCCCACAGGCTGAAGAAGCTCTACCTGTGCCGCCCCATTAAGGCTCATAACCTGCTCCAGGCGCTGACTCGCGTGAACAGACCTTACAAGGACATGGCGAATGGCTTCGTCGTGGACTTCGCCGACATCACCGAGGAATACGACAAGACGAACCGCGCTTACTTGCGCGAGTTGAACGAAGAGCTGGGCGATGCCGCGCAGGAGTACTCGAGCCTGTTCGAAGACCCGAAAGCGATAGAGGCAGACCTTGCGCGAATCAGGGACGTCCTGTTCAGCTACACGACAGACAACGTAGTGGAGTTCCAACGTGAAATCAGCGCCATTGATGACAAGGCGGCGTTGTATGAGCTGAGAGCCGCGCTTTTGCGTTACAAGGACTTGCGCAACGTTGCCAACATGCATGGCTATGAAGAGCTGTACGAGCATTTCGACGTAGACAAGGCACAGGAGCTTCTGCGTGAAGTGGAACTGCGCATACAGACTATCAACAACAAAGAGGCGCTTGCGTTGAGCGATATGTCCACGGGCGCGATGAATCTGCTGCTCAGTCAGGTGGAGTTCAACTTCCGAAAGCTTGGCAGGGAAGAGCTGCATATAGGCGATGAGTTCCAAGATGCACCTACGGGGCTTTCGCGAACAACATAGACCCGAGCGATCCCGAGTATGTGAACCTGTTGGAGGAGCTGAGAAGCAGGTTCAAAAAGCTTAACATCGAAGAGATGGGCAGCGCGGACATCGCGAAGAGCATAGAAGAGCTTGACTGTATGCGGGCACGTGTAGACGAGCTTAACCGCGAGAACGCGGCTCTTGTGAAGAAGTACGACGGCGACGAGAAGTATGCGCGCGCTCACAAGCGGGCCATGAGGACGCCGCCGCCCTTGACGACGAGTCCGAGCAAGATGTCTGCCATCCTGAAACGTGTGAAAGGCAAGGTTGACGGGATGGTGCTCTCGAACAGCGGAATCATAGGCAACAAATCCTACTTCCAAAGAGGCATAAGCCGGATTCTGGCGGAGAGCTGCAAGGCGGGCTCTGTGAAGTGCGATGCAGCCCAGATCACGGGGCTGGCAAGCTATATTGCGAGCGAGTATGTTGACGAGAGGGGCAAGGCAGCGTAAATGGACAACGTTACCAACTTGCCTGGCACGGCAGTGCTGGCTGATACCAAGGCGATGATAGACGGGCTGAAGTCAGTCTGCGCGAGCGCAGGCCTTGCCAACGACAGCTCCGAGTACAAGATCATCACCGAGGTGTTCCTGTACAAGTACCTGAACGACAAGTTCTTGTGCGAGCTGAAGAAGCTTGACGAGTTCAGGGGCGCAGGCGACGTCGAGGCAAGGTTCGCGGCAATGGGCGATGGCGAGCGCGAGATGCTCAAGATCGAGCTCGACGCTGATACGGCATACATACGCCCCGAGTACCTCATTCCCTCCCTGTTCAACAAACAGGACGCGTCTGGCTTCGCCAAAGAGCTCGACGACGCGCTCGTGGGCATCGCCGCCGACAACGTGGACATATTCTCAGTGCGCACGGGTCAGGGGCAGGCAATTAACCTGTTCAGCGGTGTGACGCGCTTCATCGTCGAAGAAGGCAAGCGCGACAGCTTCGCCAAGCAGCTGATAAACAAGCTTGCTGCGTTCTCGTTCGAGCGGGCGTTCGACGAGAAGTACGACTTCTTTGCCGCTGTTTTCGAGTACCTGATAAGCGACTACAACAAGGATTCCGGTACTTACGGCGAGTACTTCACGCCGCATTCCATCGCGACGATCATCGCGCGCATCCTTGTTCCCGAGGGGGCACGTGATGTGACGGTATATGACCCCGCCGCTGGAACGGGCACGCTGGTGCTTGCGGCAGCTCACAGAATCGGGGAAGACAACTGCACCATCTACGCTCAGGACAGGAGCCAAAAAGCAAACGAGTTCATGCGGCTGAACCTGATCCTGAACAACTTGACCCATTCGCTGCCGAACGTGATCCATGACGACACGCTTGAGAACCCTCGTCATTTGGAGAGGGGCGGCAAGGCAATCAAGAAGTTCGACTACATCGTGAGCAATCCGCCCTTCAAGGCAGACTTCTCCGACACGCGTGACAAGCTGGCGGGCGAAGCATACTGCAAGCGGTTTTGGGCAGGCGTGCCCAACATAACGAGCAAGCCCGAGAAGATGGAAATCTACCTGATGTTTCTGCAGCACATCGTGGCCTCCATGAAGCAAGGCGGGCATGCTGCCGTGGTTGTGCCAACGGGTTTTTTGACTGCTAAGGGAAAGATTCCGCTCGGGATTCGCAAGCGCATGGTGGAAGACGGGCTGTTGCGCGGCGTGGTGAGCATGCCGTCGAATATCTTTGCCAACACAGGCACCAATGTGAGCATCGTCTTCTTGGATGGATCGGCTGAGCGTGACCGTGCGATTCTGATGGACGCCTCGAAGCTGGGGACGAAGAAGAAGCTCGACAACAAGAACCAGCGCACGTTCTTGTCGGATGCGGAGATCGACCGCGTAGTCGGTGCCTTCAACGCTGGCGAAGAGCAGGAGGATTTCAGCGTCATCGCCAGCTATGAGGACATAGCAGCGAAGGGCTATTCGTTCAGCGCGGGACAGTACTTTGAAGTGAAGATCGACTATGTGGACATCACCCCTGAGGAGTTCGATGCTGAGCTCGCAAGGCGCATGAATAACCTGGCAGAGCTTTTTGCTGAGGGGAATCGTCTCCAAGCCGAGATCGAAGCGCAACTGAAGAAGGTGCACCTTGGATAAGGTGAAGCTAGGTGCCGTTATGACCCTTCATAGGGGTTATGATTTGCCGTGTACGCAGCGTAGATCTGGTAGTGTGCCCGTCATCAGCTCGTCCGGGGTTTCCGGGACCCATTCAGTTGCAAAGCTTGATGGTGAAAGCGTCATAACAGGTCGATATGGAACTATTGGTGAGGTGTTCTATCATTGCGGTCCGTGCTGGCCACTAAACACGACCCTTTTTGTAGAGGACTTTCACGGCAATGATCCCAAGTATGTTGCTTACCTGCTCGAGGCTATGCTTGATGCCATGTGCATAGACGGAACGGATAAGAGCACAGTTCCTGGTATAGATAGAAATGCATTGCATGATCTTGCCGTACCCTATGCTAATGATTTGAAGTACCAGAAAACAGTTGCCCATGTGCTGACTGTGATTGACGACAAGATTGCCAATAATAAGAAGCTCATCAAGGAGCTAGAAGAAACCGCGCGACTGATCTACGACTATTGGTTCACGCAGTTCGACTTTCCCGACGAGAACGGAAAACCCTACCGTTCAAGCGGCGGCAAGATGGTCTGGAACGAAGAGCTAAAGCGTGAGATCCCAGATGACCGGATTGTGGTATCAATGGCTGAGATGTGTGGTTTCAAGAACGGTGTCAATTATGACAGAAAGCAAATGGCTGGCAATCAGTGTAGGATTGTCAATGTCCGCGATATAACAGCCTCATCCCTATATATCAATCCCAAAAGTCTCGATACAATTGAGTTACCTGCAGAACTCATAAGTCGGTATTTGCTGTGCGACGAAGACATTCTTATCGCTCGAAGCGGGACGCCTGGTGCGGTACGATTAATTGATAAACCGACAGATATCATTTTCTGTGGTTTTATTATTTGCTGTACGCCTCAGCAATCGGATTATCGCAACTACTTGACAATGGTGTTGAAACGACTTGAGGGGACCTCCGCAACGATTACCGGAGGGTCCATCTTGAAGAACGTTAACCAAGACACGTTGAAGAGTGTATTAACTGTTCGTCCTGCGCAGCGCGTCATAGACCAGTTCAATGAAGTAATCGATAATGTTTTTCAGCAGATAGTGTGCACAGAGCGTAAGAACTGGGAACTCTCTTCGCTACGTGATTGGCTATTGCCAATGCTCATGAACGGTCAGGCGGTCGTTGATGAGTAAGAAAGGCGTCCAACAAATCATTGATTCTGTGCGGGATGCTGTTGAAAAGGAGTGTTGGATTCCAGCACTTGTGACAGCCATGACTATCCCCGATGTTCTAGGGCAAATTGAGTTTCCCGAATTGGCATTCAAGACCGGGAAACGAAAAGTTGGGGAACAATACAAGGCATGGTTTCATGAGCATGTTGAGCATAGGTATGTTGATGCGTCGGGATTCGACGAGGAATGGCATGCTAAGAACCCGTATTTTAGTGCCGAGATGTGTTGGAGCCTGAGAAACGCAATACTCCATCAAGGCAGCGATGATATTGAACATGAATATAGGTTCGAAGACGAAAATGGTGTGTCGTATAGCTATGGGTTCGAACTGAGGGTCAATGCTTGCGACAGCTACGGAGCAATATGGCATACGCCTCAACCAGAAGGAAAACTACATAAGTGTATTCATGTGTGTATAGATGTGGCAACTCTGTGTAAAGTGATGTGTGACGAGGCGCAGAGTTATTTGGATTGCACGGATGACAAGGCGTTTGAGAATGCGGGAATCAGTATTTTGGATGTTGCGAAACTCGGCTCTCAACTTGGTTGGTATCAGCAAGATAGTTTGGGTGAAATGGTAAATACCGTGAATGAAGGATGGATAGATACTAACAGGTGATTTGTATGCGAGGAAGCGCCAAGATAATAAAATTCACTGCATTTATGTCAGTCTTATTCCTTCTATTGACCTATTTCATTTCGGTGAATATCGAAATGCATCTGCTTGAGCTCAATACGGTATGGATTTCAAACAACTTTGTTCTTACGGTGTTTGGAGGAGCGCTTGCAAGCATGCTCGTTGTTTTGGTTTGTGAAATGCAGAAGTATATTAATGCAAAAACATCTACCGAGGAATATATATTCTATCAGGCACTTTACCTATATCACGCTCTATTTTTAATGCAGCAAAATATTTGCGACTATCAAGGAAGGCCAGAAGCTTGTGTTCCAGAAAATCTTCTGGAAGAAACAACAAGAATGGTCCAAAGCGAACTTGCTGCACTGCGTAGTACTGATTATGCGCCGTTAAAGCGAAGAAATTCGTTGTTGGAGAAACATCAGGACTTTTGCGGGAAGATTACAGAGAATTTTCAGTCAGTTCTGTCGAGCGACGCTGCATTCAAGATTGCGATTAACAAAGCAAAAATCAGCTTTTTGCAACAAGGGCTTTCAGGCAGAGCGGTTACTTCTGCAGATGAGCCTCTTCGAACAGTATTGTCTATCCAGTTTGATAGAGCTTCAAATGCCTTAGGGAAAGTGGATGAATATCTAGAGGGTATTGATGAATACTGCAACCAGCGATATGACTGGAGAGAGCAACGGAAGCAGATTCATTCAAGCTATATATCTGTGTTTGAAGCATGGGATTTTGAGAAAGAGTTTTCTATGGAAACCTGATTCGAAAAAATGAAAAGCACTGTGCTGCGGGACAGCAGTGCTTTGCTGCCCCTCCTGTTTTATTGTGTTTCGCATGACGTACTGCTGGATGCCGGACGCTCAAAATTCCCCTTGCGCTTCTTGCGACTAGGTTTTATCATTTGATAAAAACGGAAGGAAGCCATGGCGACGGACAGGAAAAAGGCCAGCCAGTATTTGGCGCTTGCCAAGTCCTTCGCGCAGAACGAGTTCGTCATTGCGCCACGTAGCAAGAACATGCAGTTTATGCTTGACTGGGGCATCGGCTTCGAGACTGCTAAGGACATTGTGCTGGGGTTGAAGACTTGCGATTACGTAGACGGGCCTTGCGTCGATGACAAGCACCTGCCCGGCAGAAATGACGTGTGGGTATTCGGGAAGACGCTTCGATGCGATGGTCAGGACGTCGAAACCTACATCAAGGTCACTCATTTGAAAACTGCAGGCGGACTCGGATGCCTGTGCATTTCATTCCATGAAAGCGAGCGACCGTTGGTTTATGTATTTGGAGGTGAGCAACGTGAGGTCTATCTACTGCCCTAGGTGCGACAGCAGGGTTGATGCTGAGGTGACCGAAGCGGTGGTTCCCCTTGCCGTGAGAAAAGTCGACGTGCGCGCTCGCCAGCTTCGGGCGGTCTGTCCGCATTGCGGTGAGGCAATCGCTGACGAGGAGATTTCCCGTTCGAATCTGGAGTCTGCTTTTGCCGCCTACCGCGCAGAGGAAAAGCTGCTGTCTCCTCGTGAGATAGGGGAGTCATACGCGAAATACGGCTTGACTCAGAAGTCGTTCGCCGCGCTCTTGAACCTTGGCGGCGCGACCTTGAGCCGGTACGAGCATGGCGCGTTGCAGACGAAGCAGATTGACATGGCGATAAGGCAGGCGAGCCAGCCCGAGAACATGCTTGCATTGCTCAATGAGCACGACGGCAAGATCCCGGCGAGCCAAGTCGAATCCGCTCGCAAAAAGGCCCTCGCCCTCTTGGCGGACGAGGCTGACGATCATGTCTTTGCGGGAAGCTCGGTTGGCAACTTCCGCCTGCTGCTGTCGGAAGAACCTCCTTCCGAACGCAACGGGTTCAGGAAGCTTGACTGGGGCCGTGTCGTTCAGATAGCTGTCTACATGGCGCAGCATTGCGCAAACCTCGGTCGCACGAAGCTGAACAAAGCTCTGTTCTATGCGGATTTCTCGTGCTTCGCGGATACGGCCTGCTCTATGTCGGGGCTCGTATACGCGCATGCCACGCATGGGCCAATCGTGGATCAGTATGACGTGGTTTTCGGGCAGCTGGTCAGGCAAGGGCATCTTCTCGAAGGGTCGGCTTCGTGCGGTCCGTATGAAGCGACAGTGTTCAAGACGGGGGAGGAGTTCGATCCCGGCCTGTTCACGAACCAGGAGCTTCGCATCCTTGAGAGGGTCGCTGAGTTTGTGAATGGCTTCGGCACGGCGAAAGAGCTCAGCGAGTACAGCCACCAGGAGAAGCTTTGGGCGGAAAGCGGTGACGGCATGCTGCTTTCCTACCTCGATGCATATGAGCTCAACAGCCTCGAGCAATTCGTCTGAGCTTAGCGCGCGGCCGTCGTAATTCCCCTTCCTCAAATGCTATCTTTTTGGTTGCAAAATATGATGTTTCCGTCGCGCTTGGGCGCAGGTCGGGATGTTTGGGCTGATTGGCCGCTTGTTGTCGGCTAAAATGCGCAATGACACATGACGCGGGCGCATGCTCTGGGCGCTCGCATAAGGCAAGGAAGGTGGGATCGTGTTGGAGAACTTCGAAGCCAACACCTCAAGTTGCGACGACGGCTCGCGCGGGCAAGCCGCCGAGTACCTCAAGCGCGCCATGACGGCGGTCTCCGACGGGGACGCGGTTTTGGGCATGCACCTGTACATGGCGGCGTTCGAGGAGGCGGCGCACGAAAGCGACGCGCCCTCGGAGGACGCGGTGTTCGGGCTGAAGAAGGCGTGGGCGCTGGCCTGCTCGCACAAGGAGCGCTCGCTCGCCGAGTACATCTTCGAGCGCATGGAGCCCTACCTCACGCCTGACGAGGTGGCCGTGTGCTCAAGCGAGCTGCAGAACCTCGCGCTCGACAAGCTCGAGGAGTACGGGCTCTCGCGCACCGAGCTCGAGGACATGGCGCAGATGATAACCGAGGACTTCCTGGGCCTCGACGCGCACGTGGTGAAGATCGACCACATCCTGAGTCACAAGATCCCCGCGGCTGGGCTCATGCTCGACGTGCCGGGCGAGCAGGCGGCCGTCGAGGAGCCTGACGCGTCAAGCGGGCAGGCCGCCCTTGGCGCGCCTGCGGAGCTTGCGGCTTCTGGGGCCCCGGCGGCTGGCGCCTCCGCGTCCGCGGCTGCGGTCGGCTCCGAACCCAGCCACGCGCTCGCGGCGTCCGAGGCCTCTGCCTCCGCGCCCGTTCCTGCCTCCGAGGCACCCGAGCCTTCTGAGCCCTCTGAGCCTTCCGAATCGCCCGCCGAGTTCTTGGCCAAGGCGGCCGAGGAGCTCAGCGCCAAGCTCGGCTTGGAGGAGCGCGTGCTCACCTACGACAACCTCGCCGGCTACGACTCGACCATCCAGGTCATGCGCGACTTCGGCATCGGCCTGCAGGACGACGCGGAGTTCCAGAAGTTCGTGGGGCTCATGAACGCGCGCCACGGCCTCGACCGCATGCCGGCGCTCGACACCCTGCTGTTCCGCTCCCCGGCGCGCGAGGACGCCAACCGCTTCGCGGAGGCCACGCTCGGCGAGCTCGAGCTGCCCACGCTGCGCATGCACATGGAGGAGAGCCTGCAGGGCATGCCGGTTCTGTGCGTGACGGTGCAGGCCAGCAAGGCGGTGAAGATCAGCACGCTGCGCGACGCGTTCGCGTCCGGCGGCGTCCTCCTGCTCGAGGACCTCGACCTGTGGAGCTCGCCCATCGCCGAGATGAACGAGGAGTCGAACAACTTCCTCATGGCGCAGCTCACGCGCGGCGCGCGCGAGGCCGTGAGCCTCATCAGCTGGGCGGTTGACAACCCGGACGTGTACGTGCTGGTCACGTCGGCGACGAACTCCGAGATCGACAGCTTCTTCCTCGATCTGCTTGAGCCGCTGACGCTCGTGGACATCGACTTCCCCACGCCCGAGGAGCGCATCGACATCTGGATGGACATCGCGCGCGAGCACCCGTCCATGCGCGGCGTCAACCGCGCCGACCTCGTGCGCCTGTCGGCCAACATGCCGCGCTTCGACATGTACATGGCCGCGCGCGAGGCGCTCGAGGACGCCTACAAGACGGGGCTCATGATGCGCCGCTACCAGCCGGTCACGCGCGACAACCTCTTCGACAAGCTGGCGGCCTACCAGCCGCTCGACTCGACCGAGTACCACGAGCTCGAGGAGGCGGTCATCCGCGACTTCCGCGCCGACCTCTCCCACATCGACGACCTCCTTCGGGGCGAATAGGGGAGGTGCGCGGTGGACATCACGCGTCGGTGCGATTACGCATGCCGCATGCTGCGGGCCGTGTGCACGGGCCAGGGGCGCATCTCGGTCGCCGAGATCGCCGAGTCGGAGGACATCCCCTACGCGTTCGCGCGCAGCATCCAGCATGACCTGGTGAAGGCGGGCTTTTTGCGCACGGTGCGCGGCGCGCGCGGCGGCGTGTCGATGGCGCGCCCGCTCGAGGAGGTCACGGTGCTCGACGTGCTGCGGGCCGTCGAGGGCACGGTGGCCATCTCACCGTGCTCGGAGGACCCCGCGTACTGTCCGCGCAGCAGCTCGTGCGCCTACCACCGCGTGTGGTGCGGCGCCGACCGCCTGCTCGAGAGCTACTTCAGCGGCATCACGCTGGCAGATTTGTTTGGCGACGCCGTGGCAGCGGGCCTTGCGGAAGGGGAGGACGCGCCCGAGGCGGACGAAGCGGGCGAAGAGGCGGCGAAGGCGAATGCCGCGCGCTCGTCTGACGTGCCTGAGGCGGCGGAGGCGCCCGCGCATGCGTGAGGTCGCGTGGCCTGAGGGCGGCCTGCCGCGCGCCGAGTTCGTGGAGCGCGTGCGCGCGATGGGCGACGCGCACTACCGCGCGCTGCCGTGGCGGCACCTCGACGACGCGTACGCGGTGCTCGTGTCCGAGGTGATGCTGCAGCAGACGCAGGTGACGCGCGTGGAGAAGTTCTGGTGCCGCTTCCTGGGCGCGTTTCCCACGATTGACGCGCTGGCCGCGGCGAGCACCTCTGACGTGCTCGAACGCTGGCAGGGCCTCGGCTACAACCGCCGGGCGCTCGCGTTGAAGAAGGCGGCCGAGGTGTGCGCGGCGCGCTACGCCGGGCACCTGCCGCGCGCGTACGAGGAGCTTGTGGCGCTGCCGGGCATCGGCCCCGCCACGGCGGCCGGCGTGCGCGCGTTCGCCTGGCAGCTGCCGGGCGTGTACCTGGAGACGAACGTGCGCGCGGTCTTCCTGCACGACCTGTTCCCGCATGACGAGAAGGTGCCCGACCGCATGCTCATCCCGCTCGTGGAGGCGACGTGCCCGCCCGCGCCCGGCGGTGCGCTACCCGGTGGCGCGTCCTCAGACGCGTTACCCGACGACGCGCCCTCGGATGCCCTGTCCAGCCCGCGCAGCTGGTACTATGCGCTTTTGGACTACGGCGCGCACCTGAAGGCGACGGGGGCGAACCCCACGCGCAAGAGCGCGCACTACAAGCGCCAGTCGGCGTTCGAGGGGTCGCGGCGGCAGAAGCGCTCCTGGATCGTGCGGCGCGTGCTTGCGGCTGACGCCGACGAGGGCGTGCGCGCCGATGAGGTTCACGCCGAGCTTGACGCGGCGGAGCGCGCGTCGGGGCGCGACGGCGTCGACGAGGCGACGTTCGCCTCGATCATAGACGACCTTCTGTCGGAGGGCTTCTTCAAGCGCGCCGGCGACGTTTTGGTTCCGTAAGGGTTTCAGAAGGGAAGAAGGATGGGCTTCGTCGAGCTTCTCATGATCGCCGTGGGGCTGTCGATGGACGCGTTCGCGGTGTCGGTCTGCAAGGGCCTGTGCATGAAGCGCGTCAACTGGGCGCACGCGTTCGTGATTGCGCTGTTCTTCGGGGGCTTCCAGGGACTCATGCCGGTTGTCGGCTGGGCCTTGGGCACGCAGTTCGCCGCGCTCATCACGCCGGTGGACCATTGGATCGCCTTCGCCCTGCTCGCCTTCATCGGCGGCAAGATGCTGTGGGACGCGTTCCATGAGGACGATGAGGCGCAGGAGTGCCCCGCCGAGCCCAAGCTCGACCTGCGCGAGCTTGTCATGCTCGCCGTCGCCACGAGTATCGACGCGCTTGCGGTGGGGATCACGTTCGCGTTTCTCGGCGTGAACATCGTCGCCGCGGCGGCGATCATCGGCGTCACCACGTTCGCGCTGTCGTTTGCGGGCGTGGCTATCGGCAACCAGTTCGGCAGCCGCTTCGAGAAGCCCGCCGCCATCGCCGGCGGCGTCGTGCTCATCCTCATCGGCGTCAAGACCCTCCTCGAGCACTTAGAGATCATCTAGCACCGCCCGTTGGGGCCGGGGGATCGATTTCGGCTTCAGCGAGGAAGCTACCCGGTGGAGCAAGAAAGATTTCCCATGGCGGCTGGGCGGGTGTTGTGCCGCGCATGTGGCAAACGGCAGAGCGGGCGGAGGGGCGGTGCCTACCAAGCGAGTTCCGCAGCGACTGGAACAGCCCAGCGGGCTGTTCCATAAAGCGAGGACTGTTTGAGCGACTAGGCTCTGCCCCTCCGCCCGCTCGGACAAGCTGCCGGCATGGTGCGTCGTCCGGGCCCGCGCCTGCCGCTCGGACGATCTACTCCACCGGGTAGCTTCCGAGCACCTTCACTTCGCGCAGCTTCAGGCGCAGGCAGTTCAGGGCGGTCTGCACGGCGATGTCGTTCACGGATCCCTCGAACTCCACGAAGAACATGTAGTCGCCGAGCTGCTGCTTGGTGGGGCGCGACTGGATCATCGACAGGTTGATGTTCGCGTAGGCGAACTCCGACAGGATCATGTTGAGCGTGCCGGCCTTGTCGGCTTGGAGAAACAGTGCGAGCGTGGTCTTGTAGCGCTCGCCGACAAGCTGCGGCGCGCTGCCAGGGCGCCCGATGAGCGCGAAGCAGGTCTGGTTGCCGAAGTGGTCCTCGATGCCCATCTTCGCCACGCGCGCGCCGTGCAGCTCGGCCGCGAGCTCGTTGGCGATGCCGGCGATGCTCGCGTCGTTCGCGGCCAAGCGGGCGCTCTCGGCCGTGGAGGACACGGTGAGCGTGGAGCGGCCGGGCAGCCTCTCGTTGAGGTAGCGGCGGCACTGCGCGAGCCCCTGGGGGTGCGAGGCCACCGTGCGGATGTCCTCGAGCTTCGCGTCGGGGTGCACCACGAGGCAGTGGTGGATGTCGACCACCTTCTCGGCGAGGATGACCGCCGAGCTGCGGAACGCGAAGTTGTCGAGCGTGGCCGTGACGGATCCCTCGAGCGAGTTCTCCTTGCCCACCACGCCGAAGGCGGCGCGCCCGCGGTCGACGCAGTCGAACACCTCGTCAAACGACGCGCACTCCAGCAGGTCGGGGCTTTCGAAGCCCAGGCGCTCGGCGAACGAGCGGGCTGCCTCGTGCGTGTAGGTGCCGACGGGGCCGAGGAATGCGATGGTGCGGTCGATGCTGCTCATGACAGGTTGGCTTCCCTTTCGTGCGGTTGCGTAGGTTTGTGGAGGCGTGCGCCGCTGCGGCGCGTAAGCGCTGACTATATATGATAGCGCCTATGCGCTCGTGTGGGTGCATGACTTGCGGTGATGCGCGTGCCGGACGCTCGGGGATGTGCCCGGGCGCGTGCGCCCGGGCACCCCGAACGCGCCGCGCTCGTGCGCGGCGTTTCCCCTCGTTTTCCTGCGGATATGTTACGCATGGGAGGGCTCGTAACATTTTGATGCCATTGGCGGCTTCTCCGATGCTTTTTTGTGGTTTGGCGTTCACAAGTCCTTCAAATATGTGGAAAATGACTTCCGCATGTAAAGGACGAGGACACCTAGAGGAGGTGTACACATGGAAAATCAGGCCACGATTTCAGAATTCGACAGCATTCTGTCATCTCGCGGTGTCACCCGTCGCAGCTTCATGAAGCTCTGCGGTGCCGTCGCGGCTGCTGCGGGCCTCTCGCAGCTTGCCACGCCGCGCGTTGCGCAGGCGCTTGAGAAGTCTGTGATCGGCGCTACGAAGGGCGACCTGTATCCGGTCATTTGGATCGAGGGTGCATCCTGCACGGGCTGCACGGAATCCTTTGCCCAGATCGAGTCTCCTGACCCGGCGACGATCGTGCTCGACATGATCTCCCTGAACTACTCGGAGACGCTGTCGGCAGCTGCGGGCCACTCGATGGAGGAGGCCAAGGCTCAGACCATCGCAGCCGGTGACTACATTCTCGTGTACGAGGGCGGTGTGCTGGAGGGCTTTGACTACAACACGCTGCGCGTTGCGGGCGAGACCGGCAACGTGGCGCTCGAGGAGGCCGCTGAGCACGCCAACGCGGTGGTCGCCATCGGCTCCTGCGCCGTCAACGGCGGCTGGATGGCAGCCCATCCGAACCCGGCGGGCGCCCTGGGCGTCCAGCAGTACCTGCAGAAGGTCGGCATCACCACCCCGGTCATCAACATCCCGGGCTGCCCGGTCAACCCCGAGTGGCTCATGGCGGTGCTCGTTGACGTCGTGCTGCTGAAGGACCCGAGCCTCATCAAGCTCAACAGCTTCAACATGCCCGAGGGCATGTTCGGCCAGTCGCTCCATGACAACTGCGAGCGTCGCGGTCACTTCGAGAACGGCGAGTTCGTCTACGAGTTCGGCAGCGAGGAAGAAGCCAAGGGCTACTGCCTCTACCCGCTGGGCTGCCGCGGGCCCCAGACCAAGTCCAACTGCGGCGTGGTCATGTGGAACAACCGCCGCTCCTGGTGCGTGCAGGCCGGCTCTCCCTGCATCGGCTGTTGCGAGGCCAACCCGAACAACCCCGGCCAGAACTGGGTCGAGGTCAACACCCCGTTCTACAAGCGCCATCGCGACCTGCGCGTGGGCGGCCTGGTGTTCCAGCCCGGCACCGTCGCGCTCGCCGTCACCGGCCTGGTGGCTGCGGCGCTCGTGGTGCACGGCTTCGGCATGAAGAAGACCGGCCGCATGGACGGCGGCGCGGACTTCGAGACCATCCGCAAGTGGGACAAGGCGCATCCCGAGCAGTCGATCGGCACCTACGCCGACGCTGAGAAGGGCGGTCCTATCCTCGACGACGACGCGCTGTACGCGGCCAACGCCGGCCATGCGCGCCCGGTTCGCGGCAAGATCGCTGCCGACGAGTCCGCCGATTCGGCTGACGCAGAAGAAAACTAGGAGGTGAGCCTATATGACACGTTCTGTTATTGACCCGATTACCCGTATTGAGGGCCATCTGCGCGTGGAAATGGAAGTGACCAACGGCAAGGTCTCCGACGCGTGGGTGTCTGGAGGCTGCTTCCGCGGCATGGAGATGGTCGTCGAGGGCCGCACGCCCGAGGACGCCGCCCAGATCGTCCAGCGCATCTGCGGCGTTTGCCCGGTCTCTCATTCGCATGCGTCGACCATCGCGGCTGAGAAGTCCTACGGCATCACCATTTCCAACAACGCGCGCATCATCCGCAACCTCATCGAGGGCGCGCAGTTCCTGCACAGCAACATCCTGTGGTTCTACAACCTCGCTGCGCTCGACTACGTGAACCCCCTCAACGCGCTGAACGCCAACGTCGCCGACGTGTACGACCTGGCGGCCACGTACTACAACACCAACGAGGGCGAGGCCATCACCTCCACGAACACCGATTTCGTGGCGCTGAAGGAGAAGCTCACCAAGTTCGCCGCGAACGGCCAGCTGTCCATCTTCTCGGGCAACTGGTTTGACGCCGACGAGGGCACCGCCTACAAGCTCACCCCCGAGCTCGACCTGGTCTGCACCGCGCACTACCTTGAGGCGCTCAAGATGCAGGCGCGCTCCTCTGAGGTGGCTGCGCTGCTCGGCGGCAAGATGCCGCACGTCATGACCATCGTCCCGGGCGGCACGGCGTTCGTGCCCACCGAGCAGAAGCTCGATGACCTCAAGGCCATGGTCGACGAGATCTACAACTGGGTCTCCACCACCATGATCCAGGACACCCTGGCGCTGGCTCCGGCCTACAAGGATGGCCTGAACTGGGGCAAGGGCTGCGGCCGCTACATCGCTTGGGGCGTCTTCGAGGGCCAGGGCTGGCCGTACGGCGACGACTACATCGAGCAGATGAAGAACCGCTACCTGCCCATGGCCGTCCTCGACGAGAACCTGAAGATCTCCGACGTCGAGGAGAGCCTCATCACCGAGTACATGGGCCGCTCGTGGTACAAGGGCTCCGACACCTACACGTCGCCGTACTTCACCACCGAGCCGGAGTTCACCGAGTACAACGTGGAGGACCGCTACTCCTGGGTGAAGTGCCCCGCTTACGACGGCAAGCCTATGGAGGCCGGCAGCTTGGCCCGCATCCTCGCGGCTTACCAGCGCAAGGTGCCGTTCATCGTCAAGCACGTGGACGAGTTCCTGGTCAAGCTCGGCGCGGCGCTCGGCCTGCCCGGCGCGGCTCCGCTGTCCGCGGCTCAGTCCACGCTCGGCCGCACCGCCATTCGCCAGATCGAGACGCTCTACGTCGCCACCCTCATGAAGGAGTGGACCCTCGAGCTCATGGAGGCGGTCAAGTCGGGCGACTCCGAGTACTTCCGCAAGCCCCAGACCATCACGGGCGCGGGCACGGGCTTCTGGGAGGCCCCGCGCGGCGCGCTCTACCATTCCGAGAAGGTCAAGGACGGCAAGATCGAGGGCTACCAGATCATCATCCCGTCCACGTGGAACCTCGCTCCCATCAACGCCGAAGGCGTGCATGGCCCGCTGGAGCAGGCGCTCATCGGCATCCCGGTCGAGGACGTTGAGAAGCCCATCAACGCGCTGCGCACCGTGCACTCGTTCGACCCCTGCACCGCTTGCGCCGTTCACGTGACCGAGCCTGCCACGGGCAAGTCCTTCGAGACGGTTACGAGCCCTTGGGGGGTGAAGTAAGATGGCACATCTCGCACATTATCGTGAAGCCCATCCGATGCTGTTCGTGGTGACCCACTGGATCAACCTGGTCGCCATGATCGTGCTCATCATCACCGGCTTCAGCATCCATTTCCCGTTCTGGCCCCTGTTCATGGGCGTCGCGCGCGGCCTGCACGTGTTCTTCGGCTTCGTGCTGTTCCTGAACTGCGTGTTCCGCGTGATCGCGGCCTTCTTCGTGAAGACCTCCCCCACGGGCGGCACGCGCCAGCAGGTCAAGGACTACAAGACCTGGCTGCCGCAGAAGGACAACCGCCATCAGGCGCTCGAGTGGGTCAAGTACTACCTGTTCCTGCGCAAGACCCATCCGCTCGGAGCGAAGCTCGGCGTGCCGCAGAAGCTCAGCTACCTGCTCATCCCGCTGCTGATCGTTCTGATGTTCTGGACGGGCCTGTGCCTGTGGGCTCCCACCATGAACCTCGGCGCCACCTGGGCGACCACCACGTTCCTGGGCGGCCTCATGAGCGTGCGCATCATCCACTACTTCCTGATGTACGTGTTCATTGTGTTCATGTTCATCCACGTGTACCTGGCCAACGTCGAGGGCTTCGCGCCCACGGCTCTCATGTTCATCCACAGGGAGCATGGCGGCCTGGTGTACGATCCCGACACGCACAACATCGTCGGCGAGGACAACATCAAGCACTAAGCACCGCGCACAGCGCGTGTGACCTGAGGCGCCCCGCACCGCGGGGCGCCTTCTTTGCATGTGGGGCGGGCGGTGCCTCCCGCGTCCTGGGCGGGGTGGAGTCCTTTCCATATTGTCCTAGGCGGGGTGGAGTCCTTCCCGTATCATTCTGGAGTTGGTATCCTCCCATGTCATTCTGGAGTTGACGTCCTCCCGCGTCCTGGGCGGGATGGAATCTTCCCCCTCCCGTGTCATTCTGAGTATGAGAATCTCCCTCTTGTGTCATCCTGAGCGGGGCGAAATCCCTCCCATGTCATCCTGAGCGGGCGAAATCCCTCCCATGTCATCCTGCGTGCGTAAACCTTCCTCTTCCGTCATCCCGCGTGCGCGAATCTCTCTCTTCCGTCATCCCGCGTGCGCGAATCTTCCTCTTATGTCATCCTGAGCGAGCGCAGCGAGTCGAAGGATCTGGCCCCGAGTATGCCGCGCCCGCCTGCGCAGCCCGCCTGCGACCAGATCCTTCGACTCCGCGCCTGCGGGCGCTCCGCTCAGGATGACACGGGATGGGCGCCTGACGCGGGCGCTCCGCTCAGGATGACATAAGAGGACGACCTGTGCGGATTCCACTCTCTCGGGATGACACGGGAGGTGCCAGCTCTTCTCTCTCCACTCGCTCAGTGACACGGGAGGTACCAGCTCTTTTCTCCACTCGCTCAGTGACACGGGCGGGACTTAGGACGCGTGGGCGGGCGCTCCGCTTGTCGGCGGGTTGGCTCGGCGGGTTGGGTCGCAGGCGCCGCGCACGGCTTTTACGGTAGAGTGGGGGCAAAACGCAGAGCAAGGAGTATTCGCATGACGCTGACGGACGAGCAAATCAAAGAGGAGGAGAAGTTCCTCAAGGGGCTCCCGCGTTTCAACGTGGGCGCGTTCTTCCTGCCGCCCATCTGGGGGCCGGCGCATGGCATGTGGGTGTCTATCCTGTTCTACCCCCTCTGGCTGTTCGCTGACAACTCGTTCTACGCGGCATACTCCAACCCCTCGGTGTTGTCGATCACGCTTGCGCTGGTGGTGTTCGTCTCGCTGACGGTGGGCACCGTGGTGTTCGCCATCGTGGGACAGCCCTTCGCCGCGCATCGCGCCGAGCGTTTGGGCGTGAGCCGCGAGACGTATCTGCGCCGCGAGAAGATGTGGGCGGTGGGGTGCGTGATCGCCGGCGTGGTCATGCTGGCGCTGGCGACCTACTACAACCTGGTGATTCGCCCGACGCTGGGGGCGTGATCGCATGGGGGGCAAGCAGGCGGTGGTGTTCTGCGTGGGGAATCGCCTCATGCTGGACGAGGGCATAGGGCCGGCGGTCTACGACGCCGTGCTCGAGCAGTATGAGCTGCCCGACAACGTGCGGTTCTTCGACGTGGGCTGCATGTCGCTCGACATGCTGGGGTACGTTGACGAATGCGACCTGGTGCTCACGGTGGACGCCGTCGACGGCACGGGCGACGCGCCCGGCACGGTGTACCGCTTCCCGCCTGACGCCATGGCGCGCCACTCCGGCGCCATGCAGTCGCTGCACGACCTGAAGCTCGTCGACCTGTTCGACGCCGCGTCGCTTCTGGGCTACGAGGCAGAGGGCTTTTGCCTGGGGATGCAGGTGGAGAACATGAGCCCCGAGGAGTACGTGGTGGGCCTCACGCCGCGCGTCTACGAGGCGCTTCCGCTGCTCGTGGACGCGGTGGTGGCGGAGCTTGCGCGTCGCGGATTTCCGCTCGAGCGTAAGGTGTAGCGCGTCTGGTGTGCGCGGGCGGCGGGACGCGTGGGGCGTGAGGGCGTTTGGATGCGCAGCGTGTCTGGTGCGTGGGCGGCTGGGGACGCTCGGCACGCTGGAGCGCCGATGGCAAGGGCCGCTCGGCGCGCTGGAGCGCGTGGGAGGCCGGTGCGGCTGGGGACGCTCGGCGCGCTGCGGGCGGGCTTACGCCTTTCCGCGGCTCGGGCACAGCTCGCCGATGATGCAGTCGGCGCAGCGGGGGTTGCGCGCGCGGCAGAACTCGCGCCCGAAGTGCACCCACTGGTGGTTGATGTAGAGCCAGTCGGGCTGCGGGTAGATCTTGAGCAGCTTGGCCTCGGTCTTCGCCGGGGTGTCGTCGTTGCGCGTGGCGAACCCGAGGCGGTGCGCGATGCGAAACACGTGCGTGTCCACCGCGATGCCCTGCGGGTTTCTGAACGCCTCGCACATGACCACGTTGGCGGTCTTGCGGCCGACGCCGGGCAGCTTCTGCAGCGCGTCGACGTCGTTGGGCACCTCGCCGCCGAACGTGGTGAGCAGCGTCTGCGCGAGCGCCACGAGGTTCTTCGCCTTCGAGCGGAAGAACCCGAGTGAGTGGATGATCTCCTCGACGTCGGCGACGTTCGCGCCCGCCATGGCCGCAGGCGTGGGGTAGCGCGCGAACAGCGCGGGTGTCACCTTGTTCACGGCCGCGTCGGTGCATTGCGCTGAGAGCACCACGGCCACGGTGAGCTGGAACGGCGTGAGGTAGTCGAGCGAGCACGCGCCCTCGCCGTAGTGGTCGAACAAGGCGCGTTCGATGCTCGCGGCGCGCTCGCGCTTGGCGGTCATGGTCTCACGGGGCATGGGCTCTCCTGTCGGTTGCGGTACCGCTGGGGCGCTGTGCGAGTTTCGTTCGGTGCTTTTACGCATTCTACGCCAAGAAGGTGCGAGAAACACGCGATCTGATACCGAGCGGGTGTGCAAATCAGCTCAAATATAAGCTCAGCTTAACGTCGATCAGGGGTTTTCTGCATGGCAAGTTCGTTTGCGGCGTGCTTTTCTTCTTGCGGCGGTATCAGATCGCGTGTTTCTCGCGCCTTGCGAACCCGTTTCGTGCAATGGCGCTCTCTGGCGACTGCTCCAGGCGGCGCGCTCCTCCTTCGCCTTGGGCGTGCGCGCGGTGATGAACGCAGTCTTGGCCTCAGTGTATCTGTCGCGGTCGAACTCATAGCGCTTCCAGAGGCCGAGCTTCAGCTGCTCGTAAGCGCGTGCGACGTCGGGATGTGCTCTCAGGTGGTTCCTGAAGCAGATCTCATCGTCGTCTCCCCAGGTCCTCATGTGGAGGTGAAACACGCGCTCAGCGAGGCCGTGCGGCGTGTACCCCCGGTTGAGCGACACGCGCTGCGCGCCCTCC
Source organism: Adlercreutzia sp. ZJ176 (assembly GCF_011038975.1). Lineage (GTDB taxonomy): Bacteria > Actinomycetota > Coriobacteriia > Coriobacteriales > Eggerthellaceae > CAAEEV01. The sequence continues at coordinate 81,668 of NZ_JAAKEC010000007.1, read as the reverse complement.
GCCATGATGAGGTAGCCCGCTGTGACGAGCGCGTTCTTGATGCGGGGGAACTCAGCGTGATCAGCCTCCAGGAGCATGTCGATGATCGGCTTCGCCCAGACGCCCTCGATCGCCGTGGTGCCGATGTGGCTGATTCGCATGGCGACGTCTTGCGGCATGAAGCTCAAGAGCGCTCCCTCTCCTGGCGAAACCATTCGCTCCAGTGTGGTTGATGGGGTGTGAGCCGTACGGGGAACAGCTGCCAGAGCTCCTCAAGGGACATCTGCGCCAAGTCAACCGGGCCAGCGGATTCATCTCGGCTGATGGGGGCAGTGCGGTCGATGAGGTCGGTCTGCGAGACTTGGTTGGCGGGGCCGGTGCGTTCGGCCTGCTCGCCTCGAATGGTCTGGCTTGCTCGGTCGGCTTGGTCAGCCCGCTCAGCCCGCTCAGCCTGTGCAGCTTGGTCAGCCTGTTCAGCTCGTTCGACTCGGTCATCCTGATGGGGCCGTTGCTTTGGCGCGTGTTGCGTCCCGAGTTTTTCGTCCTTGTCCGATGACGCGTCCATATGCGGTTTCCTCCCATGTGGCGACGTACCGTCTGCTTCCCTCGTAGGGAAGGTCTAGTCGGCGCCTGAGATCGGCTTTCCTCAGCGTATAGTCGTTGATGCTGGTTCGGTTGCTTTTCCCGAGCTTCAGGCGCAATGACCGGGCGATGACGTCAGTGGCGGTAAAGCTGTCAAGCTCATCGTTGGTGATGCCAACGACGAGCCATCCCATGGCGGCAAGCGCGTTGGCTCTCCTCGAGTCGCTGATGCGGCTGTCCTCGCCTTCGTGATGTTCCTTGCTCTGGTATTCTACATCGATCTTCTCGGCTGGCCAGCAGAGGTCACATCGAAAGCTGTTGCGGCTGGCGATGGCGCGCGCTTTTCTGGTCGCTTGAACGGTGTGGTTCATTTTGAAGCCGGAGAGCCCGTAGCCTCCGCATCGCGAAGGCAGGGCCAGCAGGATTGCCAGCTTGCTTTCCCTTGGCGAGGCCGAGTTGTCGGCGACGTATTGTAGAGCCCTCAGCGCTTTTCTTGCGCCGGGAAGCGCTGCGTTCGCTTGCGCACAGGAGACGAGGCGGCTCGTTTTCGTGAGGGGATTGAGCTGGTAGGAGCAGGTTCCGTCAACCCGGTTGCGCCAGTAGGTTCCGCAGAGCTCGTATCCGAGTTCGATGAGCTGCTCGAAGGGCAGGACGGTGCCCATTTGGACGAATGCGAGCTCGGGCGCAGCAACGAGACAGCTGCTGTCGAATGCGTAGAGAGACCCGCCCGAGAGCTTCTGGGTGCACTGGTGAGGCTGGTAGTCCTTCGAGGGCTTGGGTCGCCGCTCGCCTCCGACGATGACGTGAAGGGGCTTCGTCAGGGCCGTGCGTGGGTAGGCGAGCGACAGGTCATCGCGTAGCGCGTCAAGCTCGCTTCGCGCTGGCGGACGGGAAGGCATGCGACGAACCCTCGACGCCTTTTCGAGCGATCGCATGCCGTCGGCTCTGAGGATCTGAAGTGCGGTGTCGAACCCTACGCAGATAGCGGGCTGATGCGTGTTGGAGGGTCGTGTGGGCATGGGGCCTCCTCGTCGCCCTCATGAGGAGGATCTTGCAAGTTGAAAGCGCAATGTGGGCGTTTGCATTGGCTGGGCGGCTGCGGCGCGAGGCCGCACTTGCACTGGCTCCTTGATGAGCATGATTGTAGTATGGCAGGGGGCAAAATGCACGAAATGTTTTGCAACGTGCGAGAAACACGCGATCTGATACCGAGCGGGTGTGCAAATCAGCTCAAATGTAAGCTCGGCCTAACTCTGATCAGGGGTTTTCATTTTGTTGACGCGCTGGCATCAGGCGTTTTCTCTTGCGCGGGTATCAGATCGCGTGTTTCTCGCTGGTTAGCTTAGGCTAACGTGCATACTGTACGCTTGAGGGCTGATGTTTTGAGACGGACGGCGGAAGGGACGGTGGGAACGCGTCTCGCGGGAGGTCGTTCTTGACGAGATAGCCGTCAAGCTGCGACAAGCGATCGACATGTGGGTTCCCGAGGCTATCGCGGTGTTGGAGATGCTGCTCAACCACGGTCTCGGCGGCGTCACGCGACGCCTCATGAGCAAGCTCGGCTGTCCGTTTGTAGTACAATGTCAAAACCTTGTTGCCGCGCCTTGACGCGGCTTTTCGTGCTGCCCGAATGCGTGTGGAAGGATGCCGTCGATGCTCATAGACTCCCTGACGTTTGCGCTTGAGAAGGCGGGCTGTCTGGACGCGTTCTGGGGCAAGCTCGACGCAGGCGAGGACTCGACCCTCGGCGTGGCGTCGTCGGCGCGGCCGTTCCTGGTGGCGGCGCGCTTCGCCCATGCGCCGCAGCCGACGCTCGTGGTGGTGGCCGGCGAGGAGGCGTCGATCGCGTTCGCGCGCAACGTGGCGGCCTACCTGGGGGAGGAGCACGTGCTGCGCTTTCCCGATCGCACCGACTATCCCTTCGCGCCGAAGCCCGCCAACGCGCGCGTGGTGGCGCAGCGCATGGAGGCGGCGCATGCCCTGCGCACCCGGCGCGCCTGCGTGGTGGTGGCGAGCGCGCGCTCCCTCGTGCGCTGCCTGGCGCCGGCCGACGCGGGTGTGGAGATGCCGGTGGCGCTGCAGGTGGGATGCGAGCTTAGGGACATGGGCGTCCCCGGCCTGTCCGAGCTCGGTGACCTGACGCGCGCGCTCGAGGCGCGCGGCTACGCGAACACCGGCGAGCTCGATGGCCCGGGCACCTTCTGCGTGCGCGGCGGCACCGTCGACGTGTTCCCCGGCAACCTCGTGTACCCCGTGCGCCTCGACTTCTTCGGCGACGAGCTCGACGAGATCCGCCGCATCGTGCCCTCGACGGGGCAGACCGTCGGCATGCTCGACGCGGTCGAGGTCTACCCGGTGCGCGAGTTCGCCTGCACCCCCGAGGCGCTCGCCCGCGCCCGCCGCAGCCTGCGGAAGGTGGCGCCCACGAACCCGGCTCTGCGCGACGTGCTCGAGAAGCTTGACGGCGGCCTGCGCTTCGACGGCGTCGACGTGCTCATGCCCTACCTCTACCAGAGCGCCGCCACGCTCGGCGACTACGCGGGCGCCGGCGTGCTCACCACGCTCATCGAGCCGCGCTCGCTCTTCGACGACGCACAGCACCTCTACGACGACCTCGCCGCGCGGGCGAAGGGGACGGGCATCGCGCTCGCGGGGCTGTTCGCCGAGCCGGCGCACGTCAGCTTCGGCACCGGCACGCGCGCCACCTACGTCTCGATCATGCGCGTGGGCGGCAGCATCGACGAGGAGCTGCCGGTGAAGCGCGTGGACGTGGCGGGCAACCCCGACAAGCTCTTCGGGAAGCTGCGCAACCTCATCGACGCCGGCTACACCTGCGTGTTCAGCGCGCCCGGCTATCGCGCGCGCGAGGACATGAAGCTCGCGTTCGTGGACCACGGACTGCCGATCCAGGAGCAACTCGAGGGGGAAGCACGCGAAGCTTCCGGCAGGGGCGGCGCCAAGAGCGGAGAAACGCGCGAAGCCGCCGGCGGGGGTGGCGCCGACGAGGGCAGAGCTCAGTCGCTCGGACAGTCCTGCTCGCACGGAAGCGCCGCAGGCGCTTCCGGCTCGTGCGGAACTCGCTTGGTGAGCGCCGCCCCCGCCGGCGCCGCCCCTGCGGGCGTTGTCCTTGCCAACAGCGTCCCCAGCGCCTCCAACAACGCTAGCTCGTTCACCCCCGGCGCCGCCGCCCCTGCGCACGCCTCCAGCTCTCCCAGCAGCGCCAGTTCGCATGCCCCTGACGCCAGGCATGCGAAGGCGGTGGCGCGCCGGAAGCTGTGGCGGGCGTGCGTGAACGTGGTCGACGCCGCCGTGCCGCTCGGCATGATCATCCCGAAGGCGAAGCTCGCCATCGTGTCGATCTCCGACACGCAGGGCACCCAGAGCGCTGCGCGCGTGCGCCGCACCGTCGACATCACCGAGGTTACGTTCCCGTACAAGCCGGGCGACTACGTGGTGCACGCGGGGCACGGCGTGGCGTTCTTCCGCGAGCTGGTGCGCCGCGAGATCGACGGCACGGCGCGCGACTACCTGCTGCTCGAGTACGCGCAGGGGGACAAGCTGTTCGTGCCGGTTGAGCAGCTCGACCGCGTGACGCGCTATGTGGGCCTCGAGGGCGCGAGCCCCCGCCTCACCCGCCTCAACACCTCCGACTGGTCGCGTGCGCTCGCGAAGGCGCGCAAGGCCACCAAGAAGCTCGCGTTCGACCTGGTGGACGTCTACGCGCGCCGCGCCGCCACGCAGGGATTCCGCTTCGCGGTGGACACGCCCTGGCAGCGCGAGATGGAGGAGGCGTTCCCGTACCAGGAGACGCCCGACCAGCTCGCCGCCATCGCCGACGTGAAGGCCGACATGGCGAGCGCCCGCCCGATGGACCGCCTGATCTGCGGCGACGTGGGGTTCGGCAAGACCGAGGTGGCCCTGCGCGCGGCGTTCGCGGCCACGCAGAACGACAAGCAGGTCATGGTGCTGTGCCCGACCACCATCCTCGCGCAGCAGCACTTCGCGAACTTCCGCGACCGCTTCGAGCCGTTCGGCGTGCGGGTGGAGGTGCTCTCGCGCTTCCGCACGCCCGAGCAGCAGGCCGCAGCGCTCGCGGGCTTCGCCGAGGGCGAGGTGAGCGTGCTCGTGGGCACGCACCGCCTGCTCTCGCGCGACGTGAACCCGCACGACCTGGGGCTCGTGGTCATCGACGAGGAGCAGCGCTTCGGCGTGGGGCACAAGGAGCAGATGAAGAACTTGCGCGAGACCATCGACGTGCTCACGCTGTCGGCCACGCCTATCCCGCGCACCATGCAGATGTCGCTGTCAGGCGTGCGCGACATGAGCCTCATCCTCACGCCGCCCGACGAGCGGCGCCCCGTGAAGGTGCACGTGGGGGAGTGGGATCCCGACGTGGTGAGCGCGGCCATTCGCCTGGAGCTCGCGCGCGGCGGGCAGGTGTACTACGTGAGCAACCGCGTGCGGTCGATCGACGACGCGGTGGCGCGCGTGCGCGCGGCGGCGGAGGAGGCGCGCATCGGCGTGGCGCACGGGCAGATGTCGCGCGAGGAGCTCGAGGGCGTGATGGAGGAGTTCGCGGCGGGCGAGCTCGACGTGCTCGTGGCCACCACCATCATCGAGAGTGGCATCGATAACCCGCACACCAACACGCTCATCATCGAGGACTCGCAGCGCCTCGGCCTCGCGCAGATGTACCAGCTCAAGGGACGCGTGGGCCGCTCGTCCACGCAGGCGTACGCGTACTTCATGTTCCCCGACAACGTGCCTCTGACCGAGGAGGCGATGGCGCGCCTGACGGCCATCGACGAGCACACCGACCTCGGCAGCGGCATGCGCATCGCCATGCGCGACCTGGAGATCCGCGGCGCGGGCAGCCTGCTCGGCGCCGAGCAGCACGGCAACATGTCCGCGGTTGGCTTCGACCTGTTCGCGCAGATGCTCTCCCAGGCGGTCGCCGCCACGCGCGAGGGCGACCTGGGCGCCGCCGACGGCTTGCCGCCGGCGCTCTCCGACATCACGGTGAACGTGCCGGGGCACACCTACCTGCCCGAGGAGTACGTGCCCGACGCCGACGAGCGCGTGCTGTGGTACCGGCGCATCGCGAGCGCGGCCACCGTGGCCGACGTGGACGCCCTGCGCGCCGATTTGGAGGCCAAGCGCCCCGAGATGCCTCCTGCGGCGGTGAACCTCATGGAGCGGGCGCGCATCAAGGCGTTCGCGAACGAACACGGCGTGAAGGTGGTGTTGGTGACGGGCGGCAGGCTGGTGGTCGAGCCCATCGTCCCGCCGCGCTCCCGGATGAAGGAGCTGCGGCGTGCGGGCGCGCGCTACCTGGAGGACAAGCGGAAGCTCACGCTGCCCTTGCGCTACTTCAAGCTGGAGGAGACCGACAACCTGCTGGGCCCGGTGCAGCGCTTCCTGAGCGAGATGATAGGCGCAGAGGCGGCGGAAGGCGACGCGGCAGGGGACGTGGCGCGCGCGAGCCAGCCTGTGGCGGAGAGCGCTCGGTCGCGCCGCGCGCCTGATGCGACGGCCTCCCAGGTTGCGGGTGGTGCTCATGCCGCAGGCAGCGCGCACTCTGCAGGCGGCATGCGTCCGCGCGTGGCGGTCGAGGCAATGCCGCATCCGCGCGAGGCGCGCCCGGCGAGCGCCCGGACAGCCCGCAAGGCGCGCGCCGTGGAGCGCGGCGTGGCGGCCAAGGAGCGTCTGGCCGAGAAGCGCGCAAGGCGCGCGCAGCGCGGGGAGTAGGCGCGCAGGTCGGCGTGCGGAAGGCTGTGGGTGATGCGCAGGCTGTGGCCCGCGCGCGGCCCGCACGCGGGCATGCGGGCACGTGGCTTCCCGCGTGCGCCTCGCTTCGGCAAGGCGGCGAAAAACAACACAATCTTTCTCACGCTTCGGTATTGCCTTACGTAATGTAGGGGCGTATAGTCCGCAGCATCTTAAAGCATGCGAAGAGAAGGGAGCCTGCCATGGCGGTATCGGCAACGTTGAACGTGCGGATCGACGAGGCGCTCAAGGAGCGGGGCAACCAGGTGTTCGCGCGACATGGCATCTCCACCACGACGGCGGTGCGCAAGCTCTACGAGTATGCCGACCGTGAGCAGGAGGTGCCCGCGTGGATGGTCGACCAGGAGGGAGATGAGTGCGAGAGGAAGCGCCGCCTGTTGCGCGAGTTGGTGGGCGCTATCCGCCTTCTTCCCGATCGGGAGGGGGCATGCGAAGACCCGCGTGAGTTGTACCGAAAGCACCTTGACGAGAAGTACTGCTTCGAGGGGGTGCGCGAATGAAGGTTTTGCTCGATACCAACGTGCTCGTTGACCTGTGGAGCGACACCGATGACTTCGAGTATTCATATCGAGCTTTTGACGTGGCAACGTACCTGGGCTTTGACGTCTGCATGACAGCCCTGTCCGCTCAGACGTTCGTCTATTTGCTGCCAGCTCGAAAGGTCGTCAGCCGTAAGGAAACCATGCGCATCTTCGAGAAGCTCCTCGACTACATCACCGTGCTTGACGTGACGGAGTCGGACTGCCGCACCGCCTGTCGGAATTGCTCGGGCGACTTCGAGGATGACCTCAACGCATGGTCTGCGTATCGCAACGGCGTTGACATCATCATCACGCGCGACAAGGCGGATTTCGCGAAATCCCCGGTGGCTGTCATGACGCCGCAGACGTTCGTCGGGCTCTACCAGCCGACGTGCCTTGAATACGAGATGGTGCCGTTCTGAGAATGCACGCAAAAGACATGCGGCCCCAGGTACTGCCTGGGGCCGCATGTCTTTTGTTCTAGGCGCAGGTTTGGCTCCTAGACCAGCTCGATGTGCTCGACGTCCTCGCGGGAGGACGCGCGGTAGAGGACGAACTTGTGTCCGATCACTTGCACCACGTTGGCGTCGACGCGCGCGGCCAGGTCGTTGGCTACGTCGCGGGTGTCGGCGCAGGCTGCGTCGAGCACGCTGCACTTGATGAGCTCGTGGGCCTCGAGGGCCTCGGACGCCTGCTTGGCCGTGCCGGCGCCCACGCCCTCCTTGCCGATGATGAGGGTGGCCTTCAGCGTGTTCGCCATGCTGCGAAGCTGTCGGATCTGCTTGCCGGTGAGGGGCTCTGCCATGGTGGGTTCCTCGTTTCTCGTGCGTGCGCGCCTGCGACGGCATGTGCCGCAGGCGCGCCATGGGATATCAGCCTGCTGTTTCGTCGGGATCCTTGCGCCCGATCGGGATCCCTGCCTCGTCGGGGCCCCTGCGTCAGCGGGCGCAGGTGGCGCACATCTTCGCCACCTTGCGGCCCGTGTCGTCGGCGACCTCCACGGTGTAGAAGCCCAGGCGGCGGCCCGATTTGTCGGCGTCGCACGTGGCGATGAGCTTGGTGCCCTTGGCGCCGCTCAGAAACTCGATCGTGTTGCTCACGGACACCGTGGGCGCTTCGCCGACGTTGCAGGCCACGGCCAGCGCGAAGTCGGCGAGCGTGAAGATGGCGCCGCCCATGACGCCGCCCATGGCGTTGTAGTGCACGCCCTGCACCAGCTCCATCTCGCACACGGCGTGCCCGCGGCGCGCCTCCACGATGCGGCAGCCCGCTGCCTCGGTGGCGAACTTGTCGCCGCTGAAAAACGCGGCGAGCTCCTCGAGCGTTGCGTTCTCGTCGATCATGGCGCACCTACTCCCCGAAGGCCACGGCCGCCACGCCGTCGATGCGGGCGAGCACGTCGGCGCGGTCCATGAGCACGATGCTCTCGAACAGAGGAGGCGACACCATGTTGCCGCAGACGGCCACGCGCAGGGGCTGGAACAGGTTCTTCGGCTTGATCTCGAGCTCCTCGCCCCGCGCGCGGCACTTCTCCTGGAGCGACTCGGCGTCCCAGGCGTTGCCTTCGTCGGCGAGCACGGCGCGGCAGGCGGCAAGCGCCTCGTCGGCGCGCGCGCCCTCCTTCTTCAGCACCTTGTTGAGCGACTTCTCGTCGAGCGTGACGTTGGGCCCCCAGAACAGGAAAGCAAGCTTCACAGGGATCTCGTTCAGGCGGCTCAGGCGCTCGATCACGAGCGGGTAGGCGCCGCGCGCGACCGCGGGCGTCTCGTCGGTTGCCGCGAGCGCCGCCTCCCACACGTCGGGGGAGACGCCCTCGCCAGGCACGTGCGTCTCGCGCGCCGCGGCGGCGAGCTCGTCTTTCGTGGGAGTGGGCACCACGGTCACGCCGGCGGGCACGCCCTCGCCCGCCACGCGCGCCGCCGCGAGCCACGGCCGGGCGGCGGCCGTCCACGCGTCGACGTCCATCTCGCGGATGTACACGCCGTTCATCCAGTCGAGCTTCGTCTCGTCGAACACGGCGTCCTTCTTCGTGATGCGGTCCAGGGAGAACTCGCGGCAGAGCGTCGCGCGGTCGATGATGGTGGTCTCCCCGTCAAGCGACCAGCCCAGAAGCGCGAGGAAGTTCACGAGCGCGTCGGGCAGGTAGCCGCGGTCGCGGTACTCCTCCACGTTGGTGGCGCCGTGGCGCTTCGAGAGCTTCTTGCCGTCGGCGCCGAGGATCATGGACAGGTGCGCAAAGGTGGGCACGTCGTAGCCGAGCGCCTCGTAGATGAGGATCTGGCGCGGGGTGTTGGACAGGTGGTCGTCGCCGCGGATGACGTGCGTGATGCCCATGTTGGCGTCGTCGCACACCACGGCGAAGTTGTAGGTGGGGCTGCCGTCGGTGCGCACGAGGATCATGTCGTCCATCACCTCGGCGGGGAAGGTCATGTGCCCGTACACCGCGTCGTCGAACTCGATGGGGCCGTGGTCCTTCGGCACGCGCAGGCGCCACACGTGCGGCTCGCCGGCGGCGATGCGCGCCTCCACCTCGTCAGCGGGCAGGTCGCGGCACGTGCCGTCGTAGCCGGCGTAGCCGCCCTGCTCGGCCTCGGCCTTCGCGCGCTTGGCGTCGAGCTCGTCCTTGGTGCAGAAGCACGCGTAGGCCGCCCCGCGCTCGCGCAGGCGCTCGAGCGCCGCGGCGTAGGTGTCCATGCGCTGCATCTGGAAGTAGGGGCCGGCGGCGCCGCCTACCTCGGGGCCCTCGTCCCAGTCGAGGCCGAGCCAGCGCAGGGCGCGCAGGATGATCTGCGTGTTCTCCTCGGTGGAGCGCTCGGGGTCGGTGTCCTCGATGCGCAGCACGAAGGTGCCGCCCGTCGCGCGGGCGAACGCCCAGTTGTAGATGGCGGTGCGCGCGCCGCCGATGTGGAGTTTGCCGGTGGGGGAGGGCGCGAATCGCACGCGCACGGGTTTGTTGGTCATGGGTGATGCTTTCTATCTCTCGTCGGTTTTCGGGTCGCGTCGCTTGAGCATGAGCAGCCCAAGGGCAAGTGACAGTATAGATAACGCGCATGAGGTGGCAAGCCACACGCCGCCCATCCCCATCCAAAATGCGGTGGGGTACATGCAGATGAGCAGCGAGTCGGAGGGGAACGTCCAGGTGCCGTCGGCGAAGAGGAGGCCGTGGAAGGCGGCGAAGAAGCCGTCGAAGCCGACGAGCGCCCAGAGGCCGAGCAGCGCGAACGCCGCGAGCGTGAGCGCGCCCGCCCACGTGAGCGCGCGGCCGACCGGGCGCGCGCCGAACAGGCGCAAGGTCGCCATCAGGCAGAACGCGGCGAGCACGGCGATGCCGAGCAGCGCGGGCGTGAAGCGCGCGATCACGTCGTTCACGTCGTCGAGGTGGGCCACGGCGTCGGCGGAAAGCACGTAGGACTCCGACGCGCCCGCGAAGGCGCCCTTGATCGCCTCGACGTCCGGGCGCCCGTCCGCGCCGGCCCCGTCACGTGCACTGGCGAGGTCGGGCGCGCCCGTGCCCGCGCGGCCCTCGGCGGCGGCCCGCTCGTTGATCTCCCAGAGCGCGTCGTAGAGGGCCTCCTCGTCGTGCTCGTCGACCGTGTAGCTGCGCGTGGCCTCCGCGGCGCGGATGAGCTCGTCTTGCGTGAAGGGCGAGATGTCAAAGGCGCAGGTGGCGCCGGCGAGCACCTGTGTGGTGACCGGCAGGCAGCACGTCACGAGCCCGCAGGCGAAGAAGGTGAGCGAAAGCGCGACGGCGCAGATGACGCTCAAGATGGTCTGCTGGGTCTTCGTGTTCATCTACAGCTCGACGCCACCTTCCATGTCCACGTCGACCCAGATGGTGGCCGCGGTCATGCCCTGGTTCTCCTTCGAGATGGTGGGCAGCGGCCCGAGGCGGCTGAACACGCCCGTGAAGGCGCCGTCGTAGAGGTACAGGCCGTTGAGGTTGTTGTAGAGCGCGGGCTCGCGGCGCACGTCGGCGTCGGGCTCCTCCTCGATGCGCGCGTCAGGCGGCAGCGTCTCGGTCTTGAAGGGGCGAATGTAGCGCTGCACGATGAAGGGGTAGCCTGCGCGCGCGTTCGCGAACTCGTCGATCAGGCGTTCCCACTCCTGCTGCGACACCTCGCAGCCCGCGTACACGTGGTCGGCGCCGTAGTGGTCGGACGGCTTGATGATCCACTCCTCCTTGTTGGCGCGGATCTGCGCGACGTTCACCGCGTCGTCGGAGAGGAACGCCGTGAAAGGCACGGTCTGCTCGACGAAGCTGATCTCGTCAGCGGTGAGGAACGCGCAGGTCTCGGGCTTGAACAGCACCTCGAAGATCTGCTTGTCATGCACGATGTGCCCCGCGAAGCTGCCGATGAGCGCCACCTTCTCGGCGCGCACGGCATCGATGAGGGCCTGGGACTCGTCCCAGTGGTCGATCACGTCGTTGGTGACGCACCGGCGCCAGATGGCGTCGACGCGCCCGCCGCCCGCGTCGCGCAGCACCTCGCCGTCGAAGGCCAGCTCGCGCACGTCGGCGACCGCGCACTCGACGCCGTGCTCGGCGAACAAGTCCGCGAACAGGTAGAACTCGTCGACCACGCCGTTTTCGAGGTAGTCGCAGATAGCCACGCGCGGCTTCTCCACGCGGTGCTCGTAGGTGGCGTAGATGCGCAGGAACGCCTCGACCCACGGCTCGAAGAGGTCGCAGCCGCGCACGCGGTGGCGGTCTGCGAAGGCGCGGAAGGCGGCCGTGTCAACCACGGAGTTCGTGATCTCGCGGTTCTCGTTCATGCCCGAGGAGCCGTCGCCGTTGAACTCGCAGAACTTGACGCGGTAGTCGTCCTCGTCGAGGAAGGTGTCGACGCGCGCGAAGGGCAGCAGCGCGTCGTAGCCGCGCGGCAGCAGGATGAGCTCCTCGAGGCGCTCGTCGAAGTCGAACACGCGGCGGTAGTCCGGGTCGTCCAGGTAGCGCTGCATCACCTTGCACAGGATGCGGTGCGCCGTCTCGGCGGTGCCCTTCATGGCGTCGTAGGTCTGCTGGTTGAACAGCCGCGGCACGAACGAGCAGTCCACCACGCGGTGGTGCACGATGGCCGTGGAGCTTCTCATGTAGGCGTGCGCGGCGCGGCGGCTGGGCACGTCGCCGTCGAGCTCGTCGATGATCTGGAAGTACTCGCGGGTGTAGTCGGCGTTCTTCGTCATAGGTCGCTCGCTTGTCTCGGGCGCGCGGGCCCGCGTTGGGAATGGGCGTAACGTGAAGTGTAGCACGCCGGGGCAGCGCCGGGGCAACGGGGCGCGGCCTTTCGGGGCGGCGTCCCTTCTGCCCTGCCTGCCCTGCGTCGCGCTGGGGGCGCTAGGACCTCGTGGTCAGCGCGACGCCGTGGCTCCGGGTGGCCTGGTCCACGATGTCGACCACCTGCTCGATGGGGAGGCTGCGGTCGCCCGTGAACCAGTGGATGAACACCGACAGCGTGCCCGCGATGTAGAAGTGCAGCAGGTAGTCGAGCCCCTGCTCGTCAACGGCGCCGCGGTCGGCGATGCTGGCGATCAGGGCTTTGCGGACGGGCTCCTTGAGCGCCTCGACCATCTGGTCGATGGACATCGACGAGATCACGTGCTGGTAGAGCGCGATGTCCTCCTCGACCACGGCCGCGAGCTCCACGAGCACGCGCTTCATGCTGAGCGTCGGCGCGGCGTCGGCGTCTGCGGCGGCGGGCGTCGAAATCGCGCGGGCCACCTTCTCCACGAGCACGTTGGCCTCCTGGTCGATGAGGTCGTCGATGGAGGAGAAGTGGAGGTAGAACGTCTTGCGGTCGATGTCGGCCTCGCGGGCGAGCGCGCTCACGGTGATCTTGCCGAGCCCCTTCTCGGAGAGCAGCTTGAGGAATGCCTGGCGGATGGCCTTCCGCGTCTTGACGATGCGCCGGTCGACCTTCTGCGTCGGCGCGGTTCCTAGGTAGGTGCTTGTCGGTGCCATGTGTCCCCTCTTTCTTGCTATCTGTCCATTAAACCACAACATGCGATATTGTCCACGCCGCGTTTCGGTCCGCGTCGCGCTTCGCCGCGCTTCGCCGGCGGGCTCGATGCGCCTTATTCCGCAATGGTTCTTGCGCAAGGCACGTGTTTGCGTATACTGTCTGTTTGGCTTCGCGTGGCTGCGCTCTGCGGCTGCGCTGCGCGGGCCGCATATCCGTTTATCCAGAGTCGGGGGAGAGGGTTGGCTTGGTGATCCCGACACCAACCTGGCGCCTGCCAAGGTGGTCCGGCCAGCATCGATGAAGGAGGAATACTTCATGACGACATCAAACTACCTGTTCACGTCCGAGTCGGTGACCGAGGGGCATCCCGACAAGATCTGCGACCAGATCTCCGACGCCATCCTCGACGCCATCCTCGAGAAGGAGACCGAGCTCGAGCGCGCGGGCTACGTGGCGCCGAACGGCCAGCCAGCCGACGTGAGCCAGGTGCGCTGCGCCTGCGAGACGCTTGTGACCACGGGCACCGTCATGGTGACCGGCGAGATCCGCACGCAGGCCTACGTCGACGTGCCCGCCATCGTGCGCGAGGTGGTTACGGACATCGGCTACGACCGCGCGAAGTACGGCTTCGACGGCAACACCTGCGGCGTGATGAACTCCATCCACGGCCAGTCGCCCGACATCGCGCAGGGCGTCGACGAGTCGTGGGAGGTGCAGCACGGCGCCGACGCCGCGTCCGACCCGTACGAGAACATCGGCGCGGGCGACCAGGGCATGATGTTCGGCTACGCCTGCAACGAGACGTCCACGCTCATGCCGATGCCCATCTACCTGGCGCATCGTCTGGCCGAGCGCCTGACCGAGGTGCGCAAGGACGGCACGCTCGGGTATCTGCGCCCCGACGGCAAGACCCAGGTGAGCGTGCGCTACGTCGACGGCGTGCCCACAGGCGTGGAGAAGGTGGTGGTCTCCACGCAGCACTCTGACGACGTGGAGCACGAGGCGCTGCGCGCCGACATCATCGCGCAGGTCATCACGCCGGTGCTCGAGGCCGAGGGCGTGGCGCTCGCCGACGACGCCGAGATCTACGTGAACCCCACTGGGCGCTTCGTCATCGGCGGCCCCATGGGCGACGCGGGCCTCACGGGCCGCAAGATCATCGTGGACACCTACGGCGGCATGGGCCGCCACGGCGGCGGCGCGTTCTCCGGCAAGGACTGCACGAAGGTGGACCGCTCGGGCGCCTACGCGGCACGCTGGGTGGCGAAGAACGTGGTGGCCGCGGGGCTCGCCGACCGCTGCGAGGTGCAGATCGCCTACGCCATCGGCGTGGCGCGCCCGGTGAGCGTGATGGTGGAGACGTTCGGCACCGCGCACGTGCCGACCGACGCCATCGAGCGCGCGGTGGCGGAGGTGTTCGACCTGCGCCCGGGCGCCATCATCGACGAGCTTAAGCTGCGCCGCCCCATCTACCGCAAGACGGCGGCTTACGGGCACTTCGGGCGCGAGCTGCCCGAGTTCACCTGGGAGGCCACGACGAAGACCGGCGCGCTGCGCGCGGCCTGCGGCCTGGAGTAGGGGGCGCGGGGCGAGAGGCCGCGTCCGCTCCGCCTTTGCTGACGCCGCCGCTCTCGCTGATTGCGCTGTTGTCCCTGGCGGGGCGGCTTGAGGCCGCCCCGCCTTCTTTTCGCGGCCGTCGTTTGCGGCTATAATGGACTTCGGTAAAGCTGATCTTTTCGGTAAGGTTTATGGAAAGCTCGAAGCTCAGACACATCGCCGCCATCGTCCTCGCGCTCGCTCTGGCGCTCGCCGCCGTCGGCGCGTACATCACCCAGCTCAACCGCGTGGTCGCCGACAACATGCTCCTCAGCATGGGCGAGGTGTCCCAGCATGACGTGGAGTCGATCGAGGCGTCCATCGAGATCTCGCTCGACCGCCTCGAGGACATGGAGAACCGCTTCGAGCTGCACGGGTACGGCACCGTCGCCGACCTGCAGGACTACCTGCGCGTGGAGAGCGCCGCGTCTGAGGCGTTCAACGAGGTGCTCCTCCTCGACGAGGCGGGGCGGCTCTACACGAACGCGGGGCGCGTGCTCGACCCGGGCGAGCACGACTACGAGGACTTCTTCCCCGCGGGAACGAGCCGCTACGTCATGCGCCTCAACGGGAGCGACGGCGTGCTCAAGGCCGAGGACGAGGCGCTGCTCTACGGCATCAAGCTCGAGGACATCGCGGCCGAGGGCGTGCGCTTCGCGGCGCTCCTCGGCGTGTGCGACATCAGCGACGTGCGCAACCAGATGCGCATCGAGAGCTTCGACGGGCGCGGCTACAGCAGCGTCATCGGCGAGGACGGCTTCTACGTCGTGAACGCGCGGCGCATCCTGGGACGCGGCGGCGGGTCGACGTTCTACGAGGTCATGGACGGGGCGCAGTTCGACGACGGCATGGACGCATCCGCGGTGCTCGCGCGCGTGGGCGCGCGCGAGACGTTCGCCACGACGTGTTTGATGCCCTCAGGCGAGCAGCTCATGCTGTCGTTCGCGCCGATCGAGGGGACCAGCTGGACGTTCGGGATGGCGGTCCCCAAGAGCGTGTTCGACGAGCGGTCGAGCAGGTTCGTCATCATGACCATGGTCATGCTCGTCGTGGTGGTGTGTGCGCTCGGCGTCATGATGGCGCTTTTGTTCCGCTTTTTGCACCGCAGCGTGGAGGCGAACGCCCGCGCCGAGGCCCGCGCTGACTTCCTCTCGAGCATGAGCCACGAGATCCGCACGCCCTTAAACGGCATCATCGGGCTGAACCACCTGATGGAGCGGCACTTGGACGATCGCGCGCAGATGGCCGGGTACGTGGCGAAGATGGGCAGCACGGCGCATTACCTGCTCGCGCTCGTGAACGACATCCTGGACATGTCGAAGCTGCAGGCGGGCAAGGTCGAGCTGTCGGTCGGCACGTTCGACTTAGACGAGCTCGTCGACGAGCTCTGCGCGATGCAGCGCGAGAACGTCGAGGGCCGCGGGATCGCGTTCGAATGCGCGCGCGACGTGGCACGCCCGCGCCTCATGGGCGACGCCGTGCGCATCAAGCAGATCATGATGAACATCATCTCGAACGCGGCGAAGTTCACGCCCGCAGGCGGCGTGATCTCGTTCTCGGTTGCGCAGGACGCGCCCGCGGGCGATGTGGTCACCACGCGCTTCTCGGTGGCCGACACGGGCTGCGGCATGAGCCGCGAATTCGTCGCGCACATCTTCGACGCGTTCTCCCAGGAGGTGACGAGCGCCACGGAGGGGCAGAAGGGCACGGGGCTCGGCATGTCGATCAGCTACCTGCTGGCCCAGCAGATGGGCGGCGACATCCTGGTGGAGAGCGAGCTGGGGCGAGGAAGCCGCTTCGAGGTGGTGCTCCCGCTCGAGGTCGCGCCCGCGGGCGCGGGCGGCGACGTGCGCGCGGGTGACGCTGCGGCTGTTGGGGCAGGCGCTGCGGCGGCTGCTGGCGCGGGCGGCGATGGGGCTGCGGGCCAGGGCGCAACGGCTGATGCCGATGCCGATGCCGGCGCTGGCGCGAGCGCGGGCGCCGACGCCGGGGCCGCACCCGCGCCGACGCGGGCGCTCTCAGTGCTCGTGGCGGAGGACAACGAGCTCAACGCCGAGATCCTCGTGAGCATCCTCGAGGAGGAGGGCATGGGCGTGCGCGTCGCCGCAAACGGCGAGGAGGCCGTGGCCGCCTTCGGCGCGTCGGGCGCAGGCGACATCGACGTGATCCTCATGGACGCACACATGCCGGTGATGGACGGCTACGAGGCCGCGCGGGCCATCCGCGCGCTCGACCGTCCCGACGCGCGCACCGTGCGGATCATCGCCTGCACGGCGAGCACCTTCAAGGAGGACCAGGACCGCGCCGACGCCAGCGGCATGGACGACTTCGTCGCCAAGCCCATCGACGTCAAGACCCTGCTCGCCAAGCTCGCGAGCATCCGGAAAAGCTCCTAGCCCCGGCTTCCCGCGCCCCTTCGCCAGGGTTCCCGGGGTGCTATACTCTTGTGCCATGAAACTCGCTTCGGTCATCCTGGACATACCCACGCAGGCGCTCGACGCGCCCTACACCTACGCGGTCGCCGAGACGTCGGGGGACGTCGAGGTGGGCTGCGCGGTCCTCGTGCCGTTCGGGCGGCGCCGCGCGGTGGGGTTCGTGGTCGGCGTGCGCGAGGACGACGAGGCCGCCGCGGGCGGTGCGCCTCGTGCATTCGCCGCGTCTGCGCCCTTCGAGGCGCACTTCGGGTTCGGCGCCCAGTACGAGGCGCCCAGCCCCCAGACGGGCTTCGCGCGCGACCGCGTCGCCAAGCTCAAGCCGATCGAGCGCGTGCTCACCGCCCCCTTCTTCGACGAGGAGGGCGCGGCCTGCGCGCAGTTTTTGGCCGCGCGCTACGTGGCGCCGCTCTCAGCGTGCGTGCGCCTGTTCACGCCGCCCGGCGGCGTGCCGCGCCTCGTGCACGGGCGCGACGGGAGCTGGCGGCTCGAGCAACCGACGGTCGGCGAGGTCGACGACCGCTGGGTGACGCTCGGCCCGGCCGCCGAGGGCTTCGTCCCGCGCAAGAACGCCGTCAAGCAGGTGCAGGTCATCGAGGCCGTGCGCCGCGGCGACGTGCGCATGGCCGAGCTCGCCCTCGAGTTCGGCAGCGTGTCATCGGCCGTGCGCACGCTCGAGGAGAAGGGCGTCGTGCGCGTCGAGCGCCGCCGCCGCATGCGCGGGGTCGCAGGCGCGGGCGGGGCTGCGGGACGCGTGGGCACCGCAGGCACCGCGGGCGCGGGTGCGGGGCGTGCGGGCATGGCAGCCGCCGCGGGACGCGCGGGCGCCGCACCCGCTGGGGCACCCGACGGTGCGTCCCGCGCCGCCGCGCCCGCCCAACCCGGCTTCACGCCGTCGGCGAAGCCGCCCCTGACGGCGGGGCAGGCGTCGGCGCTGCGGGCCGTCGAGGACGCGCGCGCGGCGGCCCGCGGCGAGGTGGTGCTCGTCGACGGCGTGACGGGCTCGGGCAAGACCGAGGTGTACCTGCAGGCCATCGAGGCGGTGCTGCGCGAAGGGCGCAACGCCATCGTGCTCGTGCCCGAGATCTCGCTCACGCCGCAGACGGTGGCGCGCTTCCGCGGGCGCTTCGGCGACGCCGTGGCCGTCATGCACTCGCGCATGAGCCAGGGCGAGCGCTTCGACCAGTGGGACTTCATCCGAAGCGGCCAGGCGCGCGTGGTGGTGGGCGCCCGCAGCGCGCTGTTCACGCCGCTGGCTGACGTGGGGCTCATCGTGATCGACGAGGAGCACGAGGGCTCCTACAAGCAGGACAGCGCCCCGCGCTACGTGGCGCGCGACGTGGCGGCGTGGATGGTGCGGCGCTCGGGCGGCGCGCTCGTGCTCGGCTCGGCCACGCCCTCCATCGAGGCGCTGCACGCGGCGGCAACCGACGAGCGCTGGACGCAGGTGTCGCTTCCCGAGCGCGCGAACGGTCGCCCCCTTCCCGCCGTCGAGGTGATCGACATGGCGGCCGAGTTCCACGCCGGCTCGCGCTCCATGTTCTCGCGCCGCCTCGCCCAGGCGCTCTCAGACGAGCTGCGCGCGGGCCGCAAGGCGGTGCTCCTGCTGAACCAGCGCGGGTTCGCGAAGTTCCTGCTGTGCCGCGACTGCGGGTTCGTGCCCGAGTGCCCGAGCTGCTCCACGTCGCTCACGTACCACGAGCAGGGCGCGAAGCTCGTGTGCCACCACTGCGGCTACGCCGTGCCCGCGCCGCCTGCGTGCCCCGCGTGCAAGAGCCCGTACCTCAAGAAGTTCGGCGCGGGCACGCAGCGCGTGGAGGCCGAGCTGCGCGCGCTGCTCGACGACGCGCCGGGCGTGGGCCCGGGCGTGCCCATCATCCGCATGGACGCCGACACCACGCGCGCGAAGGGCGCGCACCAGCGCCTGCTCGACCAGTTCGCGGGCGCGGGCGCGGCGGTGCTCCTCGGCACGCAGATGATCGCGAAGGGGCTCGACTTCGACGACGTGACGCTCGTGGGCGTGATCAACGCCGACACGCAGCTGCACCTGCCCGACTACCGCGCGGGCGAGCGCACGTTCGCCCTCATCGAGCAGGTGGCGGGCCGCGCGGGCCGGGCGGAGCTGCCCGGGCGCGTGCTCGTGCAGACCTACGAGGCGTCCTCGGTCGCCATCCGCGCCGCGGCGACGTACGACCGCGCGCTCTTCCTGCGCGCCGAGCTGCCGAAGCGGCGCATGCTGGGGTACCCGCCCTACGTGCGCATGGCCAACGTGCTCGCGTGGGGCGCCGACGAGGCCGCGGTCAGGCGCGTGGCCGAGGAGCTGCACGCCGAGCTGGAGAAGCTCGTGTTCAACGTGGCGGGGGAGCTCTGGCAGGTGCTGCCCGCCAGCCCCTGCGTGCTGTCGAAGCTGCGCGGCACCTACCGCTGGCACGTGGTGGTGAAGTGCCCCCGCGAGGACGACCTCGCCTCCGTGCTCACGCGCCTCGTCCGCGCCCGCAAGGCCGACCGCGAGGTGAACGTAGCCGTCGACGTCGACTGCTACGACCTGCTCTAACGTGCTGCGAAATCACGTCGCCCCCACTCCGTTTTCTGAGAGGAGCGCCTGATCGGGTGCCCTCTGACGCGTGTCCCTTTTGTGCATACGCGCGCCGTAGCGGCGTCACCCTACCCGTGTCAACTCGAGAAGAGCGCCGTAAGCGGCTGCTTTCCTCATGTCCTGAGCGGAGCGCCTGCTCGGGTGCCCTCCCCTGTGTCATCCTGAGCGGAGCGCCCGCAGGGCGCGTAGTCGAAGGATCTGGCTGCATGCGCTATCGCCCATCGCGTGCGGTTACCGCATCGAGGTCGATCAGCGATGCGAAGAAGTCGGGGCCATCTTGCCCCAAGGGGCTCAAGGCGCTACCGGCAGGCCATGGACGATGCTGTAGCTTCCACCAGCGCCTTTGCCAACGTGAGAAGGCAGGCGATATAGCCGCCGGGGAACTCGGCTTCGACCTTTGCTTGCAGCTTGACCAGCCAAGGGAGCAGATGCTCGCTTGTGAAGGATGCGGCGGCGGAGGCAGACGCTGCATCCCCTTTGCTAGCACGCTCGCAAAGCACACCCAGATACAGCAGCTCGATTCCGATGTGGTCGGCGTACTGGTTGTTCTCGTTCGACACCTTAAGCCCTGCGTCACGCAAGCGTTGCTGCATGTCAAGGGTCGCCCGCCCGAAGCCGACGGTCGTGCCGTCGGCTCGATAGAACGTTTCCCAAGGCGGGGCCAATGGCTTCGGCGCCCCGACGAATAGTCTCGTGTATTCCGCCGACGCAGACGTTACGGGATCGGGGCAGTCTTGCATGAGCGAAGACCATGCTGCGCAGCCTTCGAGCGCGCTGTGTACCCCAGCGTCGTCGATTTCGGAGAACCTATCCCAAAAGGTCGGCTCCAATGGCGCGGTTCCCGTATGGCGCATGGTGTCAAGCAGAGAGTTTCCTATGAACGCATAGGCTTCAGCCCAAGATTCCCCCATGACGTGATGCTCCTTTGCGGTGTGGTTGCGGCTCGACGATTCGCCTCAGCAGCTGTTTCAGCGTGCTTTGCGGTTTCGCTTGCGGTTTCAGTCGTTCTTGTCGGGAACGATGAACTTGTCCGAGAGCACGAGGAACGCCAGCACTCCCAAGGATAGAACGCCGATGACGATGATGAGCTCTATGGCTGTGGGCATGTAGGTCCCGCTGAGGCCCCAGATCGAGCCTGTGCCCTCGATGACGCCCTGGTTTCCGAGGGTGATTCCCGCGGCGCCCTCGATGTTGGGCGTGATGAAGCTCGTAAGCAGAAGCCAGATGCGCTTGCAGAGCACGCCTGCGATGACAAGCGAGGATGCAGCGATGACGAGCCCCTTTCGCCAGCGGTTCTTCGCAAACACGAGAATGCAGAACGGAACGACGAGGCCGCCTATTACCTCAAACCATGGGAGCGGGCGCTATATTCCGAAGCCTGCATGGTGATGCCGACGTTTGTCGCGTCGAAGATGCGGAATGAAAGGCGCATGATATGCGAACGGCATTTCCGGAGAACAGCTCGAGTGCCTTTTCGAGACATATAAGATAGAGTGACCTGTATCGTTTTTTTCGGACACGAGATCGCGAGACTTCAATCGTGAAGTCCAGTAACCTTATGGAGCCGAGAAAAAGAAGCAGAGAATGGCGAACACGTCCGCGAAACACACCGCCGAGTACTGCAGGGAAACTGCTAATCAGCTAGTTAGCGGATGCGGGGAGCATCAGGATGCGACCGTCTGCTACTTCTTCGAAGAGAATGTCGATGTCCTCGTAGACGCCCTGCAGCTCTGAGCCAATGGTGTCGAGAACAAACCTGTCTCGCAGGGCGGGCTTCGCTACAAGACCCCACTTGAGCTGTTGGTACGAGTACTTCGCAAAAGCGATCCACTGAGGGTAGTTGATGGCCATGGGGTTCTCCGTGAAGACCACCTTGCCTGCATTGATGGCGGTGGCGGTGGAATGAGCGGTGAACAGCATCGTTCCGAGCTTCGGCATCTTCTCGTGATTCGTGCTGACGGGAATCGCATCCATGATGGTGACTCCCTCTTTGACCCGCTTGATGGCATAGCCTAGCCGCACGACGACCTCTATGAGCATCGCACTCACTGACATCGAGCAGAAGTGGATGAAGTCGTAGCCCTCGTAGTACATACCCTGCACAATTTCGGCAACTGTCTGCTCGTATTCGCCGATGCTGCCGAACTGCAGGAGGTTGAACAGCCCCATCATGGGTGCGGGCAACCCCATCGATGTCGTCATGTCGGACTTGAGGTGCGCCACTTGCCTTGCCAGGGCAGCGAATACGTCTGTCTCGGTGCGGTCTGCATAGTTCTCCATGACCTGCGAGACGACCTTGCCGGCCTTGTCTATGGTGGTCATCCTTCCTGTGAGGATGTCGGCTACACCGAACACGAAACCGAGCAGGGGGTCATGCCCGAGGGACAGCAGCCTGTGGTAGTAGGCAGATAGCCCTTCGACCCACTCGGTAGTGTTGCGGTTGTCCTGCGCGTCAAACGGGACCTTGCTGACCTTCGAGTTGGCCAGCTTCTCCATTTCTTCAGGCGGGAACCTACGGTCAAACGCATCGCGAATGTAGTTGGAAAGCGGCCCAGCTTTAAGCCCGTCGGGCGTCTTCTGCGGGATGCCAACAAGCAGGATGTCCACGGCTCCGGCCAACAGCCCTGCGGCGACGGCTATTGCAACATCGAACTTGTCCAGCCTGTGGATTTGGTTGTACTCGAAGTTGAGCCTTCGTACGACAAGGGCATTTTCCGTGAGCTCCTCTGTCGTGAAGAGGTCCTCGATCTCCACTTCGTAGCTGATGGCTCGTTCCGCTTCAGCGCAAAGGTCGTCCCACGAAGGCACGCGGAGAATTGCTCGCTGCGTCGAGGTGGCATGCGTTACGTTTGGTGGAAGCGCGTATCCGAGCTCGCTGAGAAGCCTCTCGCTCGCCGCGATGCGGTCTTCGATTCTGCTTGAATCGGGTACCTCAATCTCGTCAAGCAGCTTTGCCTGATAGGCGAGGACCTTGCTGATGCGCTTCTCGTCTTCCATTTTGCTATGCCGCGTCGTCGATGCCGAGGTCTTGGCGCAGGTCCCGCACGGCGCGCTCGAGCAGGACGTTCAGGCTCTGCAGGTAGTCCATGCGCTCCTTGCTTGCGTCGACCTCGTCCTTGAGGGTCTGAATGATAGCCTGGTGCTTTTCTAGGGCGGCCTTGTAGAGCCGCTCCTTCTCCTGTTTGAGCTGCTTGCTCTTGAGATGGGAGGCGATGCCGACGCCTGCTGCAGCAAGAGCGGCTACAGGTGCTGCCAGGACGAATACGCCGGCCACCATTCCGCCGCCCACCAGGCCGCCTGCGGCCGCAAGACCCGATGTAATGCCGGCGGCTGAAAGCCCGACTGTGCCGAGCCCGTACAGCGCGGCGAACGATCCAACACCACCGATGCCCGCACCTAGTGCGCCGGCGAGCACCTCAGGGATGGAGCTCTCACGAATCGTGCGCCCTTTGTCGTTGAGGGCGGCGCCCGCCTCGTTGACAACGTTGACGACCTGCTGCAGGGAGTCTCCGCTTTGGAAGATCATGTCCTTCTTCTTTTTTACGTACTCGCCCATAGTTGGACCTCGCTGAGAATAGCCGTTTGCTGATGATGCCAATTATAAGGCGCGAGTATATTTGCTTAGGTCAACCCGCTGTTGACATCTGCGTTCGGCGAGAAGGACGGGGCCAAGCGTTGTCTGATCCCGTACGTGCGTTGCTGTCTATTTTGGCTAGATGGTTTCAAGCCCCCGATACAGCGGATCATCCTCGCCGATGGGGAAGTCCCACCACCCCGGAGGTCGTTGGTTCAACTCCTGCCCCCGCGACCAAAATCTTTAGAGCGAAGGTTCTCGTCTCAGCTCTTTTTTCTGCATTGATCAGGCTGTACAGAGTCGGGTTCTTCGTGGTTCTTGAAAACGAACTCGGATATCAGATGCACATGAGTGGCACGGCAAGAGGAACTCAATTAGGCCCTTGGGTACAGGGTCGGCTGAGGGCATAGAGAAAGCGCCGGAGGTGAGGACAATACATCCCGTTCGGGCGCTTTGCTGAATCCTATATTACCGCGGAATCACTTGATGTCAATGACTTTTCCCTTGCGGTTCACGAAAACGAGATGACGAAGGCTCCGCAGCTCGCGCGCCCCCTTCCTCAGCTCATGCTCGATTTGGGCATCGGGAACCTTGCTCATCCTTCGCGAGTCGAAGATGACGTTTCGCGACTGGTGCAGGGCGTCCCTCAGCGTCCGGATGACGCGTCGAGCCTTGTCGGATTTCGGGGCCTTCATCTCCCACAGCTCGCCGTCCATGAGCACGTCCGCCGACGTGGTGCGCTTTTCCTCGCTCCTGCGAACGAACTCCACAGTGCGCCCCGCCCCGGCGAGCGCCCGGGCCGTATCCATCTCGTGCTGCCAGACGTTAGAGCCGGCTGCTATGATTATCTTCCCCTTGGCGTCCATGCAGGCCATTATACCGCTTAGCCTCGCCCGTTGGCGTCCTCGGTCGCGCTCCCGTCGATGAGGTCTGAGAAGGTGTCGGCGTCGCGCCTATAAGCAGGGTCGCCTACTTATTGGTGGAGAATGTGCGGCGTGAGGCCGCAGTACTCTCGCCTACGAACCTGCCTGCGTCCTCGGCTGTCGATATGTCGCTCCTCCGGGGTGCGAGAATGGTGAGGCGTGCGGTTACGATAGAATTTCTGCTTAAAAGAGAGCCGTCTTTTTAGAGAATAGCAATTAGACATGCGATTTTAATAGCTCCAATCAAACTCAGTGCCGCGAGAAGGTCGATGCTGCCCGTTTTGAGCCGCCGGCGGGATGGGCCTTGAACTTGGGCGCTGGGAGGTGTATCCTAATTTGCTGAATCTTTGCGCCCATAATGGCGAAGCTATGCCCATAGGGCGCCCTTCGTAGAAAGGAAGATCGCGTGGCAAAGGCCTCATCGAAGAAATCTACGCAAGAAACCAAGGTCGCCGAGGACGTCGTCGAAGAAGTCATCGAGGACGAGGACGTTGCGGATATCGAGCCCCCCGCAACCGAGGCGATCGAGAGCCATGCCGACAGCCTTGCCGACGACAAGCTCGAAGTGGGAGTCGAATCTGAGGAGGACCTGCTCGAGGGCATCCCCGAGGAGGAGCTCAAGGCCACCATGGACGCGCCGGCGCTGCCGAAGGTGAGCGCGCGCGCGAAGTCGAGGGTGCGCAAGCGCACGGCCGATGCCAACGTCACCATGCTCACGGGCGACCCGGTGCGCATGTACCTGAAGGAGATCGGCAAGGTCCCGCTGCTCACCGCAGCCGAGGAGATCGACCTTGCGATGAAGATCGAGGCCGGCGTGGCCGCCACCGAGGAGCTTGAGCGCGCCGAGGACGAGGGCAAAGAGCTCGACCGTCGCGAGAAGCGCCGCCTCTCGCGCATCGAGCAGGTGGGCCTTGACGCGAAGCAGCAGCTCATCGAGGCGAACCTGCGCCTGGTGGTCTCCATCGCCAAGCGCTACGTGGGCCGCGGCATGCTGTTCCTGGACCTGATCCAGGAGGGTAACCTGGGCCTCATCCGCGCGGTCGAGAAGTTCGACTACACGAAGGGCTTCAAGTTCTCCACGTACGCCACGTGGTGGATCCGCCAGGCCATCACGCGCGCCATCGCCGACCAGGCGCGCACCATCCGCATCCCCGTGCACATGGTCGAGACGATCAACAAGCTCGTGCGCATCCAGCGCCAGCTTCTGCAGGAGCTCGGGCGCGAGCCAACCCCCGAGGAGATCGGCAAGGAGATGGGGCTTCCCGCCGAGCGCGTGCGCGAGATCCAGAAGATCTCGCAGGAGCCCGTCAGCCTGGAGACGCCCATCGGCGAGGAGGAGGACTCCCAGCTCGGCGACTTCATCGAGGACGACGCCGCCGTGGTGCCGCCTGACGCCGCGTCCTTCTCCATGCTCCAGGAGCAGCTCGGCAAGGTGCTCGACGGCCTGGCCGAGCGCGAGCGCAAGGTGATCTCTCTGCGCTTCGGTCTCGAGGACGGGCACCCGCGCACGCTCGAGGAGGTCGGGCGCGAGTTCGGCGTGACGCGCGAGCGCATCCGCCAGATCGAGAGCAAGACGCTCGCGAAGCTGCGCCATCCCTCGCGCTCTTCGAAGCTGAAGGACTATCTGGAGGACTAGCGCGCCAAGGTCAGCCGGTTTCGGCTCATGGCGCTTCGGCAGGGCAGGGACCCCGCCTCTGCCGCCCGACGGGGAGACCCGCGAGCTGGGCGGCAAAGGCGGGGTCCCTCCCTGTGAGGGCGACTTTGCAGAACGTACGACACGAGGTGGGAGACACATGGCGGTCCGCGATCGCGACAATCAAATCGAGTTCTTCGCCAGCTGCCTGGCGGGCTTCGAGGCAGCTCTGGCCGACGAGCTGAGGACGCTGCGCGTGCGCAGCATCCGCCCGCTCAAGGGCGGCGCGGCCTTCCTCGGACGCCCCATCGACGCCGAGCGCGTGTGCTTGTGGTCACGCGTGGCCTCACGCGTGACGGCGGTGGTGGGCCGCGTGAACGCAGGTGACGCCGAGCTTCTGTATGCGGGCGTTTACAACCTGGCGTGGGAGGACGTGCTGGCGCCGGGCGCGAGCGTGGCCGTGCGCGCCTTCGGCACGAACGCCGAGCTGCGCAACACCCAGTTCACGGCGCTCAAGGTGAAGGACGCTCTGTGCGACCGTTTGCGCGCGCGGACCGGCGAGCGGCCGAACGTGAGCCCGCACGACGCCGACCTGCTCGTGGACGTGCGCGTGCGCGACCGCCGCGCCACGATCTCGGTCGACCTGGCGGGCGCGTCGCTCTACCACCGCGCCTACTTCGACGGCCGCGACGGGGAGGACGCGCCGCTCGCCTGCGCGCGCGCGGCGGGGATGCTCGTGGCGGCGGGCGCGCCGGAGCGCCTCGCGGAGGGCTGGGGCGTGCTCGACCCGGCGTGCGACGCAGGGTTCGCGGTGTGCGAGGCGGCGGGCATGGCCGCCGACGCCGCGCCGGGGCTTTTGCGCGAGCGCTGGGGCTTCTACGGCTGGGCGCAGCACGACGACGCCGCCTGGAGCGACGAGCTCGCACGCGCCGACGAGCGCCTCGAGCGCGGGCTGGAGCGGCTGCTCGCCGGCTCGAGCTCCGAGGGGCCGGGCGGCATCCCCGATCCGGCGCACGTGCGCGTGGTGGGGCTGTCGACGTCCTCGCCGGCTATCGCGCGGGCGCGCGCCCACCTGCGCAACGCGGGGCTGCGCGCCGTGGCGAGCGTGGAGGCCGCCTCGCTCGACGACGCGGCGGCGGTGGAGCGGCGCCTTGCGGGCGTGGTCGGCAAGGGGGCGGGCGCGCCCGCTGCCCCGGCGCTGCCCGGCACGGCGCCGTCTGATGTGGCGCTGCTTGGCGCGGCGCCGTCCGCTGAGGCGCTGCCCGATGTGGCCGCCGAAGGGACGTCCGCGCCCGCTGCTCCGGCGCTGCTCGTGGTGAACGCCGCGCCGATCGACCGCGACGAGGGCGACGCCCGCGCCGTCGCAGAGGAGGCGGCCTTCATGGCGGCTGCCAAGGGGGCGCCGGCAGGCTCGGTGTTCGCCGCGGTGGGCACGCGCGGGTTCGCGGGGCGCTTCGGCGTGGAGCCGACGTATACCCAGGTCACGGGCGCGGGGCGCATCGAGGGCATGCTCGAGGTGTTCGACCAGCCGCCGCGCGCGCTCGCGAGCATCACGCTGCCCGACGCCCACGGCGGGGCTGACCACGTGGTGGAGGTGAACGACGGGCAGGCCGCCCAGTTCGCCGCCCGCCTGCGCAAGGTGGCGCGCGAGCGGCGCAAGTGGGCGCGGCGCGAGGGGATCTCGTGCTATCGCCTCTACGACGCCGACCTGCCCGACTACAACGTGGCCATCGACGTGTACGAGGGAGCGGGCGCCTCGGCGGGCAAGACCTACGTGCACGTGGCGGAGTACCAGGCGCCCTCCTCGGTTGACGCCGAGGTGGCCCGCCGCCGCTTCGATGACGTGCTCGCCGTGGTGCCGGTGGTGCTCGACGTGCGCCCCGACCACGTGTTCTCGAAGGTGCGCACGCGCTCGAAGGGCGGCTCGCAGTACCAGGGCGCGCATCGCCGCTCGTACGTGGCCTACACCGAGGAGGCGGGCCTCACGTTCGAGATCGACCTGGGGGGATACCTCGACACGGGGATCTTCCTCGACCACCGCGTCACGCGCGGCATGGTGGGCGAGGAGGCCCGCGGCGCGCGCTTCTTGAACCTGTTCGCCTACACGGGCACGGCGACGGTGCACGCGGCGGCGGGTGGCGCGGCTGAGACGACCACGGTGGACCTCTCGCAGACCTACCTCGACTGGGCGCGTCGCAACATGGAGCTCAACGGGTTCGCGGGACGCGAGCACGCTTTCGTGCGCGCCGACGTGATGGAGTGGATCCACGCGGCGCGGCGGGCGCGCGAGGAGTTCGACCTCATCTTCGTGGACCCGCCCACGTTCTCGAACTCGAAGGCCATGGGGAAGCGCACGTGGGACGTGCAGCGCGACCACGTGGAGCTGCTCATCGGCGTGTCGCGCCTGCTCGCGCGCGGGGGCGCCGCGGTGTTCTCGTGCAACCTGCGCACCTTCAAGCCCGACTGCGAGCAGCTCGAGCGCTACGGCGTCGAGCTCGAGGACATGACGGCCGACACCATCCCGCACGACTTCGAGCGCAATCCGCGCATCCACCAGTGCTACCTGGTGCGCCGCGCCGAGCGCACGCGCTAGGGACGCCGCGGCCTCGCGCAGGATGGCATATGGGGGAATAACCCCTCGGGATGGCCTGGGCGGGCTCTCCCAAGGGGTTATTCCCTTGCTTTCGCTCTCCTTGCCTACTTGTCCCGCACGGGGCTGTCTTTGCCAGGGCGGATGAAGAAGGCCGCCACCAGCATGACGATGCTCAGAGGGACGATGGTGTAGAGGCACGCGTCCCAGTAGGTGGCGCCGCCGTCGATGAGCCCGCCGTAGATGGGGCTGAAGCAGTTGCCGATGCACTGCGCGAACTGGAGCACCGCCATGCCCATCGTGGCCGCCATGGCCGACTTGTTCATGATGGCCGGCGCCAGGGGACGCAGGCCGCCGCCGCCGAAGCCGGCGCAGATGCCCATGAGCACGATGCCCGCCCACACGAGCGCCTCGGAGCCGGTCTGGAACATCAGGTAGAAGCAGAACAGGTAGAGCACGGCCACGCCCATGGGGATGATGCGCTTCATGCGGTGGGGGAGCCGCGCCATGATGCCGCCGCCGACGGGGTTGGCGACCAGGCTGATGCCGGTGACCACGGCGAGCCCCAGCCCGGCGGTCGCCTCGGTCCAGCCGTAGCCGGCGGGCGGCGCGCTCTGCAGGAACGTGGACAGGTACGTGTTCACGATGCCGGTCTGGCCGGCGATGAACACCACGAACACCAGGCCGAGGAGCCAGATCTGCACGTTCTTCAGCAGCTGGATGCACTCGGTGAACGTGCCCTCGACGTTGTAGGACGCGCCCTCGCCCTCCGGCACGCGGTAGCAGACCCAGAACAGCACGAGCGCCACCGTGGCGAAGGCCACCACGAACCCGAACACGCCCTGCCAGCCGAAGGCCGCGGCCAGAGGCGGACAGATGAGGGAGTCGAGCGTGATGGACAGCGGCACCCAGCAGCACCACAGCCCCAGCGCGATGCCGCGCGTCTTGTCAGGGAACCACAGCGTGATGAGCGTCGGGGCCGACACGCCCGCAAGCCCGATGCCCGTGCCCTCCAGGAAGCGGCCGAGCATCATGGTGAGGGTGTTGTCGCCGCCTGCGATCTCGATGAGGCCGCCGGCGATCACGCCGAGGGCCGACAGCGCGATGGTGTTGCGCAGGCCCAGGCGCCGGCAGATGAAGGCGGCGGGGAAGGCCAGCACGATGCCGATGAGCGACACTATGGTCATGAGCATGCCGAAGCCGCCCGCGTCGAGCCCGAAGCAGCCCGCGGGGCTCACGCCGGGAATGTAGATGAAGTACAGGGGGATGGATACGATCTTGAACTGCGCCATGGGCGCGGCGAAGCTGATGAGGAACGTGGTCAGCCAGATGACCCAGGCGTAGGGGGGCGTCTTCTCCTCTCTCAGCGTGATGTTAGACTCAGCTATGGGGCGAGGTTTTCTGTTGTTGACGACGGAGCGGTCCTTCTCCTCCATGATCCCCAACCTTTCTCTTTTACGTATGCGTTACAGATACAGGCGTTGTCTTCTCCGTGCGAGGCGCGCCTTCGCGTGCGCGCTCTGATCAGCTGATGGCTCCTGCGGACGATTCCCCGCGGGCGGCTTCCGCAGGGAGCTTCCTGCAAGCGGCTCCTGCGGGCAGCCGTCTGCGGTTGCCGTCGCTTGCTTCCCGCTGCTCGCCTCCTATCGGCGGCAGGGCCCCTCAGGCTCGGGGTTGTACGTCGGCTCGGCCTCGACCTGCCACTCCTCCAAGATGACGCTCCCGCGGTACTTGTACAGGCCGTAGATGCCGAAGAAGTCGTAGTCGGCCACGGTGAACTTGCCGCCGATCGAGGTGACGAACTCGGCGGCCTTCTGGTTGAAGCCGTCAGCAGGAAACACGTAGAGGTTCGCGATGTTGTCGCGGCTTCCCGTCGGCGCGAGCATGACTGCGGAGCCCATCTGGATGGGCAGGCCGTCGGTCTTCATGCGCAGCTTCTCGATGAGCATCTTCGGCTCGAAGAAGGCCAGCCAGTTGCGGCGGCTGAGCTTGGCGCACTCGGCCCACAGAAGCGTGCGCTTCTGGCTCTCGTCTCGGTAGATCTCGTTGAAGAACTCCTGGTAGGTGCTTGAGCGCTCGAGATAGGCGGCGAAGCAGGGCAGGACGGCGCCGCCTGCGGTGGCGTAGAGGAACATCTTCTGCAGGGTTGCGCGGTCGCCGACGGGGGAGGCGTCGACCTGCGCTTTCAGCTCGTCTATCTTCATGGGAGCTCTCCTTTGCGGTGAAACGTGAAGAGGGGGCGGAAAGCAGGCGCGCCCCCTCGCGCCCCCAGCCAAGCCCGAATCTCGGCTGGGGGCGGCAGCCATGCGGTGGGTTGTCGTCGCGCTTTAGGCGCAGGGCGGGACCCACAGGTACTGCTCGGACTTGTCGTCGAGCTTACGTGCCAGCTCGTCGACGGGGCCGAACGTCATGCACTTAGCCTGGCAGTGGAACACGCACGAGGGGAGCTTGCCCTTCTCGAGGCGCTCGGCGCACAGGTCGCAGATGCGGGTGAACGACGGGATGAAGTCGTAGACGTAGCGGTCGGTGGGGTTGCCCTCGGCGTCCTTGATGGGCCACGGGCCGTTCTGCATGACCTTCACGCCCCACTGCTCGAGCGGCAGCTCGTGCTCGGCCTGGCAGGCTACCTCGCAGGAGTAGCAGCCGGTGCAAAACTGATAGTCAACCAAAATACCATTGCGTGCCATTACAGGTCCTCCTCGCTGCAGCGGTAGATCTTGCACAGGGTGCACTTTAGGTCAGCTCCGAAGCCGGTGCGGCCGGGCTTGTTCGCCAGGAGCTGGTTGATGTTGGACTGGCGGAAGCCGTACAGGTTCGGCTCGGCGCCGTCCTGCTCGGGGAACCACCAGCCGTGCTGCGCGGCGATCTCCTTCTCGGACACCTCGTAGGTGATGCGGGCGCGCTGGCGGCAGCGGCCGCGGTGGTTCTCGATCCACACCCAGTCACCCTCGTTGATGTTGTGCTCAGCGGCGGTCTTGGGGTTGATCTGCACCCACGGGTCGGGGGTGAGCTGGCGCAGGTACGGGATCTGGCGATGCTCGGAGTGGAAGAACGAGGTGGTGCGCGCGCCCGTGATCATGATGAGCGGGTACTCCTCGTAGAGGTCGGGCGTGGACACCGGCCCGATGCCCGGCTCCTCGATGTAGGGCAGCGGATCGTAGCCGTACGCCTCGAACAGCGTGGAGTAGAACTCGATGCGGCCGGTGGGGGTGTTGAAGCCCGGCTGGCCGTCGGGGCGCATGAGGCCCTTCTCGTACTTCTTGTAGACGTACTTCTGGTACACCGGACCCTGCTTCATGAGCTCGTGGAAGGTGAAGCCGGAGGGCTTGACGATCTCGTCGTACACCTCGTCCTCGGTAGCCCACGGCCAGGTGTGCTGCTTGCCCTCGGGGCGGTTGATCGCCTTGTTGAACTCGTCGTCGTTGTCGAAGTACTGCGCGAGGCGGCGGTTGATCTCGCAGTCGGAGAGCGCCTCGCCCTCGGCCGCGCACCCGCCGGTGATGGCGGACAGGAAGTAGTAGTGCGCGCGCACGGAGTGCTTCTCAGCCCAGGTCTGGACCGGCATGACGATGTCGGCGCAGGACTGGATGGTCGGGGTCATGAACACGTCGCAGGCCGCGATGAACTCGGGCTTCTTCATGGCCTTGTACCAGCGGTCGGTCTCGCAGCTCATGCAGGCGATGCCGTTGGAGGTCTGGATCCAGACGCCCTTCACGCCGCCGGCCTCGCACACCTCGAGGCACATGTCCGGCATGGCCTGGGTGAGGCCGTAGCGGTACATCGGGTACTCTTTCCAGCCGACGCGCTTCTTCTGCGTCTCCTCGTCGATGAGGTCGTAGATGCCCCAGGCGCCTGCGGAGGGCTGGTCAACGCCCATGGGGGCGGCGGTGTAGCACATGCCGCCGGGGATGTCGAGGTTGCCGGTGATCGTCCACAGCGCGGCGATGGCGGCAGCGCAGGGCGTGCCCTGGGACTGCATGTCGACGGCCAGGCCCCACACCACGTTGGCCGGGTGGGCGTTGGCGAACATGCGCGCGGCCTCGATGATCTTCTCCTTGGGGACCCAGGTCATCTTCTCAACCTCGTCGAGCGACAACTCGCGGGCGCGCGCCGCCAGCTCGTCGAAGCCGTAGGTCCACTTCTCCACGAAGTCGTGGTCGTAGAGATCCTCGTCCACGATGACCTTGATCATGCCGAGCGCGAGCGCCGTGTCGGTGCCGGGGCGCAGCATCAGGTGGATGTCAGCGTGCGCGGCGAGCCAGGTCACGCGCGGCTCGACGGAGATGAGCTTGCAGCCGAGCTTCATGGCGTCGGTCACCCAGTGGCCCATGAAGAAGTCGGGGTTGGAGATGGTGGGGTTGCAGCCCCAGACGATGGTGCACTCGGGGCACACCCACTCGGGGTCGTCATAGCGCAAGGCCGTGAACTGCGAGAAGTCGGCGATGAGCATGCCGCCGTACGTCATGATCATGAGCGACAGGCGCGGCAGGTAGCAGGCGGTGCCGGACAGGAAGCCGTACTCGTTGGGCGAGCCCATCGTGTTCGCGATGCGCCCGACCTGCCATTGGTTGTCGCGGGCGGTGCCGCGCAGGCAGTGGATGGAGTCGCCGCCGTAGGTCATCGCGATGCGGCGGAACTCCTTGTAGCAGGTCTCGAGCGCCTCGTCCCACGAGATGCGCTCCCACTTGTTCTCGCCGCGCTCGCCGGCGCGCTTCATGGGGTACAGGATGCGATCGGGGTGGAACTCGACCTGCTTGAAGGCCAGGCAGCGCGGGCACAGCGCGCCGCGGTTGTACGGGTCGTCCGGGTCGCCCTCGCACTTGATGAAGCGGCCGGTCTCCGGGTCGGAGTACACCAGCACGCCGCAGCCCTCGTGGCAGCCAGGGGCCGACCACACGGACGTGCGGGTGACGAGCATGCCGTCCTCCATGTACTGCCACTCACCGGGGTGCTTCCAGTCCTGCATCTCGGGTCGCTCGCCAGCACCGAAGTTGAATTGGTTCTCCTCTTTGGTGGTACCAATATCGTCGCGGTCTTTGGCTTCGATTGTGGTTTCTACCATCGCAACTCCTCTCGTATGGTGCGCCCGGCGCGAGAGCTCCGGGCGGTCCTTTGCGAGGCCGGCGCGGCGTCCTGTCCGCCAGCCTCGTAGCCGTGCGAGTGTCTGCCTCGCGCGGCCAGGGGAGCGTGGCGCCCAGGTGTCTTCCCCGAGCGACCTTCCCCCGAAAGGCTGCGGTGAGTATGGCACGCCCGCTGGTGCGCACCATAGCCACATGAGTATGCAAAGAGAGGAATCAGTACGTTGGTATGAGGCTTTGAGCTGGGGTGATGTAAATAGGCCCCCCGGTGTGACGCGATGGCGCCCAAGCGTGATGCGATTGTCCCCTTAGCGTGATGCGATGTCGTCCGCGTCGAGGGGGAACTCCTCCACGAAGTCCATGAGCTTCTGCTGGGAGTGGATGTCGAGCTTGCGGTAGATGTTGTAGATGTGGCTCTTCACGGTGTGCGGGGAGATGGTGAGCTTCTCCTGGATGTAGGCGGCGTTGCGGCCCTTCGCCACGAACTTCAGGATGTCGGACTCGCGCGGCGAGAGCTGGTAGAGCTTCGCCACGGCCGCGCAGCGCGCCTCGAAGAGCTCCGCCTCGCTCATCGACACGCTCACCACCGTGGTGGTCGCCCTCGCGCGGTCGCTCTCGTCCGGCGAGCTGCCGTCGACCTCGTGGTGGCTCTTCACGGGCAGAAACGCCATGACGGTGGCCACGAGCGCGATGGCCACCACGAGGCGGATGGTGGTGAACGCCTCGGCGTGCGCGCCGAAGGCCATCGTGGCCACCGTGGCTATGACCCAGCCGGCGGCGAACCCGAGCGCTGTGACGCACAGGCGCATCGGAGCCTGGCGGAACAGCGGCACGTCGCGCACCGACACGCTTTTCTTCACGATGAACGCGCTGTTCACGCACGTGAACAGCGCCCATGCGGTCATCACCACGCACGAGCAGCCCAGCTGCATCCACCCTTCCAAAAACGGCGTGGCAATGCAGGCGGCCACGGTGACGAAGGTGAGGATGCGCTGGATGGAGGTGATGCCGATCTCGCGGTGGAGCATGGAGAGGACGGCGATGAGCAGCCCGCCCGGCAGCGCGAACAGAAGCCCCGCGAGGACGTAGGTCTGCCCGAAGTTGAACAGGTACACGAAGGTGAGCGCGAACACCACGCCGAACATGAAGAACGAAGGCTCGATCTCGGCGGTGAAGCGCCAGGTGTCAGCCGTGGACTCGAGCGGCGCGCGCTCGGCGTTGCCGTCGGCGCGCTCGCTGGCGAACACGAGCAGGCCCGTGGAGCAGAGGATGTAGATGAGGATGAAGGTGGGCTGGGCGGTCTCGGGTGAGATGGCCGCCAGGCCGAACAGAAGCACGCCGCCGGCGAACGCGAGCCCGGTGAAGCGGCCGTACTGGAGCGTTCTCAGGCGGCTGCACACGTCAAGCCATGCCACGTTGAGGTAGGCGAACGCCAGTCCCGCGAGGAAGTTCACGGCGCAGATCAGGCCCAGCGGGGCGTGCACGCCGCCGTACAGGGCGAACGCCATGAGGGGCAAAGCGACGCTGCCCACGAGCCCCACCGCGATGCCCGGCAGCGCGAACAGGTTGAACTGCGGCAGCTTGCCGAGCGCGTGGAGGGTCGCGTAGCCTGCGGGCGTGCCGACGAAGATCCACATCTGCGCGAAGTCGCGCGCGTCAACGGGCACGCCGGGCGGAAAGTCGCAGAACAGCCAGTAGAACGACACGAGCATCCAGCCCATGAGCAGGGCGAACCCCACCATGCCCAGAAGCTCCATCGCCGATACGCCTCGTTGCTCGTCAGACTCGACGCCAGTCATGCTGCCTTTCCTCCCCCTCGTGGTAACGCACCGAGGATTATAGCGCAGGCCGCGCGTCTGGGGTCCCCTCGATTTCGCGCCCTTATGTCGTCCTGAGCGGAGCGCCCGAAGGGCGCGGAGTCGAAGGATCTGGTTGCGGCTGAGTGTCGCATGCGGGCGCGTCGTTCTCGGGGCCGGATCCTTCGACTCGCTTCGCTCGCTCAGGATGACACGTGGGGAGTTCTTCTCGTCTCGAGCGGAACGTCGTGCCTCGCTATCATCCGAGCGGAGCGTCACGCCGCGCCTCCTCTTACGTCATCCTGAGTACAATCGCGTCCGCGCCCCTTATGTCATCCTGAGCGGAGCGCCCGAAGGGCGCGGAGTCGAAGGATCTGGTTGCAAGCGGAGTGCGCATGTGGCCGCGTGCTACGCCTGGCCGGGGGGCTTGATGCCGCGGGAGGCGGCGAAGGCGGCGGAGTCGCCCATGCCGAACTCCCTGCAGGCGGCGGACACGCCCGGCGTGGCGCCCGTCGAGGCGTCGACTTCGCCGTCAGCCGCCTTCAAGGTGGCAAAGGGGGAGCGGGCGCGCTGCGTCGCCTTGGGGGCGGCAGCCTCGGGGGCGCTGGCAGAGCCGAGGGAGGCTTCGGCCGGGGCGGCTCCTGGGGCTGCTCCCGGGGCAGCGGGCATCGCGGGCGGGGCCAGCGCAGCGCCTCGGTCGAGCTTGCGAGCCGCGTCGGCGAAGCTCGTGGCGCCCGTGCTCGCGTCGACGTCTTCGAGGCCGCTGGCGGCGTGCGATCCCGCTTCCGCCTCGAGGCCGCTGGCGGCGTGCGCTTTCCCTTCCGCTCCGGCGCCGCAGGTGAAACGCGCTCCCGCTTCCGCCACGGGGTCGCTGGCGGCGTGCGCTCCCGCTTCCGCCACGAAGCTGTCCGCATCGGCGGCCATGAAGCACCTTCCGCATCCTCTGCAGGGCGTGCAGCGCGTGCCGCGGCGCATCTCGGTCATGCTCGTCCTCTCTTCGCAGAAGCGCCCCAGCGAGTCGCATGGCTTCGCTGGGGCGCAGGGGTCGTGCAGGGCGGGGCGCGCCGTATGGAGGATGGGCGCGGCCCCTGATGGGCGCTGCTCTTCGCGAAGGGCAGCGCCCGGGCAGGTGGCGCGGCGGCGTGTTACGCGGCCGGCTTGCCCTCAGGCTTGCCCTCAGGCTTGCCCTCGGGCTTGCCAGCGCCCGCCGGCTTCTTGGCCGGCTTCACGCCGAGGCTCAGGATGATGCCCACGATGCCGACCGGCACGAGCGCCCAGAAGGCGAGCATCGGGTCGACGTGGATGCCCTGGCCGATGGCCTCCTGCACGGCGGCGCCGATGGCGGGGCCGAAGTCGGCCGGGGTGCCGCCGCTGGCGAGCACGGCGACCTTGGCGTTGATGGCCACGTTAGAGGCGGCGGTGAGGCCCTCGTTGAACGGGGCGAGCACGTAGCTCGTGGCGATCTGGCCGGCGTACTGGCCGAGCGTCAGCAGCGAGAGGCCGAAGGCCACGGCGGTCTGGCCGCCGCTGAACACGAAGGTCGGGACGAGCGGGCGGCAGCAGGCGTTCAGCATCATGTTGCCGATGCAGAAGAACAGCACGTAGGGGATGAAGAACTCGGCCTTGAAGGCGAGCGCAGAGCAGATGGTCAGGCCGATGATGCCCACGACCACGCAGATGTACTTTTTGTCGCGCGGGGTCTTGTCCAGGATCAGGCCGCCGATGGGCGCGAGCGCGCCGCAGGCGCAGATCAGGCCGCCCCACAGGCCGGCGGTGGTGGCGTCCCAGCCGAAGCCGCCGAGCAGCTCAGGCGTCTGCAGCCAGGTCTTGAGGTACTGGGAGAACGCGTAGCTCATGTAGTTGAAGATCACGAACATGATGATGAGGCACCACAGCTGGCGGCTCTTGAAGTACACGAGCACGTCCTTGAGCGGCTTGCGCTCGGGAGAGACCTGGGAGCGCTCGTTCTCGCGCGGCGCGCGGAACAGCACGGCGAACGCGATGGCGACGACGACGATGAGCGCGCACCACACCCACTGCAGGTTGTTCATGGACTGGCCGACGAGGTTGTAGACGCCGTCGTTCACGAAGTTCGACAGGAAGATGCCGATGGGGGCCCAGCATGACCAGATGGCCATGGCGCGGCCGCGCGTGGAGTCCGGGAACCAGATGGACACGCAGGTGGGGCCGGAGACTACCGTGGTGGACAGGCCGAGGCCGAGGATGAAGCGGCCGGCCAAAAACACGTAGAAGTTCGAGCCGACCGTGGCGGCGCTGATCGCGGTGCCGACGATGGCGAGCGCGAGGCCGGTGAGCGTGCCGACCTTGGCGCCCCACTTGCGCACGATGAACGTGGTGGGAAGCGCCATGATGAGCGCGCCGATGGGCACGAGGCCCATGACGTTGGACAGCAGGCTGAAGTTCGCCGGGTTCTGGAACAGCGGGTTGTTGGCCGCCAGCCAGTTCTTGAACACCGGGAACGTGATGCCGGGGAGCCACATCCACGAGAACACGATGGACACGGCCGCCAGCAGCGACACGGCGAGGCAGGCCCACGCGTACGACGGGGTCTTCTCGACGGGCTTTGCCGCAGCGCCCGCTGCGGCAGCATTGGGATTACTCATGATTCCCCTCCTTGGGAAGAGGGACGCGCGTACGCACGCCCCTCGTTTTCGCTCACGTGATTACAGCTTGAAGATGCGCGCCGCGTTGCCGCCCAGCATGAGGTCCTTCTCCTCCTGCGTGACGTCGAGGGCCTTCACCGAGCCCACCGAGCGGGCCATCCACTCGTAGAACACCGGGAACGACGAGCCCAGCAGCAGGTGGTCGGCACCGCAGGCCTTCACGGCGAGCTCAAGCTGATCCTTGCTCCAGCTCATGGGATGCGTCATGTCGAAGTAGATGTTGTTCTGCAGGTAGCGGTCGTACGCCTCGCGGTCGACGTTGGTGGCCAGGCGGTTCATGGCCTCCTTCTTCTTCACCGACACGTGCGGGGCGAGCAGGTCCTTGAGCGCGAACCAGTTGCCGCCGAACATCGTGTGGATGAACTTGAGGTCAGGGAACTCGTCGAACATGCCCGAGTAGATCTCGCGGCCGACCGCGGCGGCCTGCACGTGGATGCGGCCGAGCTCGCGGCGCAGCGGCGTGTAGTCGGCGAAGTTGCCGAAGGCGTTCTGGCCGGGCGTATGGTGGATGACGCAGGGCACCTTCTTGTCGTTGAGCACCTTGAGGTAGGGCTTGAACAGCTCGTCGTCGAGGAACTTGTCGCCGTAGCTGCAGGCGAACTGCACGCCCACCATGCCGAGCTCTCCCAGGCAGCGCTCCAGCTCGTAGATGTCCTCCTTGCGGCCCCACGGCGGGAGCACCGCGTTGGCGTAGAGGCGGCCCTCCGACTGGCGGCACATCTCGGCGGCCTGGTCGTTCACGATCTTGCACATGTCGAGCGGCAGCCACTCCTGCCACACCGGCATGCGCAAAAGGGCGATGTCGACGCCCACCTCGTCCATGGCCTTGAGCTTCGTCTCGAGCGTGTAGTCGCCCTCCACGTAGTTCAGGATGTCCTTGCCGTCCTCGGTGGCAAGCACGATCTGGTCCTTCGCGCCGTCGGGGGTCTTGCCGCGATAGGCCTTCAGGCCCATGGTGATGGGGGCGGAGTACAGAAACCCGTTGAGCACCTCCTCGTTGGTGAAGAGGTCGGTGGGCAAGAAGTGCATGTTGATGTCGATGATCTTGTTGTCTGCCATGGTTTCCTCCTTGTTGGGATGTGATGGAGCGCGTTGCGAAAGGCGGCGGAGGCATCGGTCTTCTTCGCGCTTGCCGCCTCGCCGCGCGCCCTGCGCTGCTTGGTGATTGCCGCTGCGGGCGCTACTTCTGCTACTTCTGGTAGATGTCGTTGATGGTATGGGTCTTCATCTTCTGCATGTTCTCGGAGTTGCGCACGCGCCAGTCGATGCGGCCCTGCTCGCGCTCAAGCGGGGTGACCGTGTGGCTGAACTCGCGCGGCGCGCGCACGTCAACGTGGTCGAGACGCTCGACGATGTCTTCCATTCCCATGATGTACCTTCCTCTCTGCGGGCGTCTTGCCCGCTCGTTATGCGGGGCCGCGCGGCCTGGCGCTTGAATTCGGCGCGAGGCGGGTTGGCGCGTCCCCTGGAAAGCCCAGGCGGCGGGGATGATGGGGCCGCCCGGGCTGGTTCCCTGTCGGGTGCGGGCCTTTTAAGCCTCGCGGATGCAGATGACGTGTTGCTTGGGGCTGGTGACCTTGCTCGCCAGCTCGGCGACGTCGCCCCACTCCATGCACTGCGCCTGGCACATCTGCACGCAGGACGGCTTCTTGCCCTTCGCGAGGCGCTCCCCGCACAGGTCGCACCATTCGGTGAACTGGGGGATGAAGTCGTACTCGTAGTGCTTCTTGTCGGGCTCGATGTGGAAGGGGCCGAGCTTGCTGATCGTGATGCCGAACTCCTTCTCGGAGTAGCCCTTCTCCTGCTGGCAGGCCAAGACGCACGCCTCGCAGCCGGTGCAGTAGTTGACGTCAACCAGAATTCCCTGATAAGCCATGGTTATTCTCTCCTCTCGACTGCGGTGCCTAGGCCCGGTAGATCTTGCACATCATGGACTTGTAGTTGGAGCCGAATCCCGATACGCCCGCGTCGAAGGGCACGAGGTTGTTGATCTGGGACTCGAACACGCCGAACAGGCCGTCCATCTCGTTCTCGACGTTCTCCTCGGCCTTGTCCTTGCGCTCGGGGAACCACCAGCCGTGCTCGCACTGCATGACGCGCGGGTCGTAGGCGTCGTCGAAGGCGGCCTTGTACTTGCACTTGCCGTGCTTGTTCTCGAGCCACATCCAGTCGCCCTCGGCGATGCCGTGCTTGGCGGCGGTTTCGGGGTGGATGTAGCACAGCGGGTCGGGGTGCAGGGCGCGCAGCTTCTTGACCTGGCGCTGCTCGGAGTGGAAGAAGTGCGGCACGCGCGCGCCGGAGGTCACCACGTAGGGGTACTCCTCCACGTCCTCGGGGGCGGAGTAGGGGCTCTCCACCGGCTCCACGTAGCTCGGCAGCGGGTCGAGGCCCGACCACGAGGTGTGGTGGAACACCATGGAGTAGATCTCCGCGCGGCCCGTCTCGGTGCGGAAGCCGAGGCCGCCGTCGGGGCGCAGGTCGCCCGTCTCGTACTTGCGGTACTTGAACTCAGGGTATTTCCAGGTTGCCTCGCGCAGCTCCTCCCACGTGAAGCCGCCGTCCTCGAGCGCGTAGTCCCACATCTCCTCGACGGTGTCCCATGGCCAGGCGATGTCGTTGTTCTCGGGCTTGATGGCGTCGGTGAGGCGCTTGCCGAGCTCGAGGAAGATGGTGTTGTCAGCCTTCGTCTCGCCGACGGGCTCGATGGCCTTGTTGATGCAGCTGATG
Organism: Adlercreutzia sp. ZJ176; assembly: GCF_011038975.1. GTDB lineage: Bacteria > Actinomycetota > Coriobacteriia > Coriobacteriales > Eggerthellaceae > CAAEEV01. The sequence goes on along the minus strand of NZ_JAAKEC010000007.1, from coordinate 41,210 downwards.
CGGTAGGCGTTGAGGCCGCCGAAGCCGTTGCGCTCCTCGTAGGTGGCGGTCGGCAGGACCACGTCGGCGAGCGCCATCATGGTCGGGGTCATGAACAGGTCGGACACCACGCAGAAGTCGAGCTGCTTGTACCACTCGAGCTGCTGGATGGCCTGCGCGCCCATGGTGGCGAGGAAGTTGTTGGTGGTGATGTAGGCCGCGCGGATGGGGATCTCGCCGCGCTGCCACGCCTCGATGGTGGCGTTGGAGGAGAGGTTCTTGAAGCCCACGGCGAACATGGGGTAGCGCTCGATGCCGATGCGCTTCGCCTGCTCCTCGGGGGTCATGAGCTCGTCCCAGCCCCACGTGCCGACCCAGTTCGGTTGCTCGATGCCCCAGCACGCGTCGGCCATGACGTTGCCGCCCGGCACGTCGAGGTTGCCGGTGATGCACCACAGGGCGGTGATGGCGTGCGCCGCCTGCTGGCCGCCGGTCTGCTGGTCGAGGGCCACGCCCCACTGGATGGCCGCGGGCTTGGAGGCGGCGTAGGTGCGCGCCACGCGGATGACGTCCTCCTTGGCGACCCAGGCCTTCTCGCACAGGTCGTCGAGGTCCATGTCGGCCACGCGCTCGCAGACGGCTTCGAGGCCGTAGACCCACTTGTCGCAGAAGTCCTGGTCGTAGAGCTTCTCGTCGCAGATGACCTTGAGCATGGCCATGGCCAGCGCGCCGTCGCCGCCGGGGCGCACGCGCAGCCAGTCCTCGCCGGCCTTCGCCGCGATCCAGGTGAGCTTGGGGTCGACCACGGCGATCTTCATGCCGCGCTTCATGAGGTCGAGGATCCAGTGGCCGTAGAAGCCGTCGGCGTTGGAGTAGAAGGGCTGGTGGCCCCAGATGATGCAGTACTCGGGCACCACGTAGCGCGGGTCGTCGTAGCGCTCGGGGAGGAACTGCGAGCAGTCCATGACGCACGATCCGCCGAGCATGCAGGCCATCGACGCGATGCGCGGCAGGTAGCAGGAGTTGCCGGCGAAGTAGGGCACGCCCTCGTTCGGGGAGCCCATGCAGGCGTTCAGGCGCGTCACCTGGTGGATGTCGCGTCCCGTGCCCTGGCACATGGCGATCTTGTCGGCGCCGTAGGCGTCGGCGACCTTCTTGAACTCGCGCACGATGATGTCATACGCCTCGTCCCACGTGATGCGCTCGAACTTGTCCTTGCCGCGGTCCTCGCGGGCGCGCTTCATGGGGTACAGGAGACGATCCTCGTGGTAGACGTAGTCGGGGATGCACAGGCAGCGGCTGCACAGGCGCCCCTGGTTGTAGGGGTCCTCCGGGTCGCCCTCCACCTTCACGAGCTTGCCGTCCTTGACGTAGGACAGGATGCCGCAGACGTTGTGGCATCCCGGGGCGCTTCTCGCCGTGCCGCGGATGACGGTCATGCCGTCTTCCTCCCACGTCCAGGGTACGTCCGGCGTCTTGGCCGCGGGTGCGGCGGGCACCGTGTCCGTCTTCTTCGGCAGGCGCGATCCGCGCTTGTACTGCTTGCCGTTGGTCTCGCCCCAGTGGTACTCGACCGTGTCAGACATAGTTCTCCTCCGTTCAGTTTCGTTTCTGTTTCCTTCGGGTGCTTGCTCCTCGTTTAAGCCCTCTTTTCGCAGCGAGCGCGTTGCGGGACGCGGCTTGTTGCCTCCGTGCCCTTGACCAGGGATGCGCGGCATACGACGCTTTCAAGTGCATGGGGGCAACAAGCCGCGTGCAGGAGGCTTTCGAAGCTTCCTGCCGACCCGATCGCTTCCTCGCGCTGCGAGCAGTGATTTCGCATACGAAGTTGAAACAATTCCGAGTGGTTGCAGAATAGGAGGCGCTTCGCCGGGGTGATCCCCCACGGGGAATGGCGAAGGCAAAATCAGCACGTCTGCATGAGCGCAAACTCCCGCTCATGCCGTTGGTATGAGGCTTCTATCAGGGATAACGCGTTTGCGGCGGGGAAGGGAAGTGCCGTGTCATCCTGGACAGCGGGTTGTCCTTGTGTGTCATCCTGAGCGGAGCGCCCGCAGGGCGCGGAGTCGAAGGATCTGGCCGCAAGTGGAATGCGCATGCGGGCGCATCATGCCTGGAGCCAGATCCTTCGACTCGCTTCGCTCGCTCAGGATGACATGGGGGGTTCACCTAAGATGACGGGGCCTCTCGCTCAGAATGACACGAGGGAGGGGTTCGCCCAGGGCGCGCAGCCGAAGGGTCCGGCCCCGTGCGCGGCACCGCATGGCGCAGCCGAGGGGTCCGGCCCAGGGCGAAACGCTGCATGGCGGAGCCGAAGGGTCCGGCCTAGGGCGCGGCACCGCATGGCCTCGCAACCTGGAGATTTTTTCGCCGAAAGGGAAAAATAGGGTCTTGCGCAGCGCGCGCGTTTCGGTATAATTCTTTCTTGCGCGTTGGGGCGTAAGCGCTTCAACAGCTACATTCCTCGGTAGCTCAACGGCAGAGCATCCGGCTGTTAACCGGAGGGTTGTAGGTTCGAATCCTACCCGGGGAGCCATACACAATCAGTTCGAACCCGCTTGAAGGTGATCCTCGCGGGTTCGAACTTTTTCGTCTATATCCCTGCTTGCAGTCCAGTCACCGACAACGACGCTTTTCCATCCATCCTCAGGTGATTCTGGATGAAACGAGGCCGTTGTCGGCGATTTCTCGGAAAAAGTGGATGCGAAAGGCGCGTTGTCGGTGATTTTCGGGGCCCGAAACACCGACAACGGGCGTTTTCCATCCAGCTTTCCCGAGCTGTGGATGAGAATGAGGCGTTATCGGTGTTTCGGGCCACCCAAGCCCCAAGTCCCCGGCTCCCAAGCTCCCAAGCTCCCAAGCCTCAAACCTCAATGTAGATGACATAGCTCTTTCGTTTCTCGGTGGCCCTGCGACTGCGAAAGCTGCGGGCGCTTTGCTTACTCGGCTGGTGCGCCGGCTTTTTGCGAAGGCCCAAGAGGCGGGATCGAGATGCGCGCGCCACCCCTGCGCCTGGGAGCAATGCACTCTGAAAACCAAAGATAAGGAAATGACTTTGGAACAGGGGTGCGCGAAACCAAAGTTACAGAGAGGCTGCGAAGTGGCAAAGCGTGGTGCGCGCGAACTCGCTGTCAGCGCAAGGGAAGCGAGTTGCGCGCTTGGTGAGACTTCGCGGGAAGGGGCGCTGCGATTTGCGAGGCTAGGCGCGGGAAGGGGCGCTGCACACGGAAGCGCTGCGCTCATGTGGCGGTAAAGTGCACGAAATGATGACGAACGTGACGCGTCAGCCCGAAATGGCATACAATAGCGCGACGAGTAATTCTACAGTTGGGGAGAAAGGACCGTTGCGCATGGGAAACGTGTTGCGAGTGCTCGGGCGCGACATCGTGCGCCTGGTCAAAGCGCCGGCTGCCCTCGTGGTGGTGATGGCCCTCCTCGTCTTGCCGTCGGTGTACACGTGGTACAACGTCGTCGGCTTCTGGAACCCCTACGACAACACCAGCCAGCTGCGCGTCGACGTGGTGAACGAGGACGCCGGAGGCTCGAGCGAGCTGACCGGACAAGTGCGCGTCGGCGACATGATCGTCGAGAAGCTGCGCGAGAACGACCAGTTGGACTGGGCATTCGTCGACCGCGACACGGCGATGGCGGAGCTTGAGTCGGGGGCGAGCTACGCGGTGTTCGTGATCCCCTCAGATTTCACCGCTGATCTGCTCACCCTCACCACGGGGGAGTTCACCCAGCCGAACCTCCTCTATTACGTGAACGAGAAGCTCGGGCCCGTGGCGCCCAAGATCACCGACACGGGCGCCACCACGCTTGACGAGGCCATCAACTCCACGTTCGTCTCGACCGTGACCGACGCGGCGATCGAGGCGCTTGACGCCGCAGCCGGCGAGTCGCGCGCGGCGGTTGGCGAGTCGCGCTCGCAGGCGCTCGGCAAGCTCGGCGAGGCCGTCGCGGTGATCGGCGGGGCGCGCGAGACGCTCGCCGGCGTGTCGGGTGCCGCCGACGCCGCGCTTGCGCGGGCGGAGGACGCGCGCGGCGTGCTCGCTGACGTGCGCGCCGAGATGGACCTGGCCGCCACGGCGCTCGCCCGGGTGTCCGCTCAGGCTGCGCAGATGCAGGACGCGCTCGCGGGGTTCTCGGCCGACGCGCTGCCCGTGGTGGGCGAGAGCCTCTCGGCGGTGTCGAGCCTGTCCGCGCAGGCGAGCAAGGCGGTGGGGGACATGGCCGGCAACGCGGCGGGCGCGTCGGCAAGCGTGGACGTGGCGCTCGCGCAGGCGAACGCGGTGGTGGGCGAGGGCGAGGCGCTCGCCGCCCACGTGCGCGCGCTCGCCGACGCGCTGCCCGAGGACGGCAAGGGCTCCGAGGGCAAGGCCGCGCTCACATCCCTCGCTGACCGCCTCGACGAGGACAACGCCCGCGCACGCGCGCTCGTGGCTGACCTCGAGGCGCTGAGCGCCGACGCCGAGGGCGCCTCCCAGGCCGTCGCGGACGCGGCGGGGTCCTTCGACGAGGCCGTGCAGGCCGCCGTAGCTGACGCCGACGCGTATGCGAACGCGCTCTTCGGCTCGACCATCCCCGAGGTGAGCGCGGGCCTTTCGCGCCTCGCCGCCGCGACGGCCTCGCTTGAGGGCGCGCTCTCGGGCGAGCGGGTGGTCACAGACCAGATCGGGCTCGTGCTCGGACAGCTCACGTCCACGCTCGAGAGCGCGCGCGAGGCCGTGGGCTCCACCGACGGCCTGCTCGGGGACCTCGAGGCGGGGCTCGGTCTCGTGCGCACCGACGTGGCGGCGCTCGGCAGCGCTGACGCGCTCAGCGAGATCTTCGGCGAGGACGGCCTCGACGCGGGCAAGGTCGCCAGCTTCATGGGCGCGCCGACCGAGGTGGAGACCGTGCAGCTCTACCCGCTCAACGCCTACGGCTCGGCTATGGCGCCCCTGTTCATGAACTTGACGTTCTGGATCGGCGCGTTCATGCTGCTGGTCATCATGAGGCAGGAAGTCGACTCCGAGGGCATCCGCGACCTCACCCTCGCGCAGCGCTACCTGAGCCGCTTCGCGCTGTTCGCCGTGCTCGCCGTGCTGCAGGCGGTCATCTGCTGCGCAGGCGTGCTGGCGCTCGGCGTTCAGGCGGAAAGCCCGCCGGCGCTCTTCCTGGCGGCGGCGATGGCGTCGCTCGCGTATCTGAGCATCATCTACGCGCTGTCGGTCACCTTGCAGCACATCGGCAAGGGCATCTGCATCATCTTAGTGTTCGCCCAGATCCCGGGCGCGACGGGCCTGTATCCCGTCGAGATGACCTCGGCCTTCTTCCAGGCCGTCTACCCGCTGTTCCCCTTCACCTACGGCATCGGCGCTATGCGCGAGGCCATCTGCGGCTTCTACGGCAGCCAGTACGCGCACGACGTGGGCATGCTCATGCTCTACTTCGCGGCGTTCATGGCGCTCGGGCTCGTGTTCCGCCCGCTTATGGCTAACGTGAACCACATGGTGGCGCGCCAGGTCAGGCAAAGCGGCATCTTCAACGGCGAGGATGTGGAGGTCCCCGTGCGCCCGTACCGCTTCTCGCAGCTCGTCCGCGCGCTGTCCGACAAGGAGGAGTACCGCCGCGAGATCACGCGGCGCTACGCGAGCTTCATGCGCTGGTACCCGCGCCTCATCCGCGGATCGGTGGCGGTGGGCGTCGCCATCCCGGTGACGCTCATGCTCGTGTTCGCGCTCACGCCGACGGAGAAGGTGGTGCTGCTCACGGCGTGCCTCGTGTCGCTGGCGACGCTGCTCGTCTTCCTAGTCGTGGTGGAGAGTATGCGCTACAGCTTCGAGCGGCAGATGAGCCTTGAGGACATGAGCGAGGAGAGCCTGCTGGGGCTCTACTCGTCGCGCAACTGTATGCAGCGCCCGGGGGAGGACGCGGGCACGGGTGCGGGAGCCGTGCAGGGTGCGGGTGCCGTGCAGGTTGCGGCTGCGGGAGCCGTGCAGGTTGCGGGCGCGGGAGCCGTGCAGGGTGCGGGCGTGGCTCCGCCAGCGGATGCGGCTGCGAAGCCAGGCCCGGCCGCGGACCCGAACGCGGCCGCAGATGCCGGCGCGAAGGGCGGTGAGGGGCGTGCGTAACATCTGGACGCTGTTCAGAAGCGATGTGAGGCGGCTGTTCGCGAACGTGGTGAGCATCATCATCGTGGTGGGGCTCGTGGTCATGCCGTCGATCTTCACCTGGTACAACGTGATCGCGTGTTGGGACGTGTTCGGCAACACGGGCAACCTCAAGGTGGCCGTGGCCAACGTCGACGAGGGCTACGAGAGCGACCTGGTGCCTCTGCGCGTGAACGTGGGCGAGCAGGTGGTGAGCGCGCTGCGCGCCAACGACGAGATCGACTGGGTCTTCACCTCGGAGGCTGACGCCGTCGACGGCGCGCGGTCGGGCCGCTACTACGCGGCCGTGGTCATCCCCGCGAGCTTCAGCCGCGACATGCTCACGTTCTACGCGGCCGACGCGCAGCACGCCAAGATCGTCTACTACGCCAACGAGAAGAAGAACGCCATTGCGCCGAAGGTCACCGACAAGGGGGCCGACTCGGTGTCGTACCAGGTGAACGAAGTGTTCGCCGAGACGCTCTCCGAGCTTGCGCTCGGCATCGCCGAGGCGTTTTCCGCCTACGCGGACGATGCCGACCTTGCCGGGCGCATCGGCGAGCTCTCAGGCCACGTGCGTGCGATGGCCTCTCAGATGGACGAGGCCGCGCGCGTGCTGCTCCTCTACGGGAAGTTGGCGTCAACGTCGGGCGAGCTCGTGCAGAGCTCGTCTGACCTGGTGGCGTCGGCGCGCGCCGAGGCCGAGGGCATGGCCGCGTCGCTGCCGCAGGACACGGCCTCTATGGCGAGCCTCGTCGAGGCGCTCGAGGCGTCCGTGAAGCGCCTCTCGGACGCGCTCGACGCGTCCTCGTCGGGCTTAGGCGAGGTGTCGGCGCAGGTAGACGCGCTGTTCGACGCGGCGGCGAGCGAGTCGGCCGCAGGCGTCGAGCGCTTGCGCGCCCAGGCGGCCGCCGTGGGCGATCAGGCGGCGCTCTACCAGAAGGCGGCCTCGGAGCTCGAGGCGCTCGCGAGCGTGGTGCCCGGCGAGCAGGCGCCGGCGCTCGCGGGCCTTGCCGGCATGGCGCGCGCGACAGCCGAGCTGCTCGAGGACATGAGCGCGCGCCTCGCGAGCGCGGCGGACAAGCTCGAAGCGGGCAGCGCTGACGTGCAGGCCGAGCGCGACGAGGTGAAGGCGCTCGCGGCGTCTGCCGAGCAGAAGGTCGCCGACATGAAGCGCGCCTTCGACGATAAGCTCGTCCCCGTCCTGAGTGATATGGCCGCCGACGCGACGGCGTTCTCGGGGTATGTGGAGGACGGCAAGGGCAAGCTCGACGCCATCGACGCGAGCCTGGCGGGTTCGGCCGGGTCGGTGGCGGATGCGATCAGCGACGGCGCGGGCAAGCTCGACGCCACCGCAGCAGACCTCGGCGAGCTGGCGGGCCGGCTGCGCGGGATGGCCGACGCCATCGACGCGGCGCTGGCGTCGGGTGACGCCGAGGCGCTGCGCTCGGTTCTCGGCTCCGACGTGCAGGGGCTCTCCCGCGCGCTCGCGGCGCCGGTGGGCGTCGAACGCGTGGCCGTGTTCCCCTCCGAGAGCTTCGGCTCGGCCATGTCGCCGCTCTACGCCACGTTGGCCCTGTTCATCGGGGCGTTGCTCATCCTCGTGGTGGTGAAGCCCACAGTGTCGCCGCGCGCGCAGGCCAACCTCGACAACCCGAAGCCGCGCGAGCTGCTCCTGGGCCGCTTCGGCGTGATGGCGTTCATCTCGCTTCTGCAGAGCACGCTTCTGGGCTTGGGCAACCTGTTCTTCCTGCAGGTGCAGGTGGCGCATCCGTGGCTCTACCTGCTGTGCTTCTGGGTGGCGGGGCTCGTGTTCACTGCGATCGTCTACGCGCTCGTGTCGGCGTTCGCCAACCTCGGCAAGGCCATGGCGGTGCTGCTGCTCATCATCCAGGTGACGGGCTGCGGCGGGTCGTTCCCGTTGCAGATCCTGCCCGGGTTCGTGCAGGCGCTGAGCCGGTTCCTCCCGGCGACGCACGTGGTGGGCGCCATGCGCGCGGCGATGTTCGGCACCTACGGCAGCGACTACTGGGTGCAGCTCGGCGAGCTCGCGCTGTTCCTCATACCCGCGGCGTTCATCGGGCTCGTGCTGCGCAAGCCGCTCGCGGCGTTCATGGGGTGGTATATTGGGAAGGTCGAGGACTCCAAGCTGGTGAAGTAGGGGCGCGGCGCTGCGCGCTCGGCTTTGGCGGCGCGGCCGCCGGCGCGCGTGAGAGGGAGCGGCCGCCGGCGCGCGTGGGCGAAGGCGGCGCGCGCTGCCGCATGGGCAGGGAAGGACAGGTGAGAAAGCGTGGAGCTGGTCGAAGACGAGCGGGGGCTTTCCCTCGTCGAGGGCGACATGGTGCTGCGCGGCGACTTCACGCGCCTGCTCAGCCGCATCCGCCCCGCGAACCTGGGGCGCGAGCTGCTCGTCAGGGCGGCGAAGCCCCGCAGCTTTGGGGCTGACCCCGTGGCCGTCGACGCCACGGCGGGCCTCGGCGAGGACGCGCTCCTGCTCGCCGCCGCGGGCTTCACGGTGCGCCTCGTCGAGCGCAACCCCCAGGTGGCAGCCCTCTTGCGCGACGCGCTGCGCCGCGGGCGGGAGCATCCGCAGCTCGCACCCGCAATCGCGCGCATGGAGCTTTTCGAGGGCGACAGCCTCGAGGTGCTGCCGCGCCTGCCCGCGCCGCCTGACCTCATCTTGCTCGACCCCATGTTCCCCGCGCGGCGCAAGAGCGCGGCGAGCAAGAAGAAGATGCAGCTCTTCCAGCACCTCGAGTGCCCGTGCGACGTGGAGGAGGCGCTCCTGCATGCCGCCATCGCCGCGCGCCCGCGCAAGGTCATCGTGAAGCGCCCCGTGCGCGGCCCGCACCTCGCCGGCGTCAAGCCCGCCTACGCGATCGCCGGCAAGACCGTCCGCTACGACTGCATCGTCCTTCCGCGCGCGTAGCTCCATCGCAGCCGCCTCAGGCGTGGGGAGCCTATCCCTCGCGTCATCATGGGGCTATGTCAGTGTGGGGAGTCGGTCTTTATGTCGGCGTGGGAGACATGACAACACGGGGGGCGGTCTTCATGTCAGTGCGCGAAGCCTGTTTCCCTCGTGCCAGCATGGGGAGCCAATCCCTCGTGTCATCCTGAGCGAGCGAAGCGAGTCGAAGGATCTGGCCCCGGGCACAGCGCGCCTGCATGCGCAATACGCTCGCAACCAGATCCTTCGACTCCGCGCCCTGCGGGCGCTCCGCTCAGGATGACATGAGATCCATGAGGTCCCTAAACCTTTCCGACTTTGTCATTCTTCCAAGGCCTAGAAACCTTCCGAACCTCCCGACCTTTCCGCTTAGGCGGTCTGGGCGGCTTCGGGGGCGTCTTTGCCGAGGTGCACCTCGTTGCCGGCGCGGAGCTGGTCGCGGTACTCGGCCGTGGCGGTGAACAGCACGTCAGACGACGAGTTCAGCGCCGTCTCGCAGGAGTCCTGGATCACGCCGATGATGAAGCCGATGGCGACCACCTGCATGGACACGTCGGCGTCGACGCCCAGCAGGGAGCAGGCCAGCGGGATGAGCAGCAGCGACCCGCCTGCGACGCCCGACGCGCCGCAGGCGCTCACGGCGGCGAGCACGGAGAGGATGACGCCGGTCACCGGGTGGACGGCGATGCCGAGCGTATGCGCCGCGACCATGGCCATCACGGTGATGGTGACCGCCGCGCCGGCCATGTTGATGGTGGCTCCGAGCGGGATGGAGACGGAGTAGTTGTCCTTGTCAAGCCCCAGCTTGCGGCACAGCTCCATGTTCACCGGGATGTTCGCGGCGGAGCTGCGGGTGAAGAACGCCGTGATGCCGGAGTCCTTCAGGCAGCGCAGCACGAGCGGGTAGGGGTTCCTCTTCGTGCAGGCGAACACCAAAAGCGGGTTCGTGACGAGCGCGATGAAGACCATGCAGCCCACGAGCAGCAGGATGAGCTGGCCGTACTCGACGAAGATGTCCAGGCCGTTCGTGGACACGCTCGTGTACACGAGGCCGAGGATGCCGAACGGGGCGAGGTTGATCACCCAGCGCACCACCTTCGACACCGCGTCAGACACCGCCGAGAACACGTCCTTCACGTTCTGGCTGGCGGCGCGCAGGGCGATGCCGAGCATGACGGCCCAGGCCAGGATGCCGAGGAAGTTGGCGTTGGCCAGCGAGTCGACGGGGTTGGCCACCACGTTGGTGAGCAGCGTGGTGAGCACGGTGCCCACGTCGTCAGGCGAGGACTGCTCCACGTTCGGGTCGACCGCCAGCGTGATCTCGATGGGGAAGACCATGGTGGCCACGACCGCCACGATGGCGGCGATGAGCGTGCTGGCGATGTAGAGCAGCAGCACCATCTTCATGGAGCCCGCCGTCTTGGCGTTGGCCAGCGCGCTGATGACGAGGAAGAACACCAGGATCGGCGCCACGGCCTTCAGGGCCGACACGAACAGGGTGCCGAGGAGCGCGATGAGCGTGTCGACGCCCTCCAGAGCGGCCAGGCCGGCGCCGGGGGCGCCCGCCATCGCCGGGGGGATGACCAGCGCGAGGACCACGCCGATGACCAAGCCGACGATGATGCGCTTGATCAGGCTTATCTCGCTGTACTTCTTTGCTATGTCTTTGACGGCCATAACCGTCGTCTCCCTTCTCTCCCTTCGCGGGCGCCTGCGCCGTCTTCGCCAAAACCGGGGGAGCCGGCCTTGGCGAAAAGGGCGCGTTCGGACGCGCCGCGGCCTTTGCAATGGCGGGTATCATACCATATGGAGAAAGTGTGGACGCGCAGCAAGCCCGCAAAGGCGGGCGAAGGCCCCGAAACCGGGTCAGCAGCGGAGGATCCCAGCAACGGGAAGGCTCGATGCGGTCAGGCCAGCTGCGGAAGAAAATGCGGCGCACAGGTAAAGCTGACCTGGGGGAAGTCGGCGGCAGCTAAGCGGGGTCAGCAGCGGGAAGGGGAGGTGTGGTGCGGGCGAAAGGACTTGAACCTTCACGGGTTTCCCCACCAGAACCTAAATCTGGCGCGTCTGCCAATTCCGCCACGCCCGCACGGCGCGCAATCCCGGAGCGCAAGCGCCTCCGGCGCGGAGGGCCAGGATGCCACGCGTCCCAGCCTGCGTTGCCAGAACGCCACGCGTCCCGGCCTGCGTTGCCGGGGCGCCTCGGCGCGTCCGACAGCCTGTATATGATAGCAGAAACCTTGTGAACGCGGGCGGCGAGGTTATGGCACCAAGCCGTCATATGTGCGATAATCACGAATTGGTGTGCTTCCGAGCGCTCGCCTGACATGCGCGGCGCGCGCGTACGAGGCGCCTCGGCAAGCGCATGGCGCTCATTCGCGCCAGAAACGGTAAACGATGGAGGATATACGTGGACATTAAAGTAGAGGCCCTGGAGGACAGCAAGATCAAGGTGACCGTCACCGTCGAGGCAAAGGACGTTGACGCAGCCGTCAAGAAGACCTACCGTGACTTCGCCCAGAAGTACAACTTCCCGGGCTTCCGCAAGGGCCGCGCCCCGCGCCCGGTCATCGACAACGCGCTCGGCGCCGAGGCCGTCATGGCGACGGTGACCGAGGACGTCATCAACAAGGCGTACCCGCAGGTCGTCGAGACCGAGAAGCTCTTCCCGGTCGGCTCCCCCGAGTTCGGCGACGCCGGCATGGTGGAGGCGGGCAAGCCCTTCACCTTCGACTTCACGCTGTCGGTGAAGCCCGAGGTCGAGCTTACCTCCTATGAGCCGCTGTCCATCGAGCTGCCCGTGGCGGGCGTGTCCGACGCCGAGCTCGAGGAGCAGATCACCGCGCTGTGCGAGCACTACGTCACCTACGAGGACGCATCCGCCGCCACCAAGATGAAGCCCGAGAACTACGCTGACCTGGCCATCAAGGCCACCGACGCCGACGGCGCCGACATCGCCGCCATCAGCACGGAGTCGCGCCTGTACGGCCCGGCCACCGGCATGCTCTCCGAGGCGTTCGACGCTGAGATCATGGGCATGAAGAAGGGCCAGACCAAGGAGTTCTCGCTCGAGGTCGCCGAGGACGAGGCGTCGGTCCTGCTGTCCGCCCAGGCCGGCAAGACGGTGAGCTTCGAGGTGACCATGAACGTGGTCAAGAAGAAGGCCACCCCCGAGCTGACCGACGAGTGGGCCCGCGACACCATGGGCTTCGAGGACGCCGCCGACCTCAAGGCGCGCGTGAGCGAGTCCATCGAGGCGCAGAAGGCCGACCTCATGCCGCGCATGAAGGAGAACGCCTGCGTGAGCGAGCTCATCAAGCGCTTCGAGGGCGAGGTTCCCGAGGCGCTGGCCGAGGAGGCCGAGGCCAACCTGCTGCAGGACTTCTTCACCCAGCTGCAGCGCCAGAACGTGAGCTTCGACGCTTACCTGGCCCAGCAGGGCATGAACGCCGAGCAGTTCAAGGCCGACGTGAAGCTGCAGGCCGCTGACGAGGCCAAGCAGCAGCTCGCGCTCGACGCGTGGGCGCGCGCCAAGGGCATCGAGGCCACCGACGAGGACGTCACCGCCGAGTTCGCGAAGGCCGGGCTCGACAATCCCGCGCAGGTCGAGAAGGAGTGGCGCGAGACGGGCCGTCTCTACCTCATCCGCGAGGGCATCGTGCGCGCGAAGGCCATGGCTGACGTCATGGACACCGCGCAGGTGACCGAGGTCGACTACGCCGCCCAGGCCCAGGCCGAGAAGAAGGCCAAGAAGGCCGCGAAGAAGAAGGCGAAGAAGGACGAGGCCGCCGAGGCCGAGGCTCCGGCCGAGGCCCCTGCCGACGCTGAGGCTGCCGAGGCCGCTGAGGCTGCCGACGTCGAGTAGCCGCGGCGCCGTCGCGCCTGCGTCTGACGCCTGATGCCATGAAGGCCGTCTGGGGCGCTCACCTGCCCCAGACGGCCTTCTGCTGTGTTCGTTTCCTGTTCGCGTCTTGCGCATGCGCGTCCGCTCCATCACTATGTCAGGTGAACTATTGAGGGCCTGCCGTCTGACCTGCGCCGCACCGCGCCATGGAGCATCGCTTCACGCGCGCTGCGATGCGGCGCATGCGCCGGCGGGCGGGCCGAAAGCGTACGAAAGTGAGGAACCATGGGCATCGAACGAGTGAGCAACGCGCTCATTCCCTACGTCATCGAGCAGTCGCCGCGCGGCGAGCGCAGCTATGACATCTACTCGCGCCTGCTCAACGACCGCATCATCTTTCTGGGCGAGCCCATCGACGACCACGTGGCCAACTCGGTGGTAGCCCAGCTTCTGCACCTCGAGAGCGCCGACCCCGAGAAGGACATCTCGCTCTACATCAACTCGCCGGGCGGCAGCGTGTCGGCGGGCCTGGCCATCTACGACACCATGCAGTTCGTCAAGTGCGACGTGTCCACCATCTGCTTGGGCATGGCGGCCTCCATGGCGGTGCCGCTGCTCACCGGCGGCGCGCCCTCAAAGCGCTTCATCCTGCCGAACGCGCAGGTCATGATGCACCAGCCCATGGGCGGCACCGGCGACGGCCACACGCAGCAGAGCGACATCCAGATCATGGCCGACGAGATCAAGAAGACGCGCGACCGCCTCGAGGGCATCATCGCGAAGCACTGCGGCAAGCCCCAGGAGCAGGTGCACGTCGACTGCGAGCGCGACAACTGGCTCACCGCCGAGGAGGCGCAGGCCTACGGCCTGGTCGACCAGATCATCACCCACCACGGCGCTTAACGCCCACGTCAACGAGCGGAAACCAATCACATGAACCAACAACGTTCCAACCCGACCCTCGACGAGTCAGGCAACCCCATCTTCTGCGCGTTCTGCGGCAAGAACCCCAACCAGGTCAACGCCATGATCTCGGGGCCCAACGGCATCTACATCTGCGACGAGTGCATCTCGGTGTGCGCCGACGCCATGATGCGGGACATGGGCTTCTTCATGCAGCAGGAGCCTGAGCCGGCTGACGAGCCCGAGCCCGCCCGCCGCGGGCGCCACGGCCGCCACGCGCAGGAGGTGCCCGAGGAGGCCTACTACGACGAGGACGACCCCTCGCCGGCTGAGCTCTTAGGCGACCTCCCCACGCCGCACGAGCTCTATGCCCATTTGAGCGAGCACGTGGTGGGGCAGGAGGCCGCGAAGCGCGCGCTGTCCGTGGCGGTGTACAACCACTACAAGCGCATCTCCATGGGCGCGGTCGCCGAGGAGGGCGACGTGGAGCTGGCCAAGAGCAACATCATGCTCTTGGGCCCCACGGGAAGCGGCAAGACGCTCCTTGCGCAGACGCTCGCGCGCACGCTGCAGGTGCCCTTCGCCATCGCCGACGCCACCACGCTCACCGAGGCGGGGTACGTGGGCGAGGACGTGGAGAACATCCTGCTGAAGCTCATCACGGCGGCCGACTTCGACATCCCGCGCGCCGAGATCGGCATCATCTACATCGACGAGATCGACAAGATCGCGCGCAAGGCCGAGAACCTCTCCATCACGCGCGACGTGTCGGGCGAGGGCGTGCAGCAGTCGCTGCTGAAGATCGTGGAGGGCTGCGAGGCGTCCGTGCCGCCGCAGGGCGGGCGCAAGCACCCCCAGCAGGAGCTCATCCACATCGACACGACGAACATCCTGTTCATCCTCGGCGGCGCGTTCGTGGGCCTGGCCGACATCATCGCGCAGCGCGTGGGCAAGAAGGGCCTGGGCTTCGTGGCCGAGCTGCCCGAGTCGAAGAAGCAGGCCGAGGCCGAGCTCCTGGCGCAGGTGCTGCCCGAGGACCTGAACAAGTACGGCATGATCCCCGAGTTCGTCGGCCGCATCCCAGTCATTACGAACCTTGAGGAGCTGACCGAGGACGACCTGGTGCGCATCTTGGTCGAGCCGAAGAACGCGCTCGTGAAGCAGTACACGCGCATGTTCGAGTTCGAGGAGAGCATGCTGGTGTTCGAGCGGGAGGCCCTGCGCGCCATCGCGCACGAGGCCGTCGAGCACGGCACGGGTGCGCGCGGCCTGCGCTCCATCTGCGAGCGCGTGCTCATGGACGTGATGTACGACCTGCCCGAGCACGTCGGCGTCACGCGCGTCGTGGTGCGCGCGAGCGACATCACCGGCGAGACGACGCCGGTGATCGAGCACGTCAGCGAGGAGCACGAGCTCATGGAGCTGAGCGCGTAAGCGGGCGGCGTTTGCGCAGGGGCGCCGTGGCGTTTGCGCAGGGGCGCTGCGGCCGCCTGACTGCGGCGTGAAGAGCTGCTCCTGCGGCGTGAAGAGCGCTTGAGGCGGCGGACCCATCAGGGGTTCGCCGCCTTTTTTTGTTCGCGCTCGCTTTAAAGTGCAGAGCGCGCTTACGCGCGCTTGCTGATAACGCCATAGCTTTGCTCTATCCCCATCATTATGACGCGGGCTAACCATTCCCCTCGATTGACAACGGCTATCCAGGAAATACAATAAGGATAGACATGGATATCCATACCGAAGGGAGCGCGCCATGACGCCTACCGCAACGGGAACTTTGGCCAAGTGGGGGAATAGCCAAGGGGTTAGGATCCCGAAAGACATATGCGAGCTGATCGGGATCCAGGTCGGATCTGCGGTCAGCATCAGGGCTGACCAAGCGAAATCAGAAGTCGTTCTCACCTTTGAGAAGCCTGATGATGGGTATCGGAGAAGCCGTAAGGTCTCCATGGAGGAGCTGTGCGCTGGCTGGTCTGGCGAGAGGGTTGGCGAGGAGTGGGGAGGACCCGACGTCGGAGCCGAGGTGGTTGACTGATGCTGTTCGAGCAGGGAGATATCATTGAGGTCAACTTTAACCCGACCGTTGGCCATGAGCCGCAGAAGCGCCGACCTGCACTGGTCGTGAGCGTCGGGTATTTCAACAATGTCGTGTCGAGCCTTGTGGTGGTCTGCCCGATCACGTCTGCGACAAACGGGCATCCGCTGCATATCGAGTTGGCGCCAGGCAACGTTGCCGAGGGCTGCGTCTGCGTTGAGCAGATGAGGGCCATCGACCTCGACAATCCCGCCCGGGGAGTCAAGCATCTCGGCTCTGCGATCGATTCGATGACCATGTCTCTGGTGCTGGACGCCATCGGCGCCGTGTTCGGGATTTAGACGAGCGTCTTTCGCTTTCTGGCTTTGGCGGATGTGGTTGCTGCCCGGGTGGGGTTGCCGGGTTGATCGCGGGGCGATATGTGCCATAATGGCGAAAGCTACTTTTCAAGCGGGCTGGCCTTGGCGGAAGCCCGCTTTTCGTTGGGGCGCGTGGCGAGGCGCGGGGCAGCTCGCAACCGCATCTGCGCGCAAGAGCATGAAAGAGCACGACATGGCAGACAACACGCAGGAGAAGAAGATCGACTACGACTTCGCGGCGCATGAGCGCCCGCTGTTCGAGGCATGGCGCGACGCGGGGTACTTCCAGCGCACGCCGGGCTTCGGCGCGCACAAGGACGACTCGTACACTATCGTCATCCCGCCGCCGAACGTCACGGGCGTGCTGCACATGGGCCATGCCCTCAACGACACCATCCAGGACGCCTGCATCCGCCGCGCGCGCATGCGCGGCTACCAGACGCGCTGGATCCTCGGCACCGACCATGCGGGCATCGCCACGCAGACCAAGGTGGACAAGCACCTCGCCGAGCAGGGCATCAACCGCCGCGAGATCGGGCGCGAGGCGTTCATCGAGGCGTGCCAGGAGTGGCGGCGCGACTACGGCGGGCGCATCGTGAGCCAGATCGCCGCCATGGGCTGCTCATGCGACTACGCCGACGAGCAGTTCACCATGAGCCCCGAGTTCTCGCGCGCCGTGCGCCAGGTGTTCTGCGATTGGTACCACGACGGCATCGTGTACCGCGGCAAGCGCATCGTGAACTGGTGCCCGCACTGCACCACGGCCATCGCTGACGACGAGGCCGAGTACGAGGACGAGGCGGGGCACCTGTGGCATCTGCGCTACCCGCTCGTGGAGCCCGTCGACGGCGTTGAGTACATCGTGGTGGCCACCACACGCCCCGAGACCATGCTCGGCGACACGGGCGTGGCGGTGAGCCCCTCAGACGAGCGCTACAAGAACCTCGTGGCAGCGGGCGCGAAGGTGCGCCTGCCGCTCGTGGACCGCGAGATCCCCGTGTTCGCCGACTTCTACGTGGACGCCTCCTTCGGCACGGGCTGCGTGAAGGTCACGCCGGCGCACGACCCCAACGACTTCGCCATGGGCGAGCGCGCGGGCCTGCCCAAGATCAACATCTTCGACGAGACGGCGCACGTGGTGGAGGGCTTCGGGAGGTTCTCCGGCATGAGCCGCGACGAGGCGCGCGAGGCCGTGGTGGCCGCGTTCGACGAGCTCGGCCTGCTCGAGGCCGTGGAGGACCACGACCACTCCGTCATGCACTGCTACCGCTGCCACAGCACGCTCGAGCCGTGGCTGTCCGAGCAGTGGTTCGTGGCCGTGGACGGCCTGAAGAAGCGCGCCGCCGAGGTGGTGGAGAACGGTCGGATCACGTTCCACCCCGAGCGCTGGAAGCAGGTCTACCTCGACTGGCTGGCCAACCTCAAGGACTGGTGCATCTCGCGCCAGCTGTGGTGGGGCCACCAGATCCCCATGTACTACTGCGACGCGTGCGGCTGGCAGGACGCGTGCGTCGACGGCGCGGACGCCTGCCCCGAGTGCGGGGCCGAGGTGCGCCAGGACGAGGACGTGCTCGACACGTGGTTCTCGAGCCAGCTGTGGCCCTTCGCCACGCAGGGCTGGGCCGACGCGGGCATGGACGCGCCTGAGCTGGCCGCGCACTACCCGACGCAGGTGCTCTCCACCGCGCGCGACATCATGGGCCTGTGGGTGGCGCGCATGGTGATGTCGTCCATGTACTGCACGGGCGAGATCCCCTTCAAGGACGTCATCATCCACCCGACGGTCATGGGCGCCGACGGCAAGCCCATGAGCAAGAGCCGCGGCAACGGCGTGGACCCGGTGAAGCTCATGGAGGACTACGGCGCCGACGGCATGCGCTTCGGTCTGCTTTTGCAGGTCACGGGCGCGCAGGCCATGCGCTTCGACTACCAGAAGATCGAGAGCTCGCGCAACTTCGCGAACAAGATCCGCAACGCCGCGCGCTTCGTGCTCATGCACCTCGACGGCTTCGAGCCGGGCGCGCCCGAGCTCGTCACGCCCGCCGACAAGTGGATCTTCTCGCGTCTGGCGGCGCTTGTGGCCGACGTGGACGCGGCGTTCGATTCCTACGAGTTCGGCGAGCTCACGCGCGCCCTCTACGGCTTCGTCTGGAACGAGTTCTGCGACTGGTACATCGAGTTCTCGAAGGCGCGCCTCGGCGAGTCGGCTGACCCGGCTGACCGCCTGGCCTGCCAGCGCAACCTCGTGTACGTGCTCGACCAGGTGCTGCGCCTTCTGCACCCCATCATGCCGTTCGTGACCGAGGAGCTGTTCGGCCAGATGCCGGGACGCGCCGAGGGCGAGCTTTTGATCGGCGCGGAGTGGCCTGACGCCGCCGAGCTCGCGCGCTACCGCGACCCGCAGGCCGAGCGCGCCATCGCCATGGTGTGCGAGGTGGTGGGCTCCATCCGCTCGGCGCGCTCGCGCTACGGGATCTCGCCGAAGGTGGCGCTGCCGGTGGCGGTGAAGGCGACGGCGGACGATGCGGCGCTGCTCGAGGCGCAGGCGGCCCTCGTGACCTCGCTGGCGAACGTGAGCTCGCTTGCGGTGGGCGAGGACGTGGCGAAGCCCGCGGAGTCCTCCGTGGCGCTCGGCGCGGGCCTCGAGGTGTACACCTGCCTTTCCGGCCACGTCGACTTCGAGGCAGAGCGCGCCCGCATGACGCGCGAGCAGGGCAAGCTGTCCAAGGACGCGGCCAAGCTCGAGAAGAAGCTCTCGAACCCGGGCTTTTTGGCGAAGGCGGCCCCCGAGATCATCGAGAAGGACCGCGCCAAGCTCGCCGAGCTGACCGACAAGCTCGCGCGTCTGGCCGACCAGATCGCCGAGCTGGGCTAGCCCGGGGCGCGCGCGGGCTCACGGGTGACGCAGGCGTGAGGACCGCGCTGCTGAAGGCAGGCTTGGAGGACGACGTCTCTTGGCCTGCCTTTCGTCTAGGAGTCGTAGTTTGGTGCAGGCGTACATTTTTATTGTTTACAAGTTTACACATCCGAGATACACTGCAGGCGAGCGGAAAGGAGGCCGATGCATGGCGAGCAGGACGTTTTCAAGTCGCGTTGAGGAGAGCAAGCTGCGCTTTGCCGACTCCGTCGCGCGGCGCGAGCACGGCGTGTCCTTCGGGCAGTACTGCGGAACGTTGGTCGTGGACTACATCTGCGAGACAGGCGAGCTCCCACCCACGCCGCGCGCGGTGAAGCCCCGGCGGGGGATCGAGACCATGAAGGAGCTTACCGCCAAGCACGGCGAGAGCGAGGTGAGCCGCATGAGCGACGCCCAGATCAAGGAGCTGCTGGCGGCGCGCTATGAGTGACAGGCTCCTCATAGACACGAACGTCATGCTTGATCTGGCCATGGCGCGTCACCCCAACTTCGACGCAGCCGCCGCCATCGCGGAAGCCGTCGCCGACTACGAGGTATCCGCCTGCGTGTGCGCCACCTCGCTCAAGGACCTCTACTACGTCCTCACGAAGCACATGGGGGAGGCTGACGCGCGCCTCTACGTCCAGGCCGTCATGGAGGACTTCGACGTGTGTCCCGTCGACCTGGTGACATGCCGCACCGCCATCACCTCGAACGAGCCCGACTTCGAGGACGGCATCGTGCGCGCCTGCGCAGAGACCGCCCAAGTCGACTTCATCATCTCGCGCGACGAGAAGGCGTTCGCTCGATCCCGCATCAAGCGTCTCAGCGCCCAAGAGTACGTAGAGCATTTCCTGTAGCTCCCGTAGTCTCGTAGTTCCTGCAGCTTGGCATGATCTTCGGGAACTTTCTCCGACATTTGTCGAAGTTGCAATTGTTTCCTCGTCGATCACTTGCGCTGGGTTTGGGAATGTTTGATTTCTGATCGAGAATGCGACAATTCAATTCAACTGCAAGGTCTTGAACAGGCTTGTTGGACAGAATACTGTTAAAGCACGGGCATCGGTTCTTGCTGCGGCATTTGCGGCGTTTCGTCTGCGGTCTTGTCGCGAAGGAGGTCTGCCTGTCGAGGGGGTGTTTTCTGTCGTTGCACAGGGGGTCATATGGATAGCAAAAAAAAGAGCACGCTGATCGCAAGTTTCACTGGCCTGCCGCTGGTGTACATGCTTGCGATCATGTCATGGAGTGCGCTCAACTATATCAATCAGAGCTACTGGTCCTTCTTCATGACCGACGTGGCCATGATCGGTACAGGAACGATGGCTGTCATTCTAATTGTCTCCAAAGTTGTCGACTTCGCCTCTATTCCGCTGGTCGGCATCATCATCGAGAGAGTTAAGCTGCCTTGGGGCAAGCTTCGCTCGTGGGTTCTGGTTGCGCCGATTTGGCTCACAGTCTGCTTCTTCTTCATGTTTATGATCTATCCGTTCGAGACTGCGGTCAATGGCGTGCTTCTCTGTATGGCGTACTGCTTAGCGGCGTTCGGCATTAATACCCTCATAACAGCTCAGAACTCCGTGACTCAGATGGCTCCTCGATCAGCTGAGGAGCGTGCGATGTTCGCGACCAAGAAAGGTCAAGCTTCTGCTCTCGCGTCGTTTCTGACGGGTTTGATCATGCTTCCTGTCATCCTGTTCTTCAACGGCGGTGACAGGGCTGGCAGCAATATAGGTTATCTGGCTGCTGTCGCAGTGTTCGGCGGTTTGTGCATTGCCGTGCATCTCGTCTTGTTTAGGCTCTATCCGGTTGAATCCGTGGTGGACGAGGGTTCTGGCGCCAGAATTGAGAAAAATGCCGATGTCGGCAAGATGTTCAAGATTTTCTTTACTACGCCGCCTGTGCTCGGCATCGTCCTTGCGGACGGCTTCCGATACCTCGCATGGATGAGTATCACAGGTGCTATTGCCTTCTACGCCTCTTATTACCTCGGTGATATGGCATGGGTTTCGGTGTTTTTTTCGCTTTCGGGCGTTGCAGCCATCATAGGTGCATTGCTCTCGCAGTTCATCGTTCGCTTCGTCGACAAGTGGGTGCTCTACCTTGTTGGCCTTGTTGGCCTGATGACCATCATGATCGCTTGTTTTCTGTTCGTGAATGGCGATGGCATGACTTTTATAGTGCTGATGTCCGTAGGGTTCCTATTTGTTTCCTTCATCAACAGCACTCAACTCGGACTGTATGCTGATGCTGTTGACTACGGTGTCTACCTGCATAAGTCTGATGTTCGCGGTATCTTGATGGCTATGCTCGGCTTTGCTCCGAAAATTGGCATTTTGCTTTCTGGTGTGGTAGTTGGCGTCGGCCTCAGTGTCATCGGCTACGACGCTGCTGACGTTACTGCTGAGGCGATCGCCGGCTTGCCCTTCGTCATGCTTCTGATACCGGCATGCTGCCTAGCTGTTGGCGTAGCGATCCTTCTCGCTACCAATCGACTCACCAACGACAAGATGGTTCCCGTACGCGCATTCTTAACCGAGGCGGGCCTGCTCCAAGGCGACCCTGTCACGTCTGACTCCTCTGACAGGGATAACTTGCGTTCGGAGCGCCTGGAAGGGGATGGGTTGCTTTAAGGGGGCATTAGAGCAACTGAGGTAGTCATTGTGCTGGGGAGAATTATGAACGTTAAGAGAATAGCGTCCTTGATATTCGCGATTGCGATCGTGGTGTGCGGGTGCATGCTCACTCCGCCAGAGGGCTTGAGCAGGGAGGCCCTCATCGTGCTCTCGTTGTTCGGCTTCGTGATCTGCACGTGGATCGGGGAAGTATGCCCGAAGTTCGTCTCAACTCTGATCGCGATGGTGCTGCTGTATTTCCTCGGAGTTGCGGACAGCATCAACGAGGTTTGGCAAGCCTTCATCAGTTCGGTGTTCTTCTTCCTCCTCGCGGCTTTCGCGCTTGCGACGGTGGTAAAGAAATCAACTATACCGCTACGTCTGATGGGATTGTTCATCAGAGTATGCCAGGACAGGTCGAGCTTGATCGTGCTGGCCATCATGCTCTCATCTGCCATTGTATCGGCGTTCATGTCCGACCTTGCGGCTTGCGCTTTGGCGGTGAGCATCGTGCTACCCGTCATCAGGGGAGCTAAGATGCCAGAGCGGTTCGTTCGATGCCTGATGATCGCGATCCCAATCGCTTCTTTGACAGGTGGGTTCTCCACGCCGATAGGCTCCCCTTCGAACATCACCATTATGAGCTTGCTCGGTAATTTCGCCATGAGCGTGAGTTTTGTTCAGTGGGCGGTCGTCGGCGTTCCTCTCGCTTGCATGGTCTTGGCCGTCTCTTGGGTCGTGCTTGTGTTTGTATATCGCCCGGAGAAACTCGATCAAAGCTGCGTTGAGGACATTAATGGTCGTTTTGACAATCTGGGGCATCTAAGTGCTTACGATGTCAAAGCGATTGTCGTCCTGGTGGTGATGATGGTCGCGTGGGTCTCGAGCACGTGGACCCCTCCTCTCGACAGCACTCTCGTTGCCGTATGTGGTCTTTGCATTATGTTTTTACCAGGTGTGGAGCTTCTCTCTTGGAGCGATTTCAACGAGGGAGTTCCTTGGGATATGGTTCTTATGCTAAATGGTTTGATGGCGATGGCGGTTTTCCTCAACACGACCGAGGCGCTAGACTGGGTTGTCGGATCCGTGATGTCAGACGCTACATCTTGGAGTCCCCTTGCCTTCTTGTACATTGTGAGTGTGGTGATCTGCGTTCTGAGGTCTTGCGTGCCGTCTGGCCCTCCGGTTGTGGTGATGCTTGCTCCTGGTCTGATAGCGCTTTCGTACACCATAGGGCTGAATCCGTTTTGCGTGGTCCTCGCCATTTCGATTTGGACGCAGATTACGTTCCTCGTTCCCTCGATCGATGCCCTGTACCTGATCACCTACAGCACGGGATGCTACACGACGACACAGCTTTGGAAGGCGGGTATCCCGCTCACGGTGTTCTTTCTCGCTGCTCTTCCTCCCATCACCTATGTTATGGTGAACACCTTCATTCCCTTGTAGGGGTCGCATTTTGACATCGCCGGTAAGGCGTCTGTAGGGGATGCGCCCCGGTATCGCTTGAACAAGGCTTATCGCATATGCAAAAAAGGAAATCCCGCGCTCCTCTGAGGGGCGCGGGATGTCGTTGGTCGTATGCCATCCGAGCAGATGAGGGCTATCTTATCAGCAAGGCAATGATCTCGTTGAGCGATCCTTGGCTTTCCAAATCAAGGAGCAGGTCGGCTGCGTTTCGTGCCGCCTCTTTCGAGATCATGCCGGAAGAGGTGACGTTGAGAATGAACTTCGAGAGGATGTCTTGATCGGAGAGCGGGTTGAGAACCATATCCCCAAGAGGGGCGACATCGACGTTCCCGAGCAATACCTCGCCGCTTGTCAGGGTGATGCGCGCTCTCGCGGTGTTGACGGAGGGCAAGCTCTCGTCGCGATCGAACGAGAGCAGATCGAGCATCTCCCTAACCTGATTATAGGACATCGCTTCTCGCGTGTAACTTTCTGGTCGAACTCGCCCGGAGAGGGCAGCTGTCGCTGCGGTGAATTTGAGGTTAAAGGCGCCGTGGACCTGTGATTCCTCACCGAATTCGAAATCATCTATGACGAAGTCAGGCGCTTTCGGGTGGAGTGAGATGGTGATTGACGCGACTTCATCAGGATGAAGCGGCTGGCCTTTGCTTGCCGTTAGTACGGCGTCGATGCCCGCATGGGTCATGCGGCACGACGCCCACGGTTTGATGACGATGTCGCTGAGGTACGATTCCCCAAGTGTGTCGAAGAAATGCTCGACATCGTACTTCGAGCCGAACATATCAAAGAAGCATTTTGGACCGAAAACCGGGTCATCGAGTGAGCCAACCCCTGCTTTCGCAAGTTCGATTGCGAGAATCGCGTTTCGTGCTGCATTTGCGATCGGGTACTTGAAGCATAGGTTGTATTCGTCAACATTCCCCATTGAACCGGAAAGCGAGTTAACCATGATACCGAGGGCATTCTTGAACTGCTCCTTGTCGAGTCCGTAGAGTTTTGCGCAGGCAACGACGGCACTCATACCCGAAATCGTTCCTGTGTTGTCGAAGATGTCGTGGGGACCGCCGCCTGAGCACGCGTTGAGTCTCGCTGCAAAATCATCGCCGAGGGCCAGCGCGCAGATAAGTTCTTTGCCTGTTCGGGCGTTGCGTTCTGTCGCCACGATCGCCGCTGTTGCGCTGCAGGCACTGATGTGGGCGGGTTTACTCCTTCCGTCATCCGTAAGGGACATAACAGCATCGAAGTCGAACGATCTTGCCATCAGAGCGTTGATGAAGGCGGCTGACTCTGCGGGGAGCTTTCTTCCGAAGCCGAGCACCGTTGCCTCCTCGACGCCGCCCTTGGCGCAAAGCATCTCGTGCACCGATGCGCATGCGGGACCGCTTGTGCCGACGACTGTGACGCCGAAGGAGTCTAGAATTCTGGTTTTCGTTCGCCGCACCGTCTCTTGGTCGAGGTCATCGTATCTCGTCTCGAGGAAGTGATCGATCAACGCGTCAGTTTTGTTCATCATTGCTCTTTTCTACGAGGGGGCTTTCTCCTTCTTTTGAATACGAGAGATGTCTCTCGAGCTTCCTGAGGTAGGCGGACAAGACGAGGTTGCCCGCATCTTTGGATGCGATAGCGATGATATTCACCTTGCAGCGCTCGTCTTCGATGGTTTTGCAGACGAGGTCGTTGCGCAAGGAGAAGGTGGCGTCGTTGAACATCGACTGCGGGAAAAGATAAATGCTGTTGTCCTGTTTCTGCATCATGAGGAACTCTATGAGGTTGTCGACGGTCTGTATTCTCAGATGCGCAGTCGATTTGTTGCTCACGAACATTTGCTGAACCGAGCTGGTTAGGTGGTCGAAGGCGCTGTTCGCGGTCATCTGGATTGGTACGGACCTGATGTCCTCGAAAGTTATCGTCTCTTTCTGGGCCAAAGGATGGTTCTTGCTTGCCAAGAGAGCGAAGGGCTCTCTCCGGGAAGCGATGGTAGAGAGGCCTTTTTCGCCTAAGATGCGAGACATCTCCTTGACGCTGTCGTAGGTAATGAGAAAACCGAGGTCAAGAACCCCCTCAACGATGGCGCTCTCGGGCGTGCTCTTTCTGAGCGGGATCATCTGGAAGCTTAGGTTCTCGTTGCAGGTGAAGTAATTCCGCGTGAACTCGAGAACGTCAGATGAGAGTGCGTCGAGCGCGAAGGGGCGCTGTATGCGCACTACCTCTGCCTTTTCAATGTCGATTCGTCGACATTTCTCTACGATCTGCTTGTAATCGTGGAGCATCATGAGAGTGTAGTCGGAAAAGATCTTCCCCGCGGCGGTGAGCTTTGTCTTGCGCCCGCGGTGAAGCAGGGTGACGCCGAGCTCTTTTTCCAGGTCAGATATGTGCTTGCTCAAGGAGGGCTGGGAAATGTTCAGTTCTTTTGCTGCGGTGCTGAAGCTGAGATGATGGGCGAGTGATATGAACTCGCAGAGTATATCAAGCCTTACTGATCCGCCGGGTACTTGAATGATCATCAGAGCCCCTCCTTTACGGTTAGATTTGCGAAAGCATGCGTCCTGCATGGTGAAGTGCGCACAGGCAAAGAAGTGAAAGACAATCTCCTCTCTTATTCTTGAACTGGTTGCTCGCCTGTCGCGAAATCCCCTAAAGCCTCTTGAGCTTTCCATAAAGAATACGGCATAACTCTCGGCTGGTTACGCTTGGTTTGGGAATGATTGGTTTCTGATTGGGAATGCGACAATTCGATCCGACTGCAAGGCCTTGAACGGGTTTGCTGGGCGAAATACCGTTAAAGAGCAGGCAACGTGCCTGTTCAAGAACAAGCAGCCATGTCTGAAGGTGCGTCGATATGTGTTATGCCTGTAAGCAATGCGGGAAATGCCAGCCGAAGCAGCCGGAACTCAAAGAAGGGGAGAAGGCCTGCCCGATTTGCCGCAGGATCCTTCTTGAGAAAGAGATGGTCTGCCCTCATTGCGGCTTCAGTTATCCGCTGCCGCCTGGTATGGCGCTTGATTCGGGGGACTGAGCACAGCTATATTCGTGCTCTCTGCGTTCTTTTGCTTGAGCTTAGCGTCTGAGAGGAGTCAATGTGAACACCACGGAAGCTTTTGTCAACCATTTTATTAACACCAACTACGACGCTCTTGACGAGGAGACCATCAGAAGGGCGAAGCTCCGCCTGCTCGACTCATTTGGCGTAGCGGTTGCCGGGGCGCGCTCGATTGGCGTTGACGCTATCCGGAATGTGCTCGTCCGCATAGGGGGCGCTAAAGAGGCGACGGTGCTCGGCTTTGGAGACAAGCTACCCGCCGCCCATGCTGCGATGCTCAACGCTCTCATGATGCGCTCTTTTGATTTCGATACAGTGATGAATGTGGCTCTTGATGGCGAGGTATTCCCCTCTCATCTCGGAGCGTGCAGCGTCCCTGCTCTCGTTGCAGCTGGCGAGTTTCATAACAAGTCAGGGAAGGAAATACTTGCCGCTCAAGTTCTTGGCGATGACTTCGGCGCTCGTCTGACCGTATGCTCTGGCTATGCGCCCACGGGTCTTTTCGACAATACGGGAACGTCTTCGGGTATGGCCGCCGCCGCCGCCGTCTCAAAGCTCTATGATCTTGACGCCGCGCAGTTTTTGAACGCCTTGGGCTTGATGGTCAACATGATCTCCGGCTCCACAATGAACGTCATGCAGGCGTGTATGACGTTCAAGTTCCCCATGGCGAACGCGGCGCGAAACGCTGTGTTCGCTGCGGATTTCGCAAGGAATGGTTATACAGCCATGAAAGATCCCATTACGGATCCCAAGGGGTACTTCGCCATGTTCGGCGGAGACCATCATACGGAACACCTCCTGACGAAGCTGGGAGAGGTCTATCTCGGCGATGCAGTGATCAAGCCATGGCCGGGATGCCGTGAAACCCACATGGGTGTGCACGCGGTGCTTGAAGCAACGGGCGGCATACCGATCGACCCTGATGAGGTCGAGAGCTTCGTCGTTTACCTCGACGAGGAGACGCCGTCCTTCCTCAATGCTGATTTTACGTTTGGCGATACCAATCAGGTGCAGGGTGCCTTCAGCGGGCGCTTCACCGCTGCGAGCGCTGCTCTCAATGGTTATCTGCGTCCTGAGTCGTATCTGCCAGATGCGATGACTGCCCCGAAGCTCTCTAAGATGCTCGATATCATGAGAATAGAGACTGACGGATCGCTTGGCTCCTTGTGGCACTCTCGCGCAAGAATAGAGCTTAAGGATGGGACGATCTACGAAAGTGACGTTGACTACACTCTCGGCGATTTCGATCGATCCCCCCTTGATGACGAACGGGTTCTCGAGAAATTCTACAGGAACGTTGCATATGCAGGCCTGGTGGACTGCAAGCAGGCTGAAAGGGCGGCTGAGCTTCTTCTCAACGTCGAGGAGCTCGATTCCCTTGATGAGATTTTCGATAATTTGACAGCGTAGCCGTCGCTGACGTTCGGGTGGTTTTAAGCTGGATTGCCGAGGCGAGGCCGTCGAGGGACCTGCCCCGACGGCCATGTTGTTGGAAGGGGCGGGGATGGGCGAAAAGACGATATGGAACACCTCGTTCGCTCGGCTGTTTCTGTTTGAGGTCCTGCTTCAGTTTGGGACAACGTCAATCAACCCCATTGTGTCGCTATACGCGACCGCGCTTGGCGCGTCGCTGGTCTTTGCAGGCTTTCTTGCGGGCCTGAATTCGCTCTGTTCGCTGCTCTTCAGGATCTTCGGCGGATTGATTCAGGAAGGGTCGGAACGAAGCGTGCTGGTGGTCGCTGCTGTTGCTTTCGCGGCTTCGGCTTTGATATGCGTTCCCTGCGACTCCTTGGTTGCCTTGACAGCCTCGCGCATCGTTCTCGGAACAATGTTTGTCTTCAAGTCGTCCGTAGTGGTTGCCCTTGCGTCGAAGCTCGTGCCAAGTGACTGCATTGGGCGAGGTGTGGGGTGGATCGGCGCTGCGGGGGTTGCGGCAAACGCAATCGGACCGGGTGTCGGGTCTTGGCTTAACGAGATGCTGGACTTCAGGGCGGCGTTTCTCTTTGCGAGTGTCTTATTCGCGCTAGCTGTTCTCGTGGCTCTCTCTCTGAGGGATTCTCAGGTGGGAGGGGGAAGGGGTTTCGGGCGCCTGCAAAGCGTCGCGGAGAGTGCGCGAGGGAAGCATCGGCATATCGTTGCGTCCGACTTCATCCTCTTCGAGACGGTCCCCTTGGGACTGCTAGCAGGTTTCGTCACCATCACGTTCGGGTCGATTTTCTCCCTTGTTCTTTTAGTGGGCGATGAGCGGGGCATCGCGGAAGTGCCCGTATTCTTTTTCGTCTTTGCGCTTGCTGCCGTTCTCGTACGACCTGTCTCGGGTCAGCTGTATGACAGGTACGGGCTCGGGAGAGTGCTTCTGCCGTCTGCTGCGCTTATGTTCGCGGGCATCGTCGTTCTCGCTCTTGCTGGGAATGTGTTTCACGTTGCGCTTGCCGCAGTATTCTATGCACTGGGGCAGGGCGGCTCCTATCCCACGATCCAGGCCGAGTGCATATCTTGTGCTCCAACGGGGAAGGCTACGCTTGCCGCCAACACGTTTTACTTTGGAGCAGATGCGGGGATGGCGCTCGGTCCCTTGATGAGCAGCTTATTCTATCAGTTGTTCGGCTCCGTTTCGATGCTTCTGATCAATGCTGGCTTTGTGTTTGTGCTTCTGGTCGCGTACTGCCTCTATGCGCAAAGGCGTGTCCGTTCCTAGCATCCTTGCAAGCGACTCGGTGTAGGCTTGTTCTCTTTTGCGGCGCTTCTATTTCTTTTTCCGATATTGCCTATAGAAAGAAGGCATGCACGCATAAGAAGACACGACGCCAACTTGACGAAAAGAAAGGGTATTTCCAGGTCACGCTGCCATATTCTGATGCCAGCGGCCCATCGGTACAAGTTACTTGCGCCGACTGCGATGCGAGATGAGGTGCGCTTCGCGAGCGGTCTCGAAATCGAGTTGGGACGCAGAAAACCGGAGGAGAAAGGGAAGTCGATGCGAGAAGGTTTTATTCGTGAAGAGTTCAGCAAAGATCTCTACAAACCTGATCAATGGCAGTGGCAGGAGGGCGATCTCACGGTCACAAGAAGCTGCCAGTGGTCTGGCCCCGGCTGCCATCAGGGATGCAGCGTGCTGTTTTATACGAAAAACAACGAGTTGGTGAAAATTGAAGGTGACCCTAATTCTCCCGTCAACGAAGGCCGCCTCTGTATGCGCTGTCTCAACATGGTCGAAATGGTGAATCATCCCGATCGTATCCACACACCGCTTCGCCGCGTGGGCGAGCGCGGAAACAACCAGTGGGAGGAGATCAGCTGGGACGAGGCCTACGACGAGATCGTCGCGAAAACGAAGGAGATCACCGAGAAGTACGGCGCCAAGTCCATCAGCACCGGCATGGGCACGGGCCGTAATGCGAGCTGGCAGACGCCAGCGCTCGCGTTCGCAGGTTTTAAGACTCCCAACGACAACGCTGGCATGCTCTCCGGCGACTCATGCTACACGCCTCGCATGATGGCTATGAATGCGCTTTTCGGAAGTACCTGCATCGCAGACATGGGGCAGTGCCTCGAGAAACGTTTTGATGATCCTCGTTACTCGATTCCGGATATGATGCTCATATGGGGCAACAATCCTATCGTGTCCAATGCAGACGGCTTTTTCGGCCACTGGGTCATTGATGTCATGCGCCGCGGCACTAAGATTATCGTTGTCGATCCTCGTTTGACCTGGCTTGCTTCGAAAGCCGAGGTCTGGGTGCAAATTCGCCCTGGCACCGACGGTGCCGTGGCGCTCGCGATGCTTCACGTTATGATCGAAGAGGGCTTGTATGACGCCGAGTTTGTCGACAAGTGGACCTACGGTTTCGACGCCCTCAAGGAGCGCGTTGCCGACTGGACGCCCGAGCGCGCTGCCGAGATTGCCTGGTGCGAGGCTGATGTCATCACGAAAGCTGCACGCACGTTCGGTGCCGCGGGCGTGAACGGCACCACTACGCTCCAGTGGGGCCTGAAGCTCGACCAGCAGAAGTACGGCGTTCCGGCGGCCCATGCGATCGCGTGCATGCAAATCATCACAGGCAACATCGACGTGCCCGGTGGTTTCATCTGCATCAATTTCGGTTATACCCAGAGCGACATCCGCGAGGCGATTGCGAAGGACATGATGAGCGAGATCAAGGACGGTCGTTTGGGCGACGACTACGGTGCCCTGCGCCGCGTGGGCTACGCCCCGCACTCAAGCACTGATGCCACCTTGGTTGCCATGGAGACGGGCGAGCCCTATCCCATCAAGATGCTCTACCTCTGCTCCACCAACCCCATCACCAACATGGGCGCTGAGTCGAAGCGCATCTACGAGGCGATGAAGAGTATTGAGTTCTGTGTTGTGTGTGACTTGTTCATTACTCCGACCGCTGCCGCCTTCGCCGATATCTTTCTGCCTGTTGCGATGGGGTGCGAGCGGAGCGGCGTACGCGGCTGGTATACCCCATTGCGCGCAATCAACAAGGTCACCGACGCCGGCGGCAAGGGCGATGAGGTCCTCATGCTTGAGCTTGGCAAGCGCCTGAACCCCGACTACTTCCCGTGGGACACCGTCGAGGAGTTCGACAACTATTGCATGGAGAACCTGTCCTCCGTGCCGCTGAAGATGACCTTCGAAGAGCTGCGCGATAAGGTCATCGCGTACCCTGATTTCGAGTACAGAAAGTACGAGAAGGGTCTTCTTCGCGCTGACGGCAAGCCGGGATTCCAGACCGCTACCGGACGTATCGAGCTCTACTGCACCATGTATGACATGGCCGGCGTTGATCCTCTGCCGTATTTTGACGAGCCGACTGAGAGCCCTATGCGCACCCCCGAGCTCATGGAGGAGTATCCGTTCGTTCTTTCCACTGGCGCCCGTTCATGGGAGTTCTTCCACTCCGAGCAGCGTCAGTCGAAAGCCATGCGCGAGTTCCATCCTGATCCCATCGTAGAGCTCAACACCGAGGACGCTGCTGCTTTGGGTATCAAGGAGGGTGATTGGGTTAACATCGAGAACCCGCATGGAAAGATCAGGCAGAAGGCTCGCGTTGTCCCCACCATCAAGAAGGGTGTGGTCCACTGCGAGCACGGCTGGTGGTTCCCCGAGCTCGCTGGCGAAGAACCTACTCTTTTCGGTAATTGGGAGTCCAATGCCAATTGTTTGACCACCATGTGCGACTTCGGTCCGAGTGGCTACGGGGCGCCCTATAACACGCAGATCTGCAGAGTCTATAAATAAATTGGAGTGAGAACAATGGGAAAACCGGGTTTGCTGATCGATTACGAATGGTGCACAGGTTGCCATTCCTGCGAGATGGCTTGCAAAGCAGAGCATGGCTTCGGAGAGGGACAATGCGGCATTAAGCTGCACAAGAACGGCCCGTGGCAGATTAAAGAAGACAAGTGGGAGTATGCCTTCATTCCGATCCCGACGAGCTTGTGTGATATGTGCGCTGACCGTGTTGCAGAGGGGCGCGTTCCCACCTGCGTCCACCACTGCCAGGCACTTGTCATGGAGTTCGGCGATGTCGAGGAACTGGCCAAGAAGATGGACAAAAAGCAGAAGGTGCTATTTATCCCCTGCGACTAGCTAAGCGTCAACGCGGGCTGCGGGTTCCCTGCTGGCGGTGGGCAACCGGGTGACTGGGCCCTCGCTGTCGGCAGGAATAGCCCGATAAAAGGAGGTTGTTATGGACAAGTTCAAGATGATCAGCTCCATTACAAAGGAAATACTCGGTAGTAGCGAGCTGGAGTCAAAGTTTGCCGAGGAGCCGATGGAGGTCCTGGCGGCTCTTCTGCCCGGCGACTATGAAGGGTCTGAAGAGGAGAAGGCGGAGCTGTTGAGGGGCATCGAGGCGCGTGTCGTCATGTGGACCCGAAACACGGGTGTTGCCAGCAGCGTTCAGTAGTCTCTGCGAAAAACAAGAAGCTTCGGGAAGGGCTCATGCGACGTTGCGTGACCCGTGAAACGCCGCACCCTTTTTGCCGAAAGCGCATCAGCTAAGGAGAACATTAATGTGTTTTAGGCCTGCTGGGGCTGAGTTGGCTCCCAAGAAATGTCCGAAATGCGGCGCGGAGTGCGATTACTTCGCATCTGAGTGTCTCACGTGCGGCGTGATGTTCGGTGGTAATGCACCTTCGGCGCCGAGCGCGCCCGGCGCGCCGGGCCGCCCGGTGCCGCCAGGTGCGCCGAGTGCGCCGGGTCGTCCATCAGCCCCGGGCAAACCTTCCTGATGATCGCGCCACGCGTTTTGCGTGATTGGCGTTCTGCAAGGCGCTTGCTCAGCTGATTGATGTTTGCATGACGCTTCGTGCGTTAGTTGTGGAAATGAGAGGAGGGAGCATGAGAAAGCTTCCGAAAAGGACCTACAACGATGAACTCTACCGGGATGAGTGGCAGTGGCAGGAAGGTGACTTGACTGTCACGCGTAACTGTCAATGGTCAGGTCCCGGCTGCCATGAAGGCTGTGGCGTGCTCCACTACACTGACAAGGAAGGTCGTGTGGTGAGGATCGAAGGTGATCCGAAGAGTCCCGTCTACAACGGCCGCTTGTGCATGCGCTGTATGGCTGTTCCTGAGGCCATGTATAACAAGATGCGCGTGACTAATCCGCTGAAGCGCGCTGGAGAGCGTGGTGAAAACAAGTGGGAGGAAATCACCTGGGACGAAGCCTATGCCATTATCGAGGAGAACGCGAAGCGGCTTTCCGCTGCGTACGGCCCCAAGACCATTGCGGTTTTGCAGGGAACTGGGCGAAACACTTCTTGGCAGGCTGCCGCCATCGCGAATGTCGCGTACCAGACCCCCAACTTGATGTTTGGCTTTCTCGCGGGCGATTCCTGCTATGTGCCTCGCCTGGTCGGCATGTCTTCTGTTGCAGGTGATGCGTCTATCATGGACTGCGCCCAGATGTTCGAGGATCGGTATGACAACCCTCGCTACGTTGTTCCCGAGATCTGCATCGTCTGGGGCAATAACCCCATTATCTCCAACGGTGACGGCTTTATGGGCCACTGGATCGTCGACCTCATGCGCATGGGGACAGAACTTATCGTCATCGATCCGCGTCTGACCTGGATGGCCGGCATGGCGAAGCATTGGCTGCGTGTTCGTCCCGGCACGGACGGCGCCTTGGCGCTCGCAATGATTGATGTCATTATCAAGGAAGACCTCTACGACCATGAGTTCGTCGATTGTTGGTGCTACGGCTTCGACCAGCTCAAGGAGCGCGCAGCTGAGTTCCCGCTCGACGTGGCGGAGCACATCACTACGATCCCCGCCGATCTAATTCAAGCCGCGGCGCGCGACTACGCTAAGGCGAAGCCGGCGGCCGTCCAGTGGGGCCTTGCTCTCGATCAGCAAAAGCACGGACTCGGTGCGAACCACGCTATCCAGGCGCTGTGGGCCATTACGGGAAACGTCGACGTCCCCGGAGGCAACATACTTGTGACCTCGGGTTACATCCAAGCCGATGTGCGCACTACGTTCCAGTGGGATGTCCCCGAGGCATACGCCCGCCTCGGAAACGCGGAGTCAAAGCTTCGCGCCCAGGGAATGGACAACTCGGCAGCAACGGAGATCTTGATCAAGGCGCTTGAGACAGGCGAGCCCTATCCCGTGAAGATGATCCACTGCACGTCGTCGAACACCTTCGCGAACATGGGAGCAGAGGCTGAGCGCGTGTACAAGGCGATGCTGAATGCCGAGTTCATTGTTGTCTCTGACTTGTATCTTACTCCAACTGCGGTCGGCACTGCTGACGTTTTTCTTCCCGTTGCGATGAGCGCAGAGCGCAAGGGCGTGCGTGGTTGGTGGGCTCCCATTCGGGCGATCAACAAAGTATCTGACTACGCCAACACGAAGTCGGACGAGGAGATTGCTCTTGACATTGGCCGTCGCATGAACCCTGAGGCTTTCCCGTGGAAGACCTTGGAGGAGATGTGGGACGACATTATGAACAACCTTCAGAGCGCTAACTTCGATGATGGTGAGCCGTTCTCCTACGATAACCTCCAGAAGCGCACCTATCGTTACGAGGTGTTCGAGTACAAGAAATACGAAAAGGGCTTGCTACGGGCTGATGGTCTTCCCGGATTCAACACGCCGACCGGTCGGCTCGAACTGTGGTGCACTACGCTCAACAGTTGCGATCTCGAGCCGCTTCCGTACTTCGAGGAACCTTCGCCAAGTCCGTTTTCCACGCCCGACTATGCAAGCGAATATCCCCTGATCCTCACGACAGGGCACCGATCCTGGGAGTTTTTCCACTCCGAGCACCGCAACTTGAGGTCTATGCGTGAGTTCCATCCGTGGCCTTTGGTGGACATACATCCCGACACAGCCGTTAAGTACGGTATCAAGGAAGGCGACTGGGTTCTCATCGAGAACCACCGTGGGAGCGCCAAGGAGATCTGCCGCCTCAATCCGTCCATGGACCCGGGTGTAGTGTCTGCTGAGCATGGTTGGTGGTTCCCCGAGCGTGAGGCGGCGCTGCCAGAGCTGTATGGCGTCTTTGAATCCAATATCAACATGCTGACTCCTTCTACCGATGTCGGACCGTCCGGTTTGGCCGCTCCGTACAGCACCCAAATGTGCCGCATCAGCAAAGTGGAGGGCTACGTTCCCCCCGAGATCAGCCTGTAATGCCGTCGTCAACATTTGAACGGAGAAGACTATGAACGGTTTGCTTATCGACTATGAGTTCTGTACTGGCTGCCATTCGTGTGAGATGGCGTGCAAAGTTGAGCACGGCTTCGGCGAGGGTCAGTGGGGAATTGAGCTCAAGCAGCTCGGTCCTAGGGAGATCAGCTCGCGGAAGTGGGAATACAAGTTCGTTCCCGTGCCTACGGAACTTTGTGACTTATGCGCCGATCGCGTTGCAGAAGGACGCTGGCCTACGTGTGTGCATCATTGCCAAGCTCAGGTCATGGAGTTTGGTCCCGTCGAAGATCTCGTGAAGACCATGGACAAGGAGAAGATGGTCCTTTTCGTGCCGTAAGCCGGAAGCATCGCTGCGTAGCCAAGCGGGGATTTTCGGTTTGGAATTGAACTAATAAAGATTTTGCTGTGAAGAAGGAGAGCAAGTGATGCGCTACACACGAAACGAGCCTGATCGAGTGAAGTGCCCCAGCTGTGGGGCTGTTGTTCGCAAGCCTCAGCCGGGCAAGCCGCCATATTGCCTGTCCTGTGGCGCTGAGATTCCTGAAGAGACGCCCATTTACACGGTCGATCAGGATCTTACTCGAAAACCAACTGAGAAATAACGAGGAGGCGGCCCTGCATTTCGGGGCTGCAGGGCCGCTTGTGCTTCGCATGTGCTCTTCTGTGCTGCATGCGGGGGCGGAAATGCTCTAGACGCAGAAAAACTTCATTCTACTTAAGGAGGGAAATAATGGAGGCAGTATACGTTGTTTTGACAATCATACTGTTTGTAGCTCTTGTGCTAATGTTGATGAAGCGTCTCAACGCTTCGTTCAGCATGCTGTTCGTGGGTGTTATTGGCCTGCTTGTGTTCATGGCTCTGAGCGGTCAAAGTGTTATGGAGAAGTCGACGGGCAATATGTTCTTCGATGCCTTCTCCTACTTCCAAACCAGCATGGTCTCTTCGTTCACCATGACTGGCATAACCTTGATCACGGTTTTGGGATATGTTGCCTTTATGAACAAACTGAAGGCAAGCGACATGTTTGCGATAACAGTTGCAAAGCCCATCAGCAAGATCAAGTCAAAGTATGTGATTATCGTATTGGCCATGCTGGTGTGCTGCGTCATAAAATGGGTCATTCCCAGCGCCGTGACCTCGTTCCTTATGGCGTATGCCTGCATATATCCCGTTCTGCGCCACTGCGGTATCCGTCGCGTCACCGCGATCTGCACCATCACCGTCTCACTTGCGTGGTCCCTCGGTCCGGGCCAGCCGTTTACTGGCATGGTGTACGGAACCTTCGCCCCCGAGGTTGCCATCTCAGCCCCCGAGTTCTTTGTCAACGTCGAGTTGAGGTACTTCATCCCGGTGTTCATTGTTTGCGCAGTGTCTTTTATCCTCACTACTAAGTACTTTGAGGCTCGCGAGGACAAGAAGCCCTACGAGTACGCTACCCCTGACGAGGTAAGTGAAACCCTCATCGACACCAAGACCCTTGGCATTCCTGGCTGGTATGGCCTTCTGCCAATCATCCCGTTGGTTCTCGTCATTATTTTCGGTGGTACATTCCTGCCCATTCGCGTCGGCGTCGTCCCCATCTACCTGATGTGCGGCATGTTCGTCATTCTCATTGAGTGCGTTCGCCGCAGGACGATCCGTGCTGCGGTAGAGGACTACCAGCTTATCCTCGACGGCATGGGCGAGTCTTGGGCTCGTTATGCAGCCATGGCATGGGCCGGTGCTGTCTTCGCTGACGCTATTGGCAAGCTCGGTGGATTGGATATTCTCATGAAGATGCTGATCTCCCCCGATCTGTCGGTGCAAGTTCTGTTGATTGTCGGTGGCATTGCGGTGTTCGTCATTACCGCCCTAACCGGTCAGCCGAATCTTGGCATCTTCGGCTTGACTCCCGTCATCGTTGCTGCTGCCACATTCATCAATGCCGATCTGTATTACGTCTTGCTTCCCATTGCCGCTGCTGCAACGGGCTCCAACATTTTATCGGTTGCAGCGCCCGTCGCTTTGGTGTCGGCGGAGAAGGGCGGCATCCCTGTTACGACCTTTATCGTTCGCCAGGCTATCCCCTGCATTTGTAGTGGCCTTGCGATCATTCTCTGCTGCGCATTCATGTTCTAACCGCTTTCAGCAGCCTTTCTTCTCGGGATGCTTTGCAGACAACCTGGGAGGTGAAGCTCATGGCTTCGCCTCCTTTTTGCGTTTCGCGTCGTGCGACCAGCGTTTTTGCTCGCAGGTTGCTTGCGCGTACCGTCCCCGTACCCCTGCGATTGGCGTTCTTGCCCGCAGGCATGGGATCACTCACGCTCTGCTCTTTTGCTATCCTGCGGTTTTCGGGAGCGTCACGAGGACAGGGGCCATGAGTATTGAAAGAACGATGGTCACGAAGGCTGTCTGGGCCATGTCGCGGGGGTTCCCGTTGTGCTGGCAGCATAGCATTGTCGCGGCCATGCATGTGGCGATGGTGGGGAAGGGTGCTTCAGGTGGTGACACCTTCTTGACCATGGTGTTGTCTTGCGTGAGGAACCGCATCCTCACGGTGAGCATGAGGAAGAGAGCCTGAACAGCGGGTTGAATACAGCAGTGTAGTGTATACGAGCGTCTCGGATCTGCAGGTGGTTGAGAACGCAGAGCGTTCGATGAGACTCACGTTCTCGAAATACTGTATGAAGAGGAGTGCTTCACAGTGTCCTTGTACGTGGCGGCTATGGGCGCATAGGTGATGTCCGCGGTGAGGAGGTGTTCCGTGCACGATGCAAAACGCCATAAGGATGTGATCGAGACTGGGTGGCCTTCGGGTTTCAGCGGCAAGCATGTTGTCGAGTATTATGCTCGGTAATGTCATATTGATGATAGGCTTGGAGGGGATCGGTCGAAGTTTTTGCCGTGAATTGTCTTCGTTGTGCAGCTTGCGACATGATAAGGAGTAGAGTGAGCTTTTTACGAGAATGCGCTTGCGCTGTCGGAATCCATGAGGACTCCTTTCCAGCGTTGCTCACCGTTACTCCGATTGTATGGAACCTTGCAATACAAGGCGTTTCTGGCGCGTGCGGGCACTTTTGCTATAATGTGAGCTTGCGTCGCCGCGCGACGCCGCCGCGAGCGCAGCTTTGCTGTGCGCTTGTTGGTGGCGCGCATGTGGGGCGACAAGGGAAAACGGAGAAGAAGAGGTCATCATGAGCGAGTTGCTCTCGCAGCTGTGGACGCCGCAGATGCAAACCGCGTTCACGGTCGTGATCGTGCTTTTGGTCATCTTGTACGTGCTCTCCATCGTGTGGGTGGTGCGCGACGCCTACCTGCGCGGCACCACGTGGTACGTCTGGGCGGTCGTGGCGCTCGTCCCCATCGTCGGCGTGATCGCGTACTGCCTGCTTCGGCCCCCGATGCTGCGCATCGACCGCGACGAGCAGGAGCTCGAGGTGGCCCTCAAGCAGCGGCAGCTCATGAGGTACGGCGAGTGCGCCGCCTGCGGGTATCCCGTCGAGGCCGACTACGTGCTCTGCCCGAACTGCCACACGCAGCTCAAGAACCTCTGCACGCACTGCGGGCACGCGCTCGAGCCCACGTGGACGGTGTGCCCGTACTGCGCGACCCCGGTCGGCGCGGGCGAGGTGCGCCGCACTCGCCGTCCGCAGCAGCGCCCGCAGGGCGCGGTGCGCGAGCGGGCTCCCCGCGAGGCGCGCCCCGAGGGGCAGCCGCGCGGCTAGCGGCTTGCACAATCGGTTGCGACGCGTGCGGCTTGCGCGCGCGTGCGGTCGGCGGGCTGGAGGTTGCGGCTCCGCACGTGCGGCGTGCGGCCTGCAGCGGTCGGTTGCAGCGGTCGGCGCCGGCAGCGCACGGCTGCAGCGCGTGATCGGTTCGCACCTTGCGGCCCGCAGCGCGCGGCCCGCGCACATACGTTGATTAAGGACTGGGCCGGGCCTTCCGGCTCAGTTTTTAATGGGATCGCGCCGCGGTACTCAAAGCCGCGGCGTTTGGACTTGCAGGTGCTCTGTATGCACCCGGCGAAGGAAAGGACATCATCATGAACATCGTTTTGCCTGACGGCTCGGTCAAGGAGCTGGCGGAGGGAGCCACCGTCGCCGACGTGGCCGCCTCCATCGGCGCGGGCCTGGCGAAGGCCGCGCTCGCCGGCATCGTGAACGACGCGCCGGTCGACCTCGCCGCCCCCGTGCGCGAGGGCGACTCCGTGGCCATCGTCACCGCGAAGAGCCCCGAGGGCATCGAGCTTCTGCGCCACTCCACGGCGCATGTCATGGCCGCCGCGCTCGTCGATCTGTACGGCGACGTGAAGTTCGGCGTGGGGCCGGCCATCGAGAACGGCTTCTACTACGACGTGCAGCTGCCCGAGGGCGTGACCGTCTCCCCGGACGACTTCGAGCACATCGAGGCGCGCATGGCCGAGATCGTGAAGGAGAACGAGGCGTTCGAGCGCGCTGAGGTCACCCGCGCCGAGGCGCTCGAGAAGTTCGCCGACCAGCCGTTCAAGGTGGAGCTCATCAACGAGCTGCCCGAGGACGCCGTCATCACCACGTACGCGATCGGCTCGTTCACCGATTTGTGCCGCGGCCCGCACCTGCCTGCCACGGGCAAGGTGGGCGCGTTCAAGCTCACCAAGGTGGCCGGCGCCTACTGGCGCGGCGACGCCGACCGCGAGATGCTCACGCGCATCTACGGCACTGCGTTCTTCAAGAAGTCGGAGCTCGAGGAGCACCTGCGCAACCTCGAGGAGGCCGAGAAGCGCGACCACCGCAAGCTTGGCCGCGAGCTGGGCATCTACATGATGGACCCCATGGCCGGCGTGGGCCTGCCGCTCTATCTGCCACGCGGCGCGCGCATCATCCGCACCCTGCAGGAGTGGCTGCGCCGCGACTTGTACGACCGCGGCTACGAGGAGGTCATCACCCCGCACATCTACAACGCGGACGTGTGGAAGACCTCGGGCCACTACGGCTTCTACAAGGAGAACATGTACTTCTTCGACATCAACGAGGGCACCGACGAGGAGCCGCGCCTGTCCGAGTACGGCGTGAAGCCCATGAACTGCCCGGGCCACGTGATGCTGTACAAGAACGAGCTGCACTCCTACCGTGACCTGCCGCTGCGCTACTTCGAGTTCGGCACGGTGTACCGCCACGAGATGTCGGGCGTGGTGCACGGGCTTCTGCGCGCCCGCGGCTTCACGCAGGACGACGCGCACGTGTTCTGCACGCGCGACCAGGTGGTCGACGAGGTGGTGGCCATCCTCGATCTGGTTGACCACATCATGTCCACGTTCGGCTTCGCGTACGAGGCCGAGATCTCCACGCGCCCGGAGAAGTCCATCGGCACCGACGATATGTGGGAGCACGCCACCAACGCGCTCAAGGAGGCGTGCAAGCGGCACGACCTGGCCTACGAGATCAACGAGGGCGACGGCGCGTTCTACGGCCCGAAGATCGACATCAAGGTGAAGGACGCCATCGGGCGCACCTGGCAGTGCTCCACGGTGCAGGTCGACTTCAACCTCCCCATGCGCTTCGGCCTCACCTACCGCACCGAGGACAACACCGAGGAGACGCCCTGGATGCTCCACCGCGCCATCTTCGGCTCCATCGAGCGCTTCCTGGGCATCCTGATCGAGCACTACGCGGGCGCGCTGCCGCTGTGGCTGGCGCCCGTGCAGGTGGTGGTCATCCCGATCGCCGACCGCCACAAGGAGGCCGCCGCCGCCTTCGCCGCCGATGTCAAGGCCGCGGGCGGGCGCGTGGAGGTGTACGACCAGAACGAGCCTATGAAGGTGAAGATCGCGAAGGCCCAGAGCCAGAAGATCCCCTACATGGTGGTGCTCGGCGACAAGGAGGTCGAGAACGGCACCGTGTCCGTGCGCGACCGCGCCGAGGGCGACCAGGGCGCGTGGGAGCGCGCGAAGTTCCTCGAGGTCATCCGCGACGCCGCGCTGTAGCTGGCGCGAGGTTACGCTGTAGTCGGCACGAGGCGCAGCGCGGGGCAGCGGTGGCTTGCAGGCGCGGCTCACGGCTTGTTGCCCGCGCGCTGCTGAGAACCGCCGTAATTGGCACGAAACCGCTGCTGTTTGAAGAGGGGACGCCCACGCCGTGGACGCCCCCTCTTCCGTGTCCTGAGCGAGCAGCCTTCCCTTTGTGTCATCCCGAGAGTACATCCCATCCCCATGCCATACCGAGCATGTGTCCCTCTTCCGTGTCACTGATAATCGTTACGGGTCTCGCCCTTCCGCTTCCACCGAGCCGGAAGGGCGGTAACCTACGTTGCGGGGACGGCGCGGTGGCTCGCACTGTGTCCGACGCCCGAGGGCTGTCTCGAGGAT
>NZ_JAAKEC010000006.1 GCF_011038975.1 Adlercreutzia sp. ZJ176 | reverse complement strand
CGCGGCGCGCTCGCCGGCCGCGGCGCGCTCGCAGGTCGCGGACTCGCAGCCGCGCGCGCTGGGGTGCCCGAACCCGCGCGAGGGCGCGCCGGAGCGCGCCCTGCCGCGGCAGCGCGCGCCATGCGCGGGTTGTTCTGCCCCCGCGGCCTAGTTGAACCCGAGGAACCGGACCTCGGGCGCGAGTTCGATGCCATAAGCCTCATGCACTTTCGAAGCGATCAGCGAGATGAGGGCGCGCACGTCGCGCGCCGTCGCCTCGCCGGTGTTGACGATGAAGTTGGCGTGCACGTCGGACACGCGCGCGCCGCCGATGGTCGCGCCCTTGAGCCCGAGCTCCTCCACGAGCGCC
The DNA here is from genome assembly GCF_011038975.1 of Adlercreutzia sp. ZJ176. Lineage (GTDB taxonomy): Bacteria > Actinomycetota > Coriobacteriia > Coriobacteriales > Eggerthellaceae > CAAEEV01. The sequence continues at coordinate 134,109 of NZ_JAAKEC010000006.1, read as the reverse complement.
GCCACGTGCGCCCCCTCGGGGTTGCGGAACACGCTGCCGCAGCTCGGCTCGCCGAGCGGCTGGGTCTTCTTGCGCCGCGCGAGGTTCGCCTCCATCTTCCCGCGGATGTAGAAGGGGTCGGACGGCTCCACGTCCAGCTCGCACTCGAGCACGATCTCGTCGGGCTCGAGCGAGGAGGCGCGATACCCCCACGTGACCTCGGAGCCCGCGCGCCGCGCCAGGCCGCGCCCCGGCCGGAGCGTGGTGACGCTCGCCACGCGGCTGCCGATCCACTCGTCGCGCGTGCCCGCGTTCATGCGCAGGGCGCCGCCGATGGTGCCCGGCGTGCCCACGGCGAACTCGAGCCCCGCGACCGACCGGCGGAACGCCTCCTGCACCACCGCCGAGAGGAGCACGCCCGCGCCCGTGACGAAGCAGCTGCGCTCCGCGTCGAAGCGGAAGGAGCGGAAGTCGCGCCCGAGCGAGATGACCACGCCCGGGAAGCCCTCGTCGGCCACGAGCAGGTTCGACCCGCGCCCCACGACGACCCACGGCACGCCCTCCTTCTCGCACACGTCGACGAGCCGCGTGAGCGCGCCGACGGAGCCTGCGCGCACGTAGAAGCGCGCCGGTCCCCCGATGCGGTAGGTGGTGTGGCGAGCCATGGGCTCGTAAGCGTAGATGTCGCCGTCGAACCGCTCGTCGACGAGCAGCGCCTGCAAAGGCGAGGTATGCCGTGCCGCCATGAGCGCCGCTAGCCCTCGCGAGCCGCGAGCGCGTCGATGATGTGCGGGCCGAGGGCCGTCACGTCGCCCGCGCCCATGGTGATGACCAGGTCGCCTTCCTTCGCGAGCTGCGCCATGAAGGGCGCCGCGTCGATGCGGCGGGGGACGTAGTGCGCCTCGGGATGCCCCTCGTGCTCGAGCACCACGTTCAAAAACGTCTTGCCGTTGATGCCGGGCACGGGCGCCTCGCCCGCCGAGTACACGTCCATGAACGTGACGGTGTCAGCCGCGTCGAACGCGCGGCCGAACTCGTCCTTGAGCACCTCGGTAAACAGCCCCGCGCGCGAGTAGCGGTGCGGCTGGAACAGCACGTGCACGCGCGCGAAGTCGAGCGCGCGCGCCGCGGCGATGGTGGCCGCGATCTCGGTGGGGTGGTGCGCGTAGTCGTCCACCACCGTCACGCCCTGCTCCTCTCCCACCAAATCGAAGCGGCGGCGCACGCCCGTGAACGCGCGCAGCTTCTCGGCCGCGGCGTCCACGTCGAGCCCGAGCGCGTCGATGAGCGTGAGCACGGCCGCGCCGTTCGACACGTTGTGCATGCCTGGGTTCTGCTTGATGGAGCTCTCCACCTCGCGCCCGTCAGGCAGGCGCAACGTGAAGACAGACCCCACGCCGCGCGCCTCGGCGCTCACCACGCGCGCGTCGCAGCCCTCGGAGAAGCCGTAGGTGATTACGCGCCCGCGCGCCTCCTTGCGCGCGAGGTCGGCGAGCGCCTCGTCGTCGCCGCACACCACCACGGGCGCGCCGGCGGGCACCGACGCGATGAACTTGCCGAACTGCGCGTAGATCTCCTCGAGGCCCTCGTAGTGGTCCAGGTGGTCGGTCTCCACGTTGGTCACAATGCACGCCGCGGGCGAGAGGTAGGTGAACGACTTGTCGGATTCGTCGGCCTCCACCACGTAGTAGCGGCCCCGCCCGGAATGGGCGTTGGTGCCCCACGCGCGCACGATGCCCCCGATGAGGAAGGTGGGTGAGGCGCCCATGGCATCGAGCGTGGAGGCGAGCATGGAGGACGTGGTGGTCTTACCATGCGTGCCGGCCACGGCCAGCGTGTCGAGGTTGCGGCCGAGCGCGGCGAGCATCTCGGCGCGGTGGCGGATCTCCAGGCCGCGGCGGCGAGCCTCCATGAGCTCGGGGTTGTTGTCGAGGATGGCCGTCGAGACCACCACCGTGGGGTTGCCCGCGGGGATGTTTCCGGCGTCCTGCCCGATGAACACCGTGATGCCCGCCTCCTCGAGCTGCTTGGTGTAGCGGCTCTCCTTGAGGTCGGAGCCGCTCACGCGCATGCCCTGGTCGTGCGCGACGCGCGCGATGCCGCTCATGCCCACGCCGCCGACGCCGATGAAGTGCAGGGCCTCGGTTTCCACTTCGTTCATGGTTCTACGCCTTCCCTCTCGCGATCAGCCGCGGATGCCTGCGCCCGCGGCCCGATACCTCACGCCATTGTAATACGTCACCCTACGCGCGCGCCGCCGCCATCACAACATCTGCCAATCTGGAGGCGGCATCGGCGGTCTTCTGGGCGCGCGCCGCCGCGGTCATGCCCGCGCGCACGTCCGCGTCGTCGACGAGCGTGAGCACCTTCTCGGCGAAGACGGGATCGCCCAGGTCGGCGTCGGGAACCATGAAGGCGCACCCCGCGTCCACGTACGCGCGCGCGTTGGTGGTCTGGTGGTCCTCGGTGGCGTAGGGGAAGGGCACGAGCAGCGCCGGGATGGCGCGGGCCGAGATCTCGGCGAGCGAGGTGGCGCCGGCGCGCGACACGATGGCGTCGGCCGCGGCGAGGGTCTCCCCCATGCGGTCCTGGTACCCCATCACGTGCCAGCGGGCCTCCTGCGCGGGCGTGAGCGCGAGCGCCTCGCGCACGCGGTCGAGCTCCTTGGGGCCCGTGAGGTGCACCACGTGCAGGTCGGCGCGGGAGAGCAGGTCGGGCTTGAGCGCGCAGACGGCCTCGTTGATGTGGCGCGCGCCGAGGCTCCCGCCGAACACGAGCAGCATGCGCGCCTCGTCCGGGATGCCGAGCAGCACACGCCCCTCCGCGCGGCTCGCCGCGAGCACCGAGGCGCGCACGGGGTTGCCCGTGAGGTGCACGCGGCTCTTGTCGGCCACGTCGCGCGCCGAGCACTCGTAGGTCACGCACACGGCGGCGGCCTTCTTCGCGAGGTACTTGTTCGCCATGCCCATGACCGAGTTCTGCTCGTGCAGGACCACGGGGACGCCGGTCTTCTCGGCCGCGCGCGCCACGGGGATGGACACGTACCCGCCGAACCCCACGACCACGTCAGGCCTCACCTCGGAGAACCACTTCTTGGCCGCCGCGGTCGACTTGGCGATCTTCGAGACGCCCGTGACGATGGTGGCGGGGTGGCTGCGGTTGAACCCCGACGCCTCGAACGCCTTGAACGGGATGTTCGCCTGCGGCACGAGGCGCGCCTCGACGCCGTGGGGCGTGCCCGCGAACAGCACCTCGCAGCCGCGGTCGACGAGCACCTCGGCGAGCGCGAGCGCGGGGTTGATGTGGCCTGCCGTGCCTCCGCCGGAAAGGATTGCGCGCATAAGACATTACCTCCTTGCGCCGGACGGCGCGAAGCGCCGCCCTGCGTGAGACGAGCTGGGACGTGCGGATGGGCGGGCGGCGCCGGCGTGCGCGGGCGCGACCGCCGCACGGGATGGGACGAGCGGGCGGGCGAAGGCGTCGGCCTCGAAGCGGCGGGTGCGCGAGCGCGAGCGTGACGAGCCCCCGCGCGCGCCCGAGCGGCCCTGCGCGCGTGAAGCGGGGCGCGCGGGATCGCCGTTCGCGCCGCTCGCGCGCACCACGCGCAGGTCGGCGCGGCGCTGCTCGTACACCGACGGGGCGCCCGCGGCCTCGGCCACCGACAGGATGAGCCCCACCATGCTGAACGACACGAGGAGCGACGTGCCGCCCGACGAGATGAACGGCAGCGGCTTGCCCGTGGTGGGGAACACGCCGATGGTGCAGCCGATGTTCAGAAACGCCTGGAACACGAGCATGATGGCGAAGCCGCCCGCGATGAGGGCGCCGAACTCGTCCGGCGCGCCGTTCGCGATGCGCAGGCCCGCGAACAGGATCACCAAGAACAGCGCGATCACGACGAGCGCGCCGAGCATGCCGAGCTCCTCGCACACGATGGCGAAGATGAAGTCGCTGTCGGAGGCGAACAGGTAGTCGAACCGCTCGTGGCCCTGTCCGACGCCCACGCCGAACAGGCCGCCCTCCGCGATGGCGTAGTACGAGCGGATGATGTTGTAGCCGGTGCCGTAGCCGTCCTGGCCGTCGTTCCACGGGTCGAGGAAGACCATGCGCCCGCTGCGGTAGTCGCTGCCGAAGATGGCGTAGAGCACGAACAGCACGCCGAGGACGCAGAGCGCCGCCAGGTACTTCGCCGGCACGCCGCCGAGCCACAGCACCGCCACGATGCCCACGGCGCAGATGAGCGTGGTGCCCAGGTCGGACTGCGACCAGTACAAAAACAGCAGCGGCGCCAAGATGAGCAGCAGGATCTGCACGAGCATGGCGCGCGGCTCCATCGAGCCGGAGCGCACGTCGCAGATCACGCGGATGGACATGAGCAGGAAGGCCACCTTGGCGATCTCAGAGGGCTGCAGGCTGATAGGCCCGAGGGACAGCCAGCGCGTGGCGCCGTAGCCCTCGCTGCCCATGAGCGCCGTGAGGGCCAGAAGCACGAGCGCGACGCCCCACGCCGCCCACGTCCACACGCCGTTCCACACGTGGTATGGGATGAACTTCCACACCGCCACCATGGCCACGACGCCGAGCACCGCGTAGATCGCCTGGCTCCTCACGTCAGCCCACGGCACCTCGCCCGCGCCGGCAAGCGAGGCCGACGAGGCCGAGTACACCATCACGAGCCCGATCACCGTGAGGGCGATCGTCGCGAGGAGCAGCAGGACGCACGGCCCCTGTGCCCCGAAAAAGCTGGCAGATCGCTGTCGCGCGGATGACGCCATCAGGCGCTCCCGCTAGCGCGCGGCGCGCGCGGCGCGCTCGGCCACGAGCTGCTTGAAGACGCACCCGCGCTCCTCGAAGCAGCTGAACTCGTCAAACGACGCGCATGCCGGGGAGAGCACCACCACGTCGCCCGCCTGCGAAAGCGCCAGCCCCGCGTCGAGCGCTGATTCCATGTTCCCCACTTGAACGACCGGAATGCCTTCATCACGCAAGGGCTCCATGGCCGCGAAGAAGCGCTCGCGCGCCTCACCGAAGCACACCACGCCCTTGGCGTGGACGCGGCAGGCGTCCACGAGCGGCCCCAAGTCGGTGCCCTTGTCGCGACCGCCGAGCAGGATGACGGGGCGCGCGGGCTCGAACGCCGCGATCGCCTTGAGCACCGCGTCGACGTTGGTGGCCTTCGAGTCGTTGTAGCAGGTGACGCCGTTGACGCTCCCGCACGGCTCGATGCGATGCTCGAGCGGCGCGAAGCTCTCGAGAGCACGAGCGACCGCGTCGGCCCCAGCCCCGAGCGCCACGGCGCATGCGGCGGCCGAAAGCGCGTTCGCCACGTTGTGCGCGCCCTTGATCTGGAGCTCATCGCGCGCGGCGAGCACGGCCTCCTCGCCGCGCAGGGCCACGCGCAAGCGCCCGTCAGCGCCCACGAAGGCGGCGTTCTCCGCGCCGCACCGCACGCGCATGTCATCGTCCACGCCGCGCGCGGTGCCCACGGGCACGTAGTCGAACCCGCGCTCTTCGCGCGAGAGTGCCCTGAGCTCACGCACCTTGGCGCGCACCTCGTCGTCGGTGGCGTCGAGCACGGCCACCCCGCCGGGCGTGCTCCCCAGGTTGGCGAGCACCTTCCACTTGGCCGCGGCGTAGTTCTCGTGCGTGCGGTGCCACTTCAGGTGGTCAGGCGTGATGTTGAGCACCACGGCCACCTCGGGCGCGAACGCGCGCGTCGACGCCAGCTGGTAGGAGGACACCTCGGCCACGTAGACGTCGGCGCCGTCCGCCGCCACGGCCTCGATGCACGTGTCGCCGATGTTGCCCACCGCCCGCGCGCGCATGCCGCACGCCGCGAGCACGTGGGCCGCGAGCGCCGTCGTGGTGGTCTTGCCGTTCGTGCCCGTGATGGCCACCCACTTCGACTCCGCGCGGCTCTCGCGCCACGCGAACTCGACTTCGCTGATCACCTCGTCGCTGTGCGCGGCGGCGTTGCGGTAGAACGCCGAGAACTCCGAGATGCCCGGGCTCGCGACGCACACGTCGTAGCGCCCCGCGATCTCCTCGGTGTCGAAGGTCACCTCGGCGCCGCGCGAGCGCGCCGCGCGCGCCCATGCGCGCGCCTCGTCCGTCGCCGCGCCCGCCGCCACGGACACGCCCTCGACGCGCGTGCCGAGGAGATCGAGCAGATAGCCCGCGCACGCGCGCCCGCTCACGCCGAGCCCCAGCACGAGCACGCGCCCGAGGTTCTCGGGCGCGAGCTTCCTACCGCGAACCAGCTTCTTTCCGCTTGTGCTCATATCAAGCCACCACCATCATCGACTCGGCGAAGTACAGCACGAAACCGCAGGCCGCGAGCACGCCCGACACGATCCAGAACCGCACGACCACCTTCGTCTCGCTCCAGCCCTTCTTCTCGAAGTGGTGGTGGAGCGGCGCCATGAGGAAGACGCGCTTCTTCGTCCGCTTGTAGTAGAACACCTGGATCATGACCGAGAGCGCCTCGGCGACGAACAGCCCCCCGATGATGATCACCACGAACTCGGTCTTGGTGACCACCGCCAAGCACCCGAGCGCCATGCCGAGCGCGAGCGAGCCCGTGTCGCCCATGAAGATGTCGGCCGGGAAGGAGTTGAACCACAGAAAGCCGATGCACGCGCCCGCGAGCGCCGCCGCGAAGATGGCGGGCTCGAGCAAATCGGAGCGGTACGCGATGGCGGCCATCACGATCATCACGATCATCACCGTGCCCGCCGCCAAGCCGTCGAGGCCGTCGGTGAGGTTCACGGCGTTGCACAGGCCCACGAGCAGGATGAGGTTGAAGACGAGGTAGAGCCACGGGATGGCGATGCCGTCGCCGAGGGGGACGACGGTGGTGAGGACGCCGAGGTCGAACGCGTAGACGAAGGGGATCTCCACCGTCGGCGCCACGCCGAGCAGGTTGACCGCCACCTCAACGAACACGGCCGCGATGATGAACTGGCCGATGAGCTTGGCCTTCGGCGTGAGGCCGAGCGAGCGCTCATGCGCCACCTTCGACGCGTCGTCGATGAGGCCGAGCGCGCCGGTGAGCACCGTGGCGCCTAAGAGCAGAAGCGTCTCGGGCACGGGAAGGCCCACGAGCAGCGCCGTGATGATGACGGCGATGAGCATGATGACGCCGCCCATGGTGGGCGTGCCCTGCTTCACGAGGTGGCTCTGGGGGCCGTCGGCACGCACCTGCTGGCCGATGTGGCTCGACTTCAGGAAGCGGATCCACGCCGGCATGAGGACGATGGTGAGCACGAGCGACAACACGATGGCCAGAAACACCAAAAACGTCGGATATGCTGCGAAAAAGGAGAACATGCTAGTCAACCAACCCTTCGACCACGCGGGTAAGCCCCATGAAGTGAGACGCCTTGACGAGCACCGCGTCGCCCTTCTCCAGATACACGTCAAGTTCTTCGAGCACCTCGGCCACCGTGTCCGCGCGCATGACGCGCGCGGGGTCCATGCCGGCGTCGAGCGCGCCCTGCGCGATGCCGCGGGACAGCTCGCCTACGCAGATGAGCAGGTCGAGCGGCAGGCCCGCCGCCACCTCGCCGATGCCGCGGTGGCATGCGGGCGCGAAGTCGCCCAGCTCGCCCATGTCGCCGAGCACCGCCACGCGCCGCCCGGGCACGTCAAGCGCGCAGAACGTGGCGAGCGAGGCGCGCATGGAGTCGGGGTTGGCGTTGTACGCGTCGTTCACGATGCTGAATCCCCCGCGCGCGGCGAGGACCTCCTGCCGCCCGCTCTCGGGCACGGAGGACGCGAGCGCCCCGGCGATCGCGTCGAGGCCGATGCAAAGCGAGCGCCCCACCGCCGCGGCGGCGCAGGCGTTGCCCACGTTGTGCAGGCCGCGCAGGCTCAGGTGGCACGTCGCGCGCTCCACCGCGAAGGCGGGCTCGGAGGCGGATGTCGCGGCGAAACCGCAGGCGCACAGCGTGAAGCGCGGGCGCCCCTCGCCGTCGAGCTCGACGTCCTCGGCCCACACGCGCGGGCCCGCGGGCAAATCAACGTTGTCGGACGCCAGCACGGCGGCCGGCACCTCGTGCGCATGCCCTGTGCAGCTGAACGCCGCATGCCCGCTGCCGTCGTAGGCGACGCACGCCACCGCGCGCTCGGACAGGCCCGCGCGCGCGGCGATGGAGGCCGCGAAGTCGTCGGCCGCGTTCAAAAACGCGCGGCCCGTCCCCGCGGGCAGCGCCTCGAGGAGCTCCGCCTTGGCGCGCGCGATGTTCTCGCGGCTGCCCAGAAGCTCGATGTGGCTCTCCCCCACGTTCGTGACGATGCCCCACTCCGGGCGCACCACCTCGCACAGCTGCGCGATCTGGCCCGAGCCGCGCATGCCCATCTCCACCACCACGCACGAAGTCTCGGGGTCGGCGGCGAGCAGCGTGCGCGGGACGCCCAGCTCGTTGTTCTGGTTGGCCTTCGTGGCCACCACGCTCCTGCCCGCGCGGACCACGTCGCGCACGAGGTTCTTCGTGGTGGTCTTGCCCGTCGACCCGGTCAGCGCGACGATGCGGCCCCTGAGGTGGCCGCGCCACTCGCGCGCCAGGTCGGTGACGGCGCTGTAGGTGTTGGGGACCTCGATCACCGAAGCGCCCATCTCGCGCGCCAGAAGGCGCGTCTCGCGGTCAAGCGCGTCGCACACGAGCGCCGCGCGCGCGCCGGCGCGCAGGGCGGCCGCCACGAAGTCGTGCCCGTCGACCCGCTCGCCCGCGAGCGCCACGTAGAGCCAGCCCGGCTCGATCTCGCGCGAGTCCCACGAGATGCCGCAGACGAGCTCGGTAGCGTCGATGGGATCGACGACGAAGCTGCCCCCCGTGTAGGCGGCGATCTGCTTGTGGTTGAGGCGCATGGGCTACTTCACCTCGGTCGCGTCATGCGGCTGCGAGCCGCCGGCCGCGTCGGCCGCCGCGTTGTCGTCGCCGGCCGCGCCAGCCGCGCCGCCGTCGTCAGCCGCGCCGCCGAACGCGCGCGTGAGCTCCTCGGCGGCCACCACGCGGTCGTCGAAGGAGAGCACCTCGTCGCCGACGAGCTGGTAGTCCTCATGCCCCTTGCCCGCGACCAGGATGCTGTCGCCCGGCTCGGCGAGCGCGATGGCGCGCGCGATGGCGCGCCGGCGGTCGGGCTCCACCTCGAAGCGCCCCGCGCCCTCGGTCATGCCGGCCAGGATGTCGTCGATGATGCCGAGCGGGTCCTCATGGCGCGGGTTGTCGCTCGTGACCACGGCGAAGTCGGCCGCCAGGGCCGCGCGCCCCATGATGGGGCGCTTGCTCGCGTCGCGGTTGCCGCCGCAGCCGAACACCACGAGGGTGCGCTGCGGCGAGAGCGCCTTCACCGACGAGAGCGCCTTGGCGAGCGCGTCGGGGGTGTGCGCGTAGTCGACGTAGACCGACACGCCGCCGTCGGCGGGCACCTTCACGCGCTCGAGGCGGCCTGGCACCGACGGCACGTCGGCGAGCGCCTCCACGATCACCTCGGGGGCGATCCCGAGCTGCATGCCGATGCCGAAGGCGCACATGACGTTCTCCACGTTGAAGCGCCCCACGAGCGGGTAGGTGAAGTCGAAGCGGCGGCCGCGCACGTCGAGCACGACGTGCGTGTGCGCCGCGGCGTAGTCGACCGCAACGGGGAAGATCTGCGCGGAGGAGTCGAAGCCGAACGTGATGACGGCGTCGCCCGCCGCCGAGCAGCGGCGCAGAAGCTCGAGGCCCCACTTGTCGTTCACGCTGATCACGCGGCGCGCCGGGTAGTCGCGCGAGAACAGGAGCGCCTTCGCCTCGAAGTAGGCGTCGAAGGTGTGGTGGTAGTCGAGGTGGTCCTGCGTGAGGTTCGTGAACGCCGTGACGGCGAACTGCGTCCTCCACGTGCGTACCAGGTCGAGCGCGTGCGAGCTCACCTCCATGGCCACCACGTCGCAGTGCGCCGCGCGCATGCGCGCGAACGTCTCCTGCAGGTCGGGCGACTCGGGCGTGGTGTGCTCGGAGCGCTCCTGCACGTCGCCGATGCGCGTGCCCACGGTGCCGATCACGCCGGTGCGCTTGCCCGCCACGCGCGCGATGTGCTCCACCAGATACGTGGTGGTGGTCTTGCCGTTGGTGCCGGTGATGCCCACGAGCTGGAAGGAGGCCGACGGCTCGTCGAAGAAGCGCGTCGCCGCGTACGCCATGGCCTTGCGGCTGTCCGACACCACCACCTCGGTGACGTCGGTGGCGTCAGCCAGGTACACCTTGCGCTCGACCACGAGCACGCGGGCTCCGCGGTCGATGGCGTCCTGCGCGAACGAGTGGCCGTCGGTGGTGAGCCCCACGATGCAGAAGAACACGTCGCCCTCGCTCACGCGGTCGCTGCGGTAGGCGAGCCCGGTCACTTCCTCGTCCGCGTTACCGATGATGGTGCATTCAAGCCCCTCGAAGAGCTCGGCGCATGTCTTGCCCATGATTCGCTCATACCTCCGGCACGATGTTGTACTGCTCGATAGCATTCGCCATTATATCCTTAAACGTAGAGGCCACCGAAGCCTCGCTGTAAACCTCGTTTGCACTCACAAAACAAACTAACTGGCTCGAGGAGTTGTCGATGAAGCCGGTGAAGCACAGGTTGTACTTGCCCGCGACGTAGCCGCCGTCGCCGGCGATCTCGGCCGTGGAGGTCTTGCCCACCACGTCAAAGCCCTCGATGTCGGCGGCCGTGCCCGTGCCCTCCTGCACCACCGTGCGCAGCATGCTCTTGATCTGCTCGAGGGCGCCCTCGTTGTCGACCACGCGCTTGGTCTCGTACTCGGGCACCTCGCCGGTCTGCGGGTACGAGATGAGGAAGTGCGGGGTCACCGCCACGCCGTCGTTGGCGATGGCTCCGTAGAAGCGCGTCATCTGCAAAGGCGAGCAGGTGAGGCCCTGCCCGAAGCTCACGTTGTAGCCGGTGATGCGCGCCCACTCGTCGAAGTCCTGCATGAGGCCCGACGCCTCGCCGGGGTAGTCCACGCCGGTGGCCTCGTTCAGCCCGAAGCGGACGATGGCGTCGTGGAGCTTCTCGAAGCCGACCTTGTTGATGGCGAGCGAGATGCCCACGTTGGAGGACTTGTTGAGGATCTCGCGCAGCGTCATGGTCACGTCGCCGCGCGCGTGCGCGTCGGAGATCTCGTACTCGTCAGCCTGGATAAAGCTCGGGCAGAAGAGCATGTCCTCCGCGGTCATGGCCCCGGACTCGAGCACGGTGAGCGCCGAGACCGTCTTGAAGATGGAGCCGGGCTCGAACGCCTGCGTGATGGCCGTGAGGTTCTCCGAGCCGACGTCGGACTCCTCGAGGTTCGTGGGGTCGAGGTAGGGCAGCGAGCAGATGGCGTAGATCTCGCCCGTGGCGGCGTCCATCACCACCGAGTTGCCCTTCTCGCCCGCGATGGCGGGGTCCTCCACGCCCGCCTTGAGCGCGTCCTCCACCACGTGCTGCAGCTTGATGTCGAGCGACACCATGATGTCCTGCCCGTCGACGGCCCGCGTCTGCTCCTTCACGCCGCCGGGAATGGGCGTGCCCTTGCGCCCGCGCTCAGCCTCGTAGGTGCCGGGCGTGCCGCGCAGGATGTCGTCGTACTGCAGCTCGAGGCCCGTGATGCCCTCGCCGTCGACGTTGCAGATGCCGATCACCTGCCCGCCCACGGCGCCGTTGGGGTACTCGCGCCGCGTGTCGTCGATGAAGTAGATGCCGTCGAGCTCAAGCGCGCGCAGCTGCTCGGCCTTGTCCACGTCGGCCTGGCGCTTCACGTAGACGAAGCTCGTTCCGGCCGTGCTGAGCGCCTCCTTGTAGTCAGCCACCTCGCCGCCGAGCACCGAGGCGATCTTGTTGGCCTCGTAGCTCGCGTCAGTCACCTCGGCGGGGTTCGCGTAGATGGTGGTGGCGTCGACGCTCGTGGCGAGCACCACGCCGTTGCGGTCGTAGATGGTGCCGCGGCGCGGCGTGGTGTCGAAGCTCACGGTGCGCGACTCGCTCGCCATGGCGGCGTAGTGGTCACTCACGATGACCTGCAGGTAGAACAGCCGCGCGAAGAACACGACCACGATGATGCCGAACAGCGCCATGACGAAGGCGAGGCGCGCCGAGCCCATGACCTCGGACAAAGCCCCGAACTGGGTGCTCACGGTGTCGGAGAAAGAAGAAGCGCGACCGGTCCGGCGGTCGCGCGCGTTGCGGTGGTCACGCGAGCCGCGTCGGTCGCGCGCGTTGCGGGGACGGGATGCCAAGGAAGCCCCCTCTCACATGCCCGCGACGGCCGCGACGCTGCCCGAGAGCGAGAGCGCCCCTGCCTCGTCAGTGACCACCACGTCGGCAGGCAGGTTGATCTTCACCGTCTCGGCCGCCGGCGCCATGCCGAGCGCCGCCGCGGCGCCCTTCACGGCCGTGGGGTTGGAGAGCGTGCTCTGCGCGACCTCGAGCTGGCTGCCCGCCACGCGAGCCTCCTCGATCTGCGCGCTGAGCTGCTGGGATTCCATCGCGGTGGCCACCGTCGCCGAGCTTAGGGCGATGCGCGCGACGCTCAGGAGCGCGAACGCCAGGAGCACCGCAACCGTCGCCTTGGCGAGGACCGCCACAGAAGAAGAGCGCGGCTCGCTCTGGACGGAGCGGCCGCGGCCGGGCACGACGCTGATGTCGGGGCGCGCATGCCGCTCGCGCTCCAGGGCGCGCGCTTGGAAGTCGTACGCTGGCGCTGCGCTCATGAGCCTGCCCTCCTTCTGCTTCGTTTCGTGTGCGTTTCAGCGGGCGAGGAGGCTTCAGGCGCGCTTGCGCGCCACGCGCAGCTTGGCGCTGCGTGCACGCGGGTTGCGCTCGACCTCCCCGGACGTGGGCGGAAGCGGCTTGCGCGTGACGATGTCGAGTACCGGCTCTTTGCCGCACACGCACACCGGAAGGTCCGGCGGGCAGGTGCAGCGGTTCGCGAACGCCGCGAACGCGTCCTTGACGATGCGATCCTCCAGGGAGTGGTAGCTGATGACGGCTATGCGCCCGCCCGGGTTGAGCCAGCGGACCGCCGCGTCGAGACCGCGACGCAGGACGGTCAGCTCCGAGTTGACTTCAATCCGAAGCGCCTGGAAGGTGCGCTTGGCAGGGTGCCCCCCGGCGCGGCGCGCCGAAGCGGGGATGGCTGCCTTGATCACGTCGACCAGCTGCCCACTCGTCTCAAGCGGCGCGTCCTCGCGAGCGCGCACGATGAACTCAGCGATGCGGCTCGCCCACTTCTCGTCGGAGTAGGCGCGAATGATCCGAGCGAGATCTGCTGCGGTGTAGGTGTTGACGATCTCTGCTGCGGTGAGGGTGGTGTTACCCGGATCCATTCGCATGTCGAGCGGGGAATCCTCCTTGAAGGAGAACCCGCGGGACGGCGTGTCGATCTGCACGGAGGAGACGCCCAGGTCAAAGAGTATCGCGTCGATGCCGGGGACCTCTGCCTCCACGAGAAGCTCGTCGAGGCTGCCGAAGTTGCCGCGCAGAAGCTCCAAGCTCGGGCGACGCCCCTCGGGTATCTGGCCGAGGCGCTCGGCGGCGCTTGCGAGCGCCACCTCGTCCTGGTCGATGCCGATGAGCACGCCGTCGCTTCCAAGCCGCTGCGCCGCCTCGAAGGAGTGGCCTGCGAAGCCCAGGGTCGCGTCAACGAACACGTCCCCCGCTTCGAGCCTCAGCTGCTCGAGGCATTCGGCGAGCATGACTGGTATGTGCCGGTATTCGCTTGTCATCACGCTCACGTCTTACGACTAGTCCTCGTAGAACATCGACGGGTCGAAGTCCTCGAAGTCCTCGTCGTAACGCTTCGCGTCCCAGATCTCAAAGTAGCCCGTGTTGCCCACGAGCACGACGTCCTTGTCAATGCCGACTGCGCTGCGCACGTCCGCCGAGAGCATGATGCGCCCGGAGGAGTCCACCTCCACGTCGTCAGCGCGCGACTTCAAAAAGCGGCGCGCCTTGGTGTGGGTGCGGTTCGTCGAGCGGAACTCGCCGAACCTCTCGGCGAGCATCTGCTTGACCCAGTCGTCGAAGATCGGTCGGTCGAAAACGCGAACGTACTCGTTCGTGGGGTCGGGGGTTACGATAAGCTCTGTAGGAAGTACCTTGCGGAATTTCGCGGGAAGGGCCATGCGGCCTTTGCTGTCGACCTTGAAGCGAAACGAACCGTACAGCTCAACGGGCTCGTGCGGTTGAGCGGTGCGTTGCGCCTCTGTGACGGCGTCGGCCATGGGGTCCTTTCCGTGCTGCGTTTAGGCTGGGTTTCGAATCGTGTTGGTGGTGCGTTTCAAAATCCCGGCAAGGTAGTGTTCCGTGGGATGCATATTACCCCACATCGACCCACTTCGCAACATTTTGCTGCACTTAAACTGCTTTTTCGAGCCACTTTCGGCGCGGCGCGAGGAGGCTTCAGGGGTGCGCGGCGGGCCGCAATATGTCGGCAGTTCAACGCGATTTGGGCTTGACGGCGCTATATGTTGTGGCTTGCTATTTTGCTCTCCACCCTATCTGGGAAGGCGGTGGGGCAAGGTGGGGCGCACGGTGGGGCGAAGCGGAGGTTGGGGGCGCGCACGGCGCACCCGTCCGCCCCGTCACCCGCCCGTAACCGCGCCCCTACGTTCCCTCCACATTTCGGGCCGCAAAAGCCGGCGAGCGGCGGGATGGCAGGTAGCCACGTGACTGCGAGCAGTGTCGCGAGCGCGAGCCCCTTCGTGTCATCCTGAGCGAGCAGTCCCCCGTGTCATCCTGAGCGAGCAGCCTCCCCATGTCATCCTGAGCGAGCAGTCCCCCCTTGTGTCATCCTGAGCGAGCGAAGCGAGTCGAAGGATCCGGCCCCGGGCACGGCACGCCCGCATGCGCAACTCAGCCGCGGCCAGATCCTTCGACTCCGCGCCCTGCGGGCGCTCCGCTCAGGATGACACGGGGAGAGAACCTGACGCAGACGCTCCACTTGGGATGACGCGGGGGGCCAACGACCCCCTACCCTTTCGCGCGCGGGTGGGCGGCGCGGTACTCCTCAGGTGGTTTACGGACTTCTACCTGAGGATCCTACCCTCTTGCGCGCGGGTGGGCGGCGCGGTACTCCTCCTGCAGGTGGGTGCGGTCGATGTGCGTGTAGATCTGGGTGGTGGAGATGTCGGAGTGGCCGAGGATCTCCTGGATCACACGCAGGTCGGCGCCGCCCTCGAGCATGTGCGTCGCGAACGAGTGGCGCAGCGTGTGGGGGTGCAGCCCCGCGATGCCGACCGCCGCGCCCGCGCGCTCCACGATGCGGTGGACGCCCTGGCGCGAGAGCCGCCCGCCGCGCGCGTTCAGAAACACCGCGGGCAGGTCGGCCGCGCGCGGCGAGGTCGCCTTCATGCTGAGCGCCGGGCGCGCCTCGGCGAGGTAGCACCCGAGGTTCTCCGCCGCGCAGCCCGACAGCGGGGCGATGCGCTCCTTCGCGCCCTTGCCCACCACGCGCACGAACCCCTCGTCAAGGTACACGCTGCCCACGTCGAGCCCGCAGGCCTCGCTCACGCGCAGGCCGCAGCCGTAGAGCACCTCGAGCAGCGCGCGGTCGCGCACGCCTGCGGGCGCGGGGTCGCAGCACGCGTCGATCACCCGGCCCACGTCGGCGATGCTCAGCACGTCGGGCAGCCGCCCGGGAACCTTCGGCAGCGCCAGCGAGCTCGCCGGGTTGTCGGCGGCGTAGCCCTCGCGCACCAGGTAGCGGTGCAGCCCCTTCACCACCGACATCCGCCGCTTGACCGACGCCGGCGCGTAGCCGCGCGCGATTACGTGCTCCTCGAAGTCGCGCAGCACCTCGCGCGTCACCTCGTCGGCGCGCGCGATGCCGCGCTCGGAGAGGAACGCCTGGTAGTCGCGCAGGTCGCGCTCGTACGCCTCCACGGTGCGCGCCGAGGCGCCGCGCTCGATGCGCAGGTACGCCACGTACTCGCCCACATATGCCTCGATCACCGCGCCGCCTCCCTCCGCTCGCGCCCGCGGGCGCCGGCAGCCTGCGCCCGCGCCCTTCCCCGCACGCCGTCAATTGTAGCGCGCGGAGGAGGCAGAAGGGAGGACGCCCGGCACGGGAAAGCCGCCGCGGAGGCAGACGCGCCCGCCTCCCTTCCCCGCCGCCCTACCCGCGCGCGGAGGAGGCAGCCCCCACGAAGTTGCGGAACAGAGGATGCGGGCGATGCGGGCGGCTCTTGAACTCGGGGTGCCCCTGGCTGGCCACGAACCACGGGTGGTCAGGCAGCTCCACCATCTCGGTGAGGCGCTCGTCGGGCGAGAGCCCCGAGATCACCATCCCCGCGCCCACGAGGCGGTCGCGGTAGGCGTTGTTCACCTCGTAGCGATGGCGGTGCCGCTCGTAGACGACCTCCTCGCCGTACGCCGCGGCCGCGCGCGTGCCGGGGCGTACCTTGCAGGGGTAGGCGCCCAGGCGCATGGTGCCGCCCTTGTCCTCCACGTCCTCCTGCTCGGGCATGAGGTCGATCACGGGGTGGGCGCACGCGGGGTCGAACTCGGCCGACGTGGCGCCCTCAAGCCCCGCCACGTGGCGCGCGAACTCGCACACCGCCGCCTGCAAGCCCAGGCAGATGCCCAGGTAGGGCACGTTGTGCTCGCGGGCGTAACGCGCCGCGGCGATCTTGCCCTCGAACGCTCGCTGCCCGAAGCCGCCCGGCACCAGGATGCCGTCCATGCGCCCGAGCACCTTATCCGCGTTGGCGTCGGTGAGCTCCTCGCCGTCGATCAGATGGACGTTCACGTGCCGCCTGTGGTACACGCCCGCGTGCCCGAGCGCCTCGACCACCGACAGGTACGCGTCGGGAAGGCTCACGTACTTGCCCACCACGGCGATCTCCACCTCGCCCTCGCAGCTCGCCGCGTCGCGCAGAAAGCCGCGCAGGTCGCCAAGGTCGGCGGAGCGGCGCTCGAGACCCAACCGGTCGAGCACCTTCACGTCGAAGCCCTGCTCGAACAGGCTCAGCGGCACCTCGTAGATGGAGGGCGCGTCGGTGCAGGCGAGCACCTCGTCGGCGGCCACGTCGCAGAACAGCGCGATCTTCTCGCGCACCTTCGCCGAGATCTCGTGGTCGGACCGGCAGACGATGAAGTCGGGTTGCACGCCGATGGAGCGCAGCTCCTTCACCGAGTGCTGCGTGGGCTTGGTCTTCACCTCGTGCGCGGCCGCGATGTAGGGCACGAGCGTCACGTGCGCGAAGATCACGTCGCCCGCGGGCTTCTCCTTCTTGAACTGGCGCGCGGCCTCGATGAACGGCTGGCTCTCGATGTCGCCGATGGTGCCGCCGATCTCCGAGATCACGATGTCGGCGCAGCTCTGGTCGGCGATCCGGCGCAGGCGCTCCTTGATGGCCTCGGTCACGTGCGGGATCACCTGCACGGTGCCGCCCAGAAAGTCGCCGCGGCGCTCGCGCGCGATGAGCGTCTGATAGATGGAGCCCTGCGTGAAGTTGGACTCGCGCGTGAGGTTCTCGTCGATGAAGCGCTCGTAATGCCCCAGGTCGAGGTCGCCCTCGTGCCCGTCCTCGGTCACGAACACCTCGCCGTGCTGGAACGGGCTCATGGTGCCGGGGTCCACGTTGAGGTAGGGGTCCATCTTCTGCATGGTCACCTTGTACCCCCGCGCCTTCAGCAGATGCCCGAGCGACGCCGCCGTGATGCCCTTGCCCAGCGACGACACGACGCCGCCCGTAACGAAGATGTGCTTGGCCATGATGCTCCCTTCCCGCCCGAAAAAGAAAAAGCGCCGCACGGCGCCGTGAAGCGCCCTGCAAACGCCTTTTAATTCTACGAGCCGTCCCGCCCGCGCTCCCTGCGCGCCTCCCGCTTTTTACAAAGGCGAAACGAAAGCGCGGCCGCCTTCGCTATAATACGTTGGTACGCGCTATTCGCGTGTACGCCTCCACTGGCACGCACGACGAGAAGGGGCAGATCAACACATGCAGCGCGGCTTCGACAACGACAAGTACATCACCCTGCAGGCAGAGCACATTCGCGAGCGCATCAACCAGTTCGGCGGGAAGCTCTACCTCGAGTTCGGCGGGAAGCTCTTCGACGACTACCACGCCTCCCGCGTGCTGCCCGGCTTCGAGCCCGACTCCAAGATCCGCATGCTCAGAAGCCTCATCGACGACGTGGAGATCGTGATCGCCGTCAACGCCAACCACATCGAGAAGGCGAAGATCCGCGGCGATCTGGGCATCACCTACGACGACGACGTGCTGCGCCTCATGGACATCTTCCGCTCCATGGGCTTCATGGTGGGCAGCGTGGTCATCACGCACTACGCCAACCAGCCCGCCGCCGACGCGTTCCGCAAGCGCCTCACGTCCATGGGCATCACGAGCTACCTGCACTACCCCATCACGGGCTACCCCTATGACATCGACCACATCGTGAGCGAGGACGGCTTCGGCCGAAACGACTTCGTGGAGACCTCGCGCCCGCTCGTGGTGGTGACCGCGCCCGGCCCCGGCTCGGGCAAGATGGCCACGTGCCTCTCGCAGCTCTACCACGAGAACAGGCGCGGCATCGTGGCGGGCTACGCCAAGTACGAGACGTTCCCCATCTGGAACCTGCCGCTCAAGCACCCCGTGAACATCGCGTACGAGGCCGCCACGGCCGACCTGGCCGACGCGAACATCATCGACCCGTTCCACCTGGAGGCCTACGGGAAGACCACCGTCAACTACAACCGCGACGTGGAGATCTTCCCCGTGCTCAAGGCCATGATGGAGCGCATCCTCGGCGAGAGCCCGTACCAGTCCCCCACCGACATGGGCGTGAACATGGCCGGCATGGCCATCGTCGACGACGACGCGGTGCGCGCGGCGGCGAACATGGAGATCGTGCGCCGCTACTTCCAGACCGCCGTGAAGGCCAAGCGCACGGGCACCGGCACCGAGGAGGTGGAGAAGCTCGAGATGCTCATGAACCAGGCGGGCATCAACGCGAACCTCTCGCCGGCGCGCTCGGCGGCGCTGCTGAAGGAGGAGACGACGGGCGGCCCGGCGGGCGCGATGGTGCTGCCGGACGGCACGGTGGTCACCGGCAAGACGGGGAATTTGCTCGGCGCGGCCTCGGCGCTGCTGATGAACGCGCTCAAGGGCGTCTCGGGCGTCGACGACGAGCTCTACGTGATCTCCGACGACGTGCTCGAGCCCATCTGCCACCTCAAGACCGAGCACCTGAAGAGCCAGAACCCGCGCCTGCACTCCGACGAGACGCTGCTGGCGCTCTCGATCAGCTCGGTCACCAACCCCATGGCCGAGCGCCTCATGGAGAACGTGGACAAGCTGCGCGGCTGCGACGCCTACTTCAGCGTGATCATCTCCTCGACCGACGAGAAGCTCTACCGCACGCTCGGGATCAACGTCTGCTGCGAGCCGAAGTACGAGCAGCACCGCTACTACCACAAGTAGGCGCAGAGGCCGCTCTCGCTTGTCGTTCGTAGCGTCAGCGAGGGTTTCTGCGGTGCCTGAGATAGCCCCGCCTTCGCACCAAGCGGCCTTCGTGCCGCGCCGCGTGCGAAACAAGGGGCTAGGTCAGGTGCCGCAGGAAGCCGCAGCGTCGAGCGGTTCCGCCCGCTCCGCCAGGACGGGCGGAACCGCCTAGAAGAACACTTCGGCGGCGTAGGTGTAGAAGTTCTCGGCGTCTGAGCGCAGAAGCACGGTGGGTTCCTCGCCGCGGCGGGCGTAGACGCGCCTCACGGGCTGGTCGAACGCGAGCATGTCGCCGTCGACGAACAGCGTGGCCTCGCGGGCGGCGTCCTTGCCCTCGAGTGTCACGCACACCACGTCGTTGTCGCTCGTGAGGATCGCGCGCGAGCGCAGCGAGTGCGGCGCGAGCGGCACGGTGACGAGGCCCGTGAACCCCGGTGCCACGAGCGGCCCGCCCGCGGAGAGCGCGTAGGCCGTCGAGCCCGTGGCCGTCGCCACCACCATGCCGTCGCCGCGCATGTGCGCGATGCGGTTGTCCGAGATGTCGAGCGTGAAGTCGATGATGCGCCCCATGGCGCCGCGCGTGATGGCCACCTCGTTGAGCGCGAAGAACGTGCGCGGCGCATCGGGGCCGCCTTCGCCTGCGGGCTCGTCGCCTTCCCCCGCGCTCCCGCCGTCCCACGCAGGGGCGCCGAAGGCGCCCTCGCCGTCCTCCGCGTCGTCGAACGGGTCGCGCTCCCCTTCGCACACCACGTCGATGCGCAGGTTCGACCTCCGCTCAACCTGGAGCTCGCCCGCCAGCGCGCGCGACACCATGGCGACCACGCCCTCCTCGCACGCGTTCGCCAGAAAGCCCAGACGGCCGAAGTTGATCCCTAAGATGGGCGTCTGCGTTCCCGCGAGCAGGCGCGCGGTGTGCAGGATGGTGCCGTCGCCGCCGAGCACCACCGCGAGGTCGACGCGCCCCGGCAGCGCGCGGGCGGCCTCGCGGTTGCCCGCGTCGCCGCTGATCTGCCCTGATCCGAGCGTCGTGAAGTCGATCCCCTGCGCTGAGAAGTAGGCGGCGAGCAGAAGCGACGCGTCCGTCGCCAGGGGATTGGAGTTATTGCGTACGATAAGTGCGTGCATGCGGGCCAGCTTCCTCGTTTTGCTATGATTGACTGACCATTATATCCGATGCGCACGAAGGCCGATCTCATGTCCGAAAAGCTCAGCCGAGCTCAACATACGCGCGGTCGGCATGCGCGCATCGAGGATGCCCCCGCACCCAGCCCAACGCGCGACCGCACGCCCGCCGAGGCGCCGCGCACGCGCGGCCGCCACGCTGGCGTTGACCGCGATCCCATGCGAAGCACCCCGGCCGGGCAGACGGGCCTCATCCCCGTCATCGGCAGCCACGCCGGAGTCGACCGCACGCAAGAGCTGTGCGCGCAGGACGAGCCCGAACCCACGCGCGCGGCTCAGCCTCGGCCAAAGCCCGTGCGGCATCGCGCCGCTCAGGCCGAAGCCGCCGCCGAGCCGCCGAGCGACCGCGACCTCGAGCCTGCCGCGCCCGAGGTCGGCACGTCGGCGGCGCTCATCAGCGTCTGCACCATCATCTCGCGCATCACCGGCTTCGCCCGCACGTGGGCCATGGCCTTCGCGCTCGGCGCCACGTTCGTCTCAAGCTCGTACCAGGTGGCGAACAACCTGCCCAACATGCTCTACGAGCTCGTGATGGGCGGCATGCTCGCCACGGCGTTTCTGCCCGTGTACCTCTCGGTCAAGAAGAAGCTCGGGCGGGGCCCCAGCGAGGAGTACGCCTCCAACCTGCTCACCATCGTGGTGGTGGGGCTCGGCGCCGTCTCGCTTCTGTGCATGCTCTTCCCCGCGCAGGTGATCTACACCCAGACGTTCTACTCGAACCAAGACGAGATGGACCTGTCGGTGTTCCTCTTCAGGTTCTTCGCCATCCAAGTGGTGTTCTACGGGGCGTCGTCCATCGTGTCGGGCCTGCTCAACGCCAACCGCGACTACCTGTGGGGCGCCATCGCGCCGGTGTTCAACAACGTCATCGTGATCGCCACGTTCATCATGTACGCGTTCGTCGCGCCGGAGAACCCCAAGCTCGCGTTCTACGTGATCGCCATCGGGAACCCGCTCGGCGTGTTCGTGCAGATGGCCATCCAGATCCCCGCCCTCAAGAAGAACGGCATCCGCCTGCGCCCGCGCATCAACCTGCGCGACCCGGCGCTGCGCGAGACGGTGAGCCTCGGCGTGCCCGCGCTGTTCGTCACGATATGCTCGTTCGTCACGGTGTCAGTCACCAACGCCGCCTCGTACTGCTTCGCCGACAACGGCCCGTCGGTGATCGCGTACTCGCGCCTGTGGTTCACGTTCCCCTACTCGTTTTTGGCCATCCCCGTGGCGACCACCATGTTCACGGAGCTGTCCGACATGCAGGCCGACGGCAACACGCGCGGCGTGGTCCGCGGCATCACGAGCGGCTCAAGCCAGATATTCTTCCTCATGATCCCGTTCGCGCTCTACCTCGTGGTGTTCTCGGTGCCGCTCGTGACGCTCTACCACATGGGCGCGTTCACCTCCGACAGCATCACGCAGATCGCCGCGTACCTGGCCGTCATGGCGGCGGCGCTGCCGTTCTACGGCGTGAACACCTACCTGCAGATGGTGTTCTCGAGCATCCGGAAGATGACGGCGTTCTCCGTGGTCACGTTCGTCGCCTCCGCGCTGCAGGTGGGCGTCGTGATGGCGTCCGCGTGGGGGGTTGAGAGCGGGCTGCCGCTGTCGATCGAGTGCATCGCCGGGGGAACCATCGTCGCCTACCTCGTCGGCGACGTGCTGCTGTTCGCCTACCTGCGCCGCCTCTACGGCGCCATGGGGCTCGGGTCCATCGCGCTTTCGTGCGTGCGCGCGCTCGGCCTGGGGCTCATGGGCGCGGCGGCGGGCGCAGGCGTGCTCGCGCTGCTCGAGGGCTTCGTCGCGCCGCTCGACGGGTCAATCGCCCAGGCGTTCGCCTACATCGCGGTCGCGGGCCTGATAAGCCTCGTCGTGACCTTCGGGCCCGCCGTGAAGCTACAGCTCCCCGAGGCGCAGTTCGTCACCAGCATCACCGGCAAGGTCGCGCGCAAGCTGCGGCGCTCCTGACACAGGACGTCACACGGGGCGGCGGTGGCCTTCCTCGGCGGTGAGCACCACGGGGCCCTCCTCGGTGATGGCGACCGTCTTCTCGAAGTGCGCCGAGGGCTTCCCGTCGCGCGTGCACACGAGCCAGCCGTCGGACATCGCGCGCGTCTTGTGCGTTCCCATGTTGATCATCGGCTCGATGGCGATCACCATGCCGGGCGCAAGGCGCATGCCCGTGTGGCGGAACCCGTAGTTGGGGACGTTGGGCTCCTCGTGCATGACGCGCCCGACGCCGTGCCCCACGTACTCGCGCACCACGCCGTACCCCGCCGCCTCGGCCACCGCCTGCACCGCGTGCCCGATGTCGCCGAGACGGTTGCCCGGCCGCGCGGCCTCCACGCCGGCCCACATGCACTTCTCCGTCACCTCGAGCAGACGCGCCTTCTCGGGCGATACCTTCCCCACGGCGAACGTCCAGGCGTTGTCGCCCACCCAGCCGTCGACCACGGCGCCCGTGTCAATGGAGATGATGTCGCCCTCCTTGAGCACCACCTTCGCCGACGGGATGCCGTGCACGATCTGCTCGTTCACCGACGCGCAGATGGAGCCGGGGAAGCCGCCGTAGCCCTTGAACGCGGGAATGCCGCCCTCGAGGCGGATGAGCGCCTCGGCGAACTCGTCGAGCTCGAGCGTGGTGACGCCCGGGCGCACCATCTTGCCCACCTCGCGCAGCACCTTAGCGGACACGCGGCCCGCCTCCTTCATCGCCTCGATCTCCGCCGCGCTCTTTATGACAACGCCCATGCCGCACCCTTCCCGTCGACTCTCACGTCGACCCATTATAGCTGATCATCTGGTAAAACACCCCCTCATGCGCGCGGGGACGGGAGCCAGGCGGTGCTCACCAAGCGAGTTCCGCACGAGCCGAGATGCCCCGAGCGCTTCGCGCGAACAGGGCCGTCAAAGCGACTGAGCTTCGCCTGCCATGTGGGGGCGGGGGCCGGGCGGTGCTCATCAAGCGAGTTCCGCACGAGCCGAAGCGCCCTGTGGGCGCTTCGCGCGAGCAGGACTGTCTGAGCGACTGAGCTCTGCCCGGCCCCCGCCCCCACGCGCCGCCCTCACCTCTTCGCCACTCCAACTCCGTCCCGCCCCCGCGCCCCGCCCGAAAGCAACAAAAAAAGCCGCCCCACGGGGGAGCGGCCTTCGGATGATGAGAGAGTAGGTGCTACTCGGCAGCCTCGAGGTAGTTGCGGGTCACCGCGGAGTCAACGGGCACGCCCGGGCTCATGGTGGAGGCAACCGTGACGGACTTCACGTAGCGGCCCTTGGCGGCGGCCGGCTTCATGCGCAGGATCTCGTCAAACACGGCGCCGTAGTTCTCGGCGAGCTGCTCGGCCGTGAAGCTCACCTTGCCGAGCGTCACGTGCGCGATGCCGTAGCGGTCGGCGCGGTACTCCACGCGGCCGCCCTTGAGCTCCTTGATGGCCTTGGCCACGTCGTTGGTCACCGTGCCGAGCTTGGGGTTCGGCATGAGGCCGCGGGGGCCGAGGATCTTGCCGAGACGGCCGACCTTGCCCATCTGGTCGGGCGTGGCCACGGCGGCGTCGAAGTTGAACTCACCGGCCTGCACCTGGGCGACGAGCTCCTCGGTGCCGACGATGTCAGCGCCCGCCTCCTCGGCGACGCGCGCAGCCTCGCCCTCGGCGAACACGGCGACGCGCACGGTCTTGCCGGAGCCGTTCGGGAGGCTCACGGTGCCGCGCAGCTGCTGGTCAGCCTGGCGGGTGTCGATGCCGAGGCGGAAGTGGCCCTCGACGGTCTCGTCGAAGTTCGCGGTCGCGATCTCCTTGACGAGCTTCATCGCAGCGAGCGGGGAAACGGGCTGCTCGGGGATCTGCTCCATCGCAGCGAGGTACTTCTTGGACTTCTTGGTCATGCTCTGATCCTTTCGTGGTAATGGCGAGCGCTTCTAGCTCTTCCACTTACAACTGATGCGTCATGCGAGCGCGTGCTCGCGCGCCGCTTGAAGCCTCGCAGGGGACGTGCCGCCTGCGAGCCTGCGGCTGCTACTCCTCGATCGTCTTGCCCTGGAGCATCGCGGCGACCTTGCGAGACGGGACGTACTTCTTCTTCATCTCGCGGCCCTCGATGCGCACGCCCATGGAGCGGGCCGTGCCGGCGACGATCTCCATGGCGGCCTCGATGGTGTTGGCGTTCAGGTCGGGCATCTTGATCTCGGCGATCTCGCGGAGCTGCTCCTCGGTCAGCGTGCCGACGGTCTGCAGCTGCGGGATGCCCGCGCCGCTCTTGATGCCGAGCTTCTCCTTGATGAGCACGGCCGCCGGGGGCGTCTTGCACACGAAAGTGAAGGTCTTGTCCTCGTAGATCGTGATCTCAACGGGGATGATGGTGCCGGACTGGTCCTGCGTCTGGGCGTTGAACGCCTGGCAGAACTGCATGATGTTGACGCCCTGGGCGCCGAGCGCCGGGCCGACCGGCGGTGCGGGGTTCGCGGCACCCGCGGGAATCTGCAACTTGACGAAGCCCGTCTGCTTCTTCTCAGCCATCTGTCACTACCTTTCAGATGTGGTCGAATACTCTCTCTATCACAAAAACCTCGCGCTCGTGAGAAGCCCCGGTCCACGCGGGCACGAACGCGACGTTCAGTGTGTTCAAACTTAGATCTTGGCCACCTGGTCGAACGAAAGCTCAACCGGGGTTTCGCGGCCGAAGATCGAAACCATAACCTTAACCTTGCCGGCTTCGGGGGATACCTCGGAGATCACGCCGTCGAACTCGGCGAGCGGGCCGGAGACCACCTTGACAGGCTGCCCCACCTCGAGGCTCGACGAGGTCTTCTTCGGAGCCTCGTGGCTCGTGCGCTTCATGATCTTGTTGTACTCGTCGCGCGTCAGCGGCGAGGGGTTGCCTTGACTCCCCACGAATCCCGTGACGCCCGGCGTGTTGCGGACGGCAGCCCAGCTGCGGTCGTCGAGCTCCATGCGCACCAGGACGTAGCCCGGGAACACCTTCTTCTCGCTCTCGACGCGGCGGCCGCCTTCCTTGATCTCCGTGACCACTTCGGTCGGGATCTCGATGCCGAACACGTTGTTTTCGAGGCCCATGGTTTCAATGCGGGTCTCGAGGTTCGTCTTAACCTTGTTCTCATACCCGGAATAGGTATGCAGGACGTACCACTTCTTAGCCATAACGTTAAGCTCCAATGCCAGAGATCAGGACGAGAAGCGGCGTGATGATGGCGTTGTCGAGCAACGCGACGAACACGCCGAAGAACAGAAGGGCCACGACCACAACGCCCGACCAACGCAGGACGTCGGTGCGGGTCGGCCAGGTGACGCGCTTCATCTCGGAACGGACCTCGCGGAGGAACTTGAAGCGCTTCTTCTTGGGCTTCTTCTCCTCAGCCTTCTTGGCAGAGGCCTTGGGCTCAGGGCTCTTCGCAGCCGCGTCGTCGCTCGTCTTCTTGAAGAGCGACTTCTTGGGAGCCTCCTCGACCGCCGGAGTTTCCTCGACGCGCGGGTTGAGCTCCTCCTGCTCACGCGCAGCCTTGCGCTGCTGACGAGCCGCGGATGCCTTCGCTCTCTGTGTCTTGGACTTCTTCGCCATGAGAATCCTTCTGAAAAAAAGTGGTGAAATGATAATCGTCTAAACGCCAAACAAGCAGCCGTCGGGCTGCTCGTACCAAACAAGCTGGCAGGCCAGGAGGGACTCGAACCCCCAACATGCGGTTTTGGAGACCGCCGCTCTACCAATTGGAGCTACTGGCCTATGCCTGTTTCCTAAAACACCAAACCTCTAGCGAGTTTCCTTGTGCATGGTGTGATGCCCACACCACTTGCAGTACTTCTTGAACTCGATGCGGTCAGGGTTGTTCTGCTTGTTCTTCTTGGTCGTGTAGTTGCGGCGCTTGCACTCGGTGCAGGCCAGGGTGACCAACGTACGCATGAATTCTCCTTTTGCCGTTAAACTCGAGCAAGCTTAGGCGCATACACATGAATACCGAAGAAGAGGGCTTGCGCCTGCGAGCAAGCGCAAGCCCTGCATATCAAGCAGAAATAAGTTACTTGATGATCTTGGTCACGCGGCCGGAGCCAACGGTGCGGCCACCCTCGCGGATAGCGAACTTGAGGCCCTCTTCCATGGCGATCGGGTGGATGAGCTCGCCGGTGATGGTGATGTTGTCACCAGGCATGACCATCTCGGTGCCCTCGGGAAGATGCGCAACGCCGGTGATGTCGGTGGTGCGGAAGTAGAACTGCGGACGATAGCCGTCGAAGAACGGGGTGTGGCGGCCGCCCTCTTCCTTGGTCAGGATGTAGACCTGGCCCTCGAACTCGGTGTGCGGGGTCACGCTGCCGGGCTTGCAGAGAACCTGGCCGCGGACGATCTCCTCGCGCTTGATGCCGCGGAGCAGGCAGCCGATGTTGTCGCCGGCCTGGGCCTCGTCGAGCAGCTTGCGGAACATCTCGATGCCGGTGCAGACCGTGTTCTGGGTCTCGCGGATGCCGATGATCTCCAGCGGGTCGTTCACGTGCAGGACGCCGCGCTCCACACGACCGGTGGCAACGGTGCCGCGGCCGGTGATGGTCATGGTGTCCTCGACAGCCATCAGGAACGGCTTGTCAACGTCGCGCTCGGGGGTCGGGATGTGCTCGTCAACGAGCTCCATGAGCTCCCAGATCTTCTCCTGCCACTCGGCCTCGCCCTCGAGGGCCTTCAGAGCAGAGCCGCGAACGATCGGGCAATCCTCGAAGCCGTAGGAGTCGAGCAGCTCGGTGACCTCCATCTCGACGAGCTCGATGAGCTCCTCGTCGTCGACCATGTCGCACTTGTTCAGGAAGACCACGATGTAGGGGACGCCGACCTGGCGGGCGAGCAGGATGTGCTCACGCGTCTGGGCCATGGGGCCGTCGGTGGCGGCGATAACGAGGATCGCGCCGTCCATCTGAGCAGCGCCGGTGATCATGTTCTTGACGTAGTCGGCATGGCCGGGGCAGTCAACATGAGCGTAGTGACGCTTGTCGGTCTCGTACTCGATGTGAGCGATGGAGATGGTGATGCCGCGCTCACGCTCCTCAGGAGCCTTGTCGATCTGATCGAAGGCGGTGAAGTCAGCGCGAGCAGTGCCGTGCGAGCCGTCGTTCTCGGACAGGGTCTTGGAGATGGCGGCCGTCAGCGTGGTCTTGCCGTGGTCGACATGACCGATCGTGCCGATGTTAACATGCGGCTTGGAACGCTCGAACTTCTCCTTAGCCATGTTTCATCCTCCTTATTAAAAGAGATTTCTTCGCATACGCGAAACAAACAAAATAAACGCGTCCGCGAGGCGCGGACGCGACAGTTCCTCATGGTAGCGGTGACTGGATTTGAACCAGTGACGCCACGGGTATGAACCGTGTGCTCTGACCAACTGAGCTACACCGCCATTAATGGAGCCTGCGACCGGACTTGAACCGGTGACCTCTTCGTTACCAACGAAGTGCTCTACCGACTGAGCTACACAGGCGAAATGGTGGGCGCGCTAGGATTCGAACCTAGGTAAGCATAGCTAACGGGTTTACAGCCCGTCCCCTTTAACCACTCGGGCACACGCCCATTTCGGCACTTAATTCATGTGTATTTATCAAGCTGCCGCCCGCCCGTCCAAACGTGCTCCGAACAAGCGAGCGAATGAATAATACGCTACCGGATACCGCCTGTCAACCACTTACACGCCTCCGGGCGTATCCACACATCTCCTCCGCAAATCGCGCGAGGAGCACGGAGAAACACCCTTCGCATCAGGCATTATACCGAAAATCATCCGCGCGCTCCCCTCTCATATAAGTGTATGGCGCGCGTAATTCCCGAAAAAAGTTCGAGCCTAATCAAGCACCTAGCACGAAGCAACGAGCGAGGCGGCGAGCGGCAGCGAGTTATGAAGGCTTTCTCAAGGAAGTTTGCACGCGGGCTTCTCGTGTTATGATAGCCAGCATGTTTGCAACAAACGATGTCCCACGTGCTCAATCTAGGGAGGTTTACAAACTGATGAGCGAGCATTTCAGCGCCGTGACCAGGCGCACGTTCCTCGGCAGCGCCGCGGTCTTCGGAGCTGCGACCTGCACCTTGGCCCTCAACCCCCTCACCGCCCTCGCCGCGCCCACGGCCGCCGAGAAGCAGGCTGAGGCCGCCGCCACGCTCGACAAGCTCAACGCCATGCAGACGCAGCTCGACGTCGCGTCTAACGACTACTTCACCGCGCTGGCCGAGCAGGAGGCCGCGCAGGAGAAGATGGACGAGGCGCAGGCGCGCATCGACGAAGCCAACGGGCAGATCGCCGACCTCCAGGACAAGCTCGGCACACGCGCGCGTAGCATGTACCGCACCGGCTCGCTGTCCTTCATCGACCTGCTCTTGGGCTCCACCACGTTCCAGGCGTTCACCAACAACTGGGACCTGCTCAACAGCATGAACGAGAACGACGCGAACATGGTCCAGCAGACCAAGGACCTGCGCGCCGAGGTGGAGGCCCAGAAGGCCACCTACGCCGAGCAGGAGCGCATCGCCGCTGAGCAGGCCGAGACGGCCCGCCAGGTGAAGGAGCAGGCCGAGGCCACCGTCGCCGAGATGCAGGCCGTCTACGACAACCTGAGCGCCGAGGCCGCGGAGCTGCTCGAGCAGGAGCGCGAGGCGCAGCGCCGCGCCGAGGAGGCTGCGGCGGCATCCGTCGTCCAGCAGGCCATCGAGCAGGCGAGCCGACCCTCGAACAACGGGAACTCCGGTGGTGGCGGCAACGTCAGCAGCGCCCCCACCTACGTCCCCGCCGACGCAGGCTCGGTCGTCGGGCGCGCGCAGAGCTACGTGGGCAACGCTCAGTACGTGTGGGGCGCCTGCGCACCGGGCCAGTTCGACTGCTCGGGCTTCGTGTCCTACTGCCTCACCGGCGCCTACAGCCGCCTGGGCACCACCTACACCTTCCTCGGCTGGCCGCGCGTGAGCGACCCGCAGCCGGGCGACGTGGCCGTGAACGCCGACCACTGCGGCATCTACGTGGGCAACAACCAGATGATCCACGCCGCCACCGAGGGCGTCGGCGTCATCTACGGCCCCGTGCAGGCCGGCATGGTGTTCGTCCGCTACTAGAGCGTTCGACGATCTGGCAAGCGGCGCGCCCGCGCGACACGCCGCAAAAGCCAAGCTCATCCTGAGACAAAAGGGAACCCCGCCAACGCGGGGTTCCCTTTTTCATGAGACGTTATGCGGCACCTTCGCAAGACGCACAGGCGCGAGGCCCCAGCCTGCGAGGCGCATTACGCGGCGCGCCGCCCGCTGCTCATGCGACGCGCCGCCCGATGCGCCGATCGCGCCGGCGACCGAAGCCGAATGCCTGCTAGACGTCGAGCTCCATGTAGGTGTCGAAGTCGTCGAGCACCTCCTGCTTGGGCTCGGGCGTGAGCAGCGACACCACCACGATCACCACGAACGCGAGCACGAAGCCGGGCAGGAGCTCGTACACGCCGAACCAGCCGCCGAGCGGCTTGATGAGCATGTTCCAGATCACCACGGTGCACGCGCCCGTGAGCATGCCGGCCACCGCGCCCTGCATGGTGGTGCGGCGCCAGTACAGCGACAGCAGCATGAGCGGGCCGAACGACGCGCCGAAGCCCGCCCACGCGTACGACACGATGTTGAAGATCGAGGAGTCCTGGTCAAGCGCGAGGAAGCAGCCGAGGATCAGGATGGCCGTCAGCGTGACGCGCGCGGCGATCATGACCTGGGAGTCGGTGGCGTCGCGCTTGAGCAGGCCCTTGAAGATGTTGTTCGCCACGGCCGAGCCCGAGATGAGCAGGTAGGACGACGACGAGCTCATGGCCGCCGCGAAGATGCCCGAGACCACCAGCCCGCAGAAGAACGAGGGCAGAAGCATGCGCGAGAGCACGATGAACACGCTCTCGGCGGAGGCCTGGGTCAAGAACTCGGTGGGGATGACCGCGCGGCCGATGAGCCCGATGCACACCGCGGAGCTCAAGGAGACCACGAGCCAGATCATGGCGATGATGCGCGACTTCTTGATCTCGCTCGAGTGGCGGATGGACATGAAGCGGATGAGCACCTGGGGCATGCCGAAGTAGCCGAGGCCCCACGCCAGGCCGCTCACGATGGTGACCAGGCCGTACGCGCCCGCCTCGGCGAAGAGCGGCTGGCCGTTCTCGACCACCTGCTTGCCGGCCTCGTCGACGATCGGCACCGCGATCTCCGTCCCCGACAGAAAACCCGGGATCGACTGCAGGAAGGCCACCGTGTTGTCCACGCCGCCCGCCGCCGTTACGCTGCCGACGAAGATGGTGGCCAGCGCGAAGAACATGAGCGAGCCCTGGATGAGGTCGGTGGTGCACACCGAGAGGTAGCCGCCCAGGAAGGTGTAAAGGAACACGATGATGGCGCCGATGACCATCATGATGGCGTAGTCCCAGCCGAACAGCGTGGCGAACAGCTTGCCCACCGTCACGAAGCACGAGGCCGTGTAGATGGTGAAGAACAAGATGATGATCAGCGCGGCGATGGTCATGAGGACGTGCTTGCCGTCATGGAAGCGGTTGGAGAAGAAGTCGGGCACCGTGATGGAGTTGTTCGCCTTCTCCGAGTACTTGCGCAGGCGGCGCGCCACGAACTTCCAGTTGAGGTACGTGCCGATGGCCAGGCCGATGGCCGTCCACATGGCGTCCGACGCGCCCGTGAAGTACGCCACGCCCGGCAAGCCCATGAGCAGCCAGCCCGACATGTCCGACGCCTCGGCCGACAGCGCCGTGAGCCACGGCCCCAGGCCGCGGCCGCCCAAGAAGTACTCCTCGCTCGAGGAGTTGGAGCGCTTCGCGTACACGAAGCCGATGCACACCACTACCGCGAAGTAGATGAGCATCGCGAATACTACCCAAACATCGCTCTCAATCATTTCCCTTGAACTCTCTCCCCTTATGCGCCCCGCGCGCGTGATTATCTGCGCGTTAAATCTGAAGATGCCCTCGCAGGCGGGGTCTTCTCCTATGATATGACTGAACGTGGGGATTATACTTTATCCGAGTGGAGTGTTTCGCTCTTTCTCGCCCAAGTTACGAAGGATTAACGGTGAAAGGACGCATGCCATGACGCGCTTTGACGAAATGCCCATCGACCAGCTGCGCGACGAGCTGGCAGCCCAGCAGGAAACGTACGCTGAGTTCAAGGCGCGCGGGCTTGCACTCAACATGGCGCGCGGCAAGCCGGCGTCCGACCAGCTCGACTTGTCCATGCCCCTGCTCGGGCTCATCACCTCAGCGGCCGACTGCTTCTCCGAGGACGGCACCGACTGCCGCAACTACGGCGTGCTCGACGGCCTGCCCGAGGCGAAGCGCCTCATGGCCCGCCTGCTCGACGACGAGCCCGCAAACGTCATCGTGTTCGGCAACTCGAGCCTCACGGCGATGTACGACGCGCTGGCCCGCTGCCTCGACTTCGGCTGCCTGGGCAGCGCGCCGTGGAGCACCTGCGACGCCGTCAAGTGGATCTGCCCCGTGCCGGGCTACGACCGCCACTTCGCGATCACGCAGGCGTTCGGCATCGAGATGATCCCCGTCGAGATGAACGAGGACGGCCCCGACATGGACGAGGTCGAGCGCCTCGCGGCCTCGGACGCGCGTGTGAAGGGCATCTGGTGCGTGCCGAAGTACTCCAACCCCGGCGGCGTCACGTACTCCGACGAGGTGGTGCGCCGCCTGGCCTCCATGGAGTGCGCGGCGGACGACTTCCGCATCTTCTGGGACAACGCCTACGCCGTGCACCACCTCCACGACGAGGCCGGCGAGCAGGACCAGCTGCTCGACATCGCCCGCGCATGCGCGGAGGCGGGCAACCCCCACCGCTACCTCAAGTTCGCGTCCACCTCGAAGGTGACCATCCCTGGCGCCGGCGTAGCGGCCATGGCAGCGTCGCCGGAGAACATCGCGGAAGCGAAGTCCCACCTCACCGTGCAGATGATCGGGCACGACAAGCTCAACCAGCTGCGCCACGCGCGGTTTCTGCGCGACGGGGACGGCGTTGCGGCGCACATGGCGCTCCATGCCGCCATCCTGCGCCCGAAGTTCGCGCTCGTGGCGCGCAAGCTGGAGGAGGGACTCGGCGAGGCGGGCATCGCGCGCTGGACGAACCCGCGCGGCGGCTACTTCGTGAGCTTCGACGGCCCCGAGCACACGGCCGCGCGCATCGTGGCGCTTGCGCGCGAGGTGGGCGTGGTGATGACGGGCGCGGGCGCCACCTGGCCCTACGGGCGCGACCCGCACGACTCCAACATCCGCATCGCCCCCACCCTGCCGCCCGTCGAGGAGCTCGAGGTGGCCATGGACGTGTTCGTGTGCTGCGTGAAGATCGCCGCGCTCGAGCAGCTGATCGCGCAGGCCGCAGAGTAGGGCCGCTGGAAGCAGGGTCTCCACCTCCGGGCGCTTGGGGACATGCGGCGCTCGGAGTTCGCCTGGGGCCGCGGGGCATGCGACGCTCGGAGTTCGCCTGGGGCCGCGGGGGCGGAGGGGGAACCCCGTGCTCAAACAGGCTTCGCTTGGTGAAACAGCCCACTGGGCTGCTTCAGTCGCTGCAGAACCTGCGCGCGGGGCACCCCCTCCGCCCCCGCGCCCTTGAGCGAACCCGCTGTCCCCTGCCTGCGATGGGGGGGTTACACGCCCAGGCCCACCGTCAGGTGCATCATGTAGAAGGCGAACCGCATCACGAAGATGCCGCCGAGCGCGAGCACGCAGGCCGCCGTGAGGCGCACCGTGGTCGCATGCCGCGCGCCCACGTCTGCCCGCAGCGCGCTCGCCGCAACGCCGATGCCCGCCCCCACGAGGGCCGCGAACGCGCCGAGCATCACGAAGTAGCCCGGCACCTGGGACGCCGCCGTGGTCACGTGGTTCTCGAGGCGCGCGAGGTCAAGCCCCTGCAGCGCGTAGACGCACGCGTTGGCTGCCGCGAACAGCGCTGCCGCGCCCAGGAGCGCCCAGCCGAGCCGTCCGCGCACCGCGCGATGCCCCGCGACGTGCAGGCTGAGCAGCGCGAGCAAGGGCCCGCCCGCAAGCGCGTTCAGGCAGAGCGCCAGCGGCACGTAGGGCGTGCTCCACGTGAGGATGGTGGCGGCGTCGTAGGCGAACGCGATGGCGCCGACGAACGCCGCGCCCGACGCGCACACCACCGCCAGCCCCGCACGGCGCAGCCCTGCGCGCTGGCGCTCCGAGAACGCCGTGAGCCAATACATGCCGGCGAGCCCCAGAAACACCACGCCCGCGAACACCTCGTTCGACAGCGGCGAGCGCCCCACGCCCGCCAGCACGTAGAGCGCGTTGGCGGGGTTGCCCAGGTGCGTGGTCGACACCACGAGCCCCGTCAGGGTGACGGCGATGGGGATGCACATGAAGCGGTCGATCGCCACGCGCTCGCGCTCGTCAGCGCGCCCCAGAAGGAAGGGCAAACCCATGAGGATGAGCGCCGCCACGCCGGAGGGCGCGAGCGTGGTGAAGAGCACAAGCGTGATCTCGCCGAACGCCGTGCTCAAGCCGTCCATGCTGTACATAGCCCTCCCCTTTCTCGAAGACGGCGGGTCGCGAGGACGCAGCCCGCCACCGCACGCTCCACCACCTGGCGCAGCCCGCCGCACGCGCCATCCGATGCCGCGGGAGGCGCAGCCCGCCGCACGCGATGCCCGGCGTCTCCCAACGCAGCCCGCTGCCGCACGCGTCGCCTGGCGCATCCCGACGCAGCCCGCCTCCCGCACCACCTGGCGTCGCCGGCCCGCACGCCACCGCCGTCTTGCTGACGCCCGCCTAGCGGTAGAAGCGCGGGTAGATGACCTCGAGGCCGCGCGAGACGCGCACGCCCTCCAGGCTCGCGCGCGCAAGGCGCGCCAGCCCCTCGTAGAACGGGTGCCCTGCCTCGCGCTCGACGAGGGAGAGGAAGTGCCCCGCCCAGGTGAGCAGATGCTCGCGCAGGTACTCGTCGAGCAGCTCGGGGCGGTTGTCGGCGATCCACGTCATGAGCAGCAGCATGAGCCCGATGTGGTCCTCCGGCTCCGCCTTGTCGCCCAGCCGCTCGATGCCGTGCGCGCGCATCCACGCGCGCAGCTCGAGCGTGCTCGCGCCGAACACCACGCACTCGCGGTCGGTGTACACCGAGCCCCACGGGGGCGCAGCCTTCTTCGCCGGTCCTACGAACAGCCGCCGGTACTCCCACACGAGGGCGTCGTCGACGCCGGCGGCGGCGCCGGCGCGCATGAGCTCAAGCGATGCGCGCGCCTCCTCCTCGTCGACGAAGGGCCACTCGGCAGCAGCCGCCCGCGCGTCGAGCGCTGCGAAGGACGCCAGGGCTGCCCGCGTCGCCTCTCCGCCCCGGCCGGGGTCGTTCAAGAACAGCGGCCCGAGCGTCTCCCCGACAAACGCCACCTGCTCCAAGACGTGATCCAAGGCGGCTTCGCGCGCCGCATCGCTGAGGTCGTTCATGGTTTCCTCTCCCTTCGTGCGAGAAACACGCGATCTGATACCCGCCGTCGCGCAAGCAGCCTGCCGACGCAGGCACAGCCCGACAAGCTCAAAGCAAAGCCGCAGGTCAGCTTTGCGCCAAGCGGCCGCGGATGCGGCCCGGGAAGCCCCGATGGTATCAGATCGCGACTTTCTCGCCCCTTCCTTCGCAAACTCTCCGACAGCGAGCGAGGCGGGGCGCGCCGACGTCGGCGCGCCCCGCCCTCAAGTAGCAGGACTCAAGCCCGCTGCCCGCTCAGTCGAGGCCGAAGGCGGCAGGAGGCGCTCCCGCCACCTGCCGCCCCGGCAAGCCCTACAGGCCCTAGAACACGTACAGGCCGATCGACAGGGACATGGCGTAGAACGCCAGGCGTGCGCACAAGATGCCGACGACCGCCAGCGCGCAGGCCGCGGCGCCCAGGGTGAGCGGGCGCGCCGCGCGCAGCGCCAGCACCGTGCACGCGCAGGTCGCGACGATTCCCGCGACGCCCGCGCCGATGAGGGGCGCGGCCGCGGACACCAGGTCGGAGCCGAGGGTGAGGGCGTTCTGCAACCCCGAGGCGGTCACGGCCTGCCCGGCCACGCCCGCGATGCCGAGCACCGCGCCTGCGACCGACACGACCAGGATCGCCGTCTTGGCCGGCTTGAGCGCCTCGGCGTCAAGACCGCCGAGGGCGAGCACCAACACGCCCACCGCAGCGCCGCCCACCAGGGCGAAGCCGATCATCTGGAGAGGCGAGAACACCGTGTTCCACGAGGGGATGGTGTTCATCATGTACGCCAAGCCCATGAACAGGGCATACAGCACGGCCAGCACGGCCACGGCAGCGCTGAGCCCGCGCCGAGCGCCCGCGGGGAGCTTGCCGGCAACTGCCAGCGCCCAGTAGACGACAGCCGTCACCGTGAACACGCAGCCCACGGCGATCTCGTTGGACAGCGGCGAGCGGCCCACGCCCGCGAACACCTGCGGGGCGTTCATGACGTTGGCCAGGTGGAAGAACGCCGCGATGAAGCTCACCAGGATGATGGCCAGCGGAATCGCCGTCATCTTGTCGATCTTGCCCAGCTGCTCAGCGCTCGGCTTCGTGGTGGCAAGCGCCACGGCCAGCGTGACGAACGCGCCCGCGCCGATGGCGGACAGCGTGGTGAACAGCGCCAGCGGCATTTCGGCGAGTACGGCCTCCATGCTACATCACCTCCAGGGGGTTCGCGACCTTCGCGTCCATGTCGCCCGCAGGCTTCGCGTCCGCAGAGGGCTTGATATACAGGTTGGGCTCGGTGTAGGTGGGCTCGGGCAGAGGCGCGATGTTGCCGCGCTCGCCCTTCTTGGACATCTCCTCGACGGTGCCGAAGTCGAGGGCGCGCGCCGGGCACGCCTTCACGCACACCGGCTTCTCGCCGACGGCCAGAAACTCGGGGCAGCCGTCGCACTTCACCGAGTGCCCCTTGGCACGGTCCACCTTCGGAGCGTTGTAGGGGCAGGCCATGTGGCAGTAGCCGCAGCCGATGCACTTGTCGGCGTCGACGCTCACGAGCCCCTGCTCGGCGTCCTTGCTCATGGCGCCCGTGGGGCACACCTCCACGCACGCCGGCTTGTCGCAGTGGTTGCACGACATGGACAGCGGGTAGCTCACGCACGAGGTGGTGAAGCAGCCGTCCGCGTCCGCGCTCGTCTCGCCGAGCGTCACCTCGTACACCTTGCGGAACGCGATGCCCCGGTCGAGGTCCTTGTAGTCCTTGCAGGACATCTCGCAGGTCTTGCAGCCCGTGCAGCGAGTGCCGTCAAAGTAAAACGCATGCTGAGTCATGTTTGTTACCTCCTTCTCCTACTCGCTGCCCTATGCCTTGGCCACTTCGCAGATGTTAGTGTGCTGGGGGTTGCCCTTGGAAAGGGGCGAGGGACGCTGAGTGGTCATGGTGTTGATGGAGCCTCCCACGTCAACGCCGTTGGCATCAGCCTCGAACCAAGCGCCCTGCGAGACGGCGACCGTGCCGGGAACCACGCGCGGGGTCACCTTGGCCAGAAGCTCGATGACGCCGAACTGGTTGGTCACGCGCACCTTGTCGCCCTGCTCGATGCCGCGCGGGTCCGCGTCGGCCGGGTTGATCCAGACCTCCTGCGG
Source organism: Adlercreutzia sp. ZJ176 (assembly GCF_011038975.1). Lineage (GTDB taxonomy): Bacteria > Actinomycetota > Coriobacteriia > Coriobacteriales > Eggerthellaceae > CAAEEV01. The sequence goes on along the minus strand of NZ_JAAKEC010000006.1, from coordinate 96,891 downwards.
GTTGACGTCTTTGAGCTGCTCGATGTTGCCCCACGAGGAGTGGATGCGGCCGCGGTAGTGGAAGCCGGACAGCGCCAGCGGGAACTCGCTGGTCGTGGTCTCGACGCCGTACCACTCGGGAATGTACGCCGGGACGGCAGGCAGCGTGTCCATGCCGGGAAGCGTGTCGCCCTCCGTGAGCTCCCAGCCCTTCGTGAACTGCAGCAGCTTCTCAGAGAAGATCTCGATCTTGCCCGACGGCGTGGCGAGCGCGTTGGCCTCGGGGTCGTCGCGGAACTTCTTCAGGGAGACAACCGGCTTGCCGCGACGCGTGTACACGCCCATCTCGACGGCCTCGTCCCAGGTGGGCAGCTCGCCGTCTTTCTTGCGCGACGTCTCGTAGAGCTCCTTGATCCAGTCGTCCTCCGTCTTGCCCTCGGTGTAGGCTTCCTTCACGCCCAGCTTCTCGGCCACGAGCGACGCCATCTCATAGGCGGTCTTGCGCTCGAACTTCGGAGACGTGCAGGCCGTGCCGGTGATCACATAGCCGTGGTCAGAGCCCGTGGCGATCTGCGAGGTCTGCTCGAAGCGGAACAGGTCGGGCAGAATGATGTCGGAGTACATGATGGAGTCGCACATCACCGTGTCGACGCCCAGGATAAACTCACACTTGGTGTCGTCGGCGAGGATCTCGTGGGCCTTGTTGATGTCGGAGTGCTGGTTGGTCAGGCAGTTGCCCGCGTAGTTGACCAGAAACTTGATGCCCACGGAGAGCTTGTCAGCGCCCTTGATGCCGGCGTTCTTGGAGGTCATCTCCGGGCCGTGGTCGATGGCGTCGGTGAACAGGAAGCACGGGATGGACGTCTTCACGGGGTTGGTGCCTGCCGGGAAGGAGCTCAGCGACGGGCTGTTGCGGTTCTCGCGCACGCCGTTGCTGGTGCCAGGGAGGCCGATCTGGCCCACCAGGCACGGCAGCGCCATGATCGCCCACGCCGTCCACTCGCCGTTGGAGCGACGCTGCGGGCCCCAGCCCTGCGTCACGTAGAGCGGCGAGGTGGTGCCGATCTCCTGGGCGAGCTCCTCGATGCGCGCCGCCGGGATGCCCGTGATCTTGGCAGCCCACGCAGGGGTCTTCTCCACCATGTCATAGCCCTCGCCCATGATGTAGGACTTGTACGACAGGTTCTTGCCCTGGTAAGCCTCGGGCATGGTCTCCTCGTCGTAGCCCACGCAGTAGGTGTGCAGGAAGTCGAGGTCAACCATGTCGTGCTTGATCAGGTAGTGGGCGATGCCCGCCACGAGCGCCGCGTCGGTGCCCGGGTTGATGGGCAGCCACCCGTCAGAGTGACCCATGATGGAGTCGTTCATGCGGTAGTCGATCATGTAGATCTTGGCCTTCGTGCGCTCGCGCAGGTGCACCCAGTCGTAGTGCGTGGTCAGGCCGCCCTGGCGCGTCTCCGTGGGGCTCGAGCCGAACACCAGGATGAGCTTGGAGTCCTCGCCTGCGGAAAGCGAGCTGCCGTTGCTGCCCTTGGACCCGTACATATACGGCGTGATGCAGGAGATCTGCGCCGTCGAGTAGCTGTTGTAGTAGCCCAAGAAGTCGCCCATGAGGTTCATCAGGCGGTGGAACGGGCGCGAGGTGGTGGCGGACACGCCCGTGGCGTACGCCAGGTAGACAGCCTCGTTGCCGTACTTGCCGATGACCTCCTTCAGCTTGTCGGCGATGATCTGCGTGGCCTCATCCCAGCTGATCTGCTCGTACTTGCCCTCGCCGCGCTTGGTGCCCTCGACGCGCTTGAGGGGATAGCTGATGCGGTCGGGGTGGTTCGCCCACTGGCGGTAGGTGCGCCCGCGCAGGCATGCGCGCGGCTGCAGGTCGTCGAAGTCGGCGTCGGAGCTCGTGCAGGTGTCAACCCACATGATCTCGTCGCCCTTCGTGTGGACGCGCAGCGCGCAACGACCCGGGCAGTTGATGGCGCAGTGGCCCCAGGTCACCTTCTCCTGCATCTCGGCGTGCGCCTCGGCCACGCCTTCGCCGAAGAGCGCGTCGGTTGCGGACAGGCCGCCTCCGGCCACCGCAAGCGCCCCGAGCGCTCCGCCCGTCTTCAGAAACGTGCGGCGGCTTAGGTTAGAAAAGCCATTCTCCATAGCGTTCCCTCCTCCTTGTTCTCGTCACTGGTCCTCGAGCGCGGCCCACGCGCCCAGACCAACGGCGATACCATACGCGCTAAAGCCCCATCGCCTGTCACATACTATGTGTGATATTTGCAAAACCGCAGGTCATTTGCTTTTTATCCCCAGTTGTGAATAGGGCGCGAATAAACGGCGGCGCCCTTTGGCGCACCGCGCGTTCGGTATACTGACTGCTGTACCGTCATGCCTGAGACGAGCCGGGAGGGGCGATCCGTGAACGCAGCGAGCGTATTCAGCGTGCTCAAGCCGAGCGTCACCTCGCTCGGCTACGCGCTCTTCTTGGCCGTCAACGCCGCCGGCGTGTGGGGCGGCGTGTTCCCGTTCCTCCCGCTGGACTTTCAGACCCACGAGATCGTGCTCCGGTTCTTCCTCGCGCAGTCGCTCGTGTTCGCGGCGAGCTTCCTGGCGAGCGCCGTAGGCGTGTACTTCCTGCCCGGCCCCACGCGCACGTTCCTCGTGAAGCTCGCGAGCGCGCCCTACGCAGCCGGATGGGCGGCGCTCATCGCCGCCATCTACCTGGACGACTTCGCGCTGGCGCTCGTCACCTTGGGCGGCGCCCTGCTCGGGCTGGGGTCGGCCGGGTTCTACATGCTGTGGCAGCGCCTGTTCGCCAGCCAAGACCCCGAAGGCGGCACGCGCGACCTCGTGGCGGGCAGCGCCTACGCGGCGCTTCTGTACTTCTCACTCTACCTCATCCCCCAGGCGGTGACGGCCTTCCTCATCCCGCTCGTGTTCCTGCCGCTGTTCGGCCTGTGCATCGCGCTGAAGAGCCGCGAGATATCGCTTGACCAGCCCATGTTCGAGGACGTGCCGCGCGAGCACCCGCAGGTGTACCGCCGCATCCTGCGCGACTTCTGGCGCAGCGCGCTGTCGGTGGGCACGCTCGGGTTCTGCTCAGGCGTCATGCGCTCGCTTGCCGTGGCCGACCCCCAGGTGGGGTCGCTCGTGAACATCATGTCGATGGAGGGCATGCTCGTGGCCGCGCTGGCGCTTTTGTTCGCGTGGCGCTTCCGCAACGTGCGCCTGAACGTCATCGGCATGTACCGCATGGCGTTCCCCTTCATCGTCACGTCGTTTCTGCTGCTGCCGCTTCTGCCGGCCGCGTACCAGCGCTGGCTCGCGGCTATCCTCTACGCCGCCTACAGCGCGGCCCTCATGATCATGATGGCCCAGTGCGCACAGGTGTCGCGCGACCGCGGCGTGAACCCCGTGTTCGTCTACGGCTTCTTCGGCGCCGTGGTCTACGCGTTGCACGACATCGGGTTTGTCAGCGGCACGTTCGCCGAGGCCGCCTCGTTCATCGGCGTGTCGCCCGACGCCCTGGTGGCGCTCGTGGCGCTCTACCTGCTCGGGGTCATGCACTTCGTGGGATCGGGCGGGTTCGCGCACGCCGCCGCCCGCGAGGCGGCCGACGTCGAGTTCGTGGCCCTGGGCGCGCCCGAGCCCGCCCGCAAGGCCGCGGAGGCGAAGGCGGGCGCGGCGAAGGGGGCTTGGGCGAAGGCAGGCGAAGCGCCAGCGAAGAGACGCGTGACGAAGGCGGGTACGGCGGCGAAGCGGCAGGCTCCGGGGCAGAAGCCGCCCGCAGCGGCATCCCCCGCCCCGCTCGCGGAGCGCAGGCAGGCCGCGGGCGCCGGGCATGCTGCGCGCAAGACCGCGCCGCCCGCAGCACCCGGCCCCGACCGCATCGCCGCCCAGGCTCAGGCGCTGCGCGAGCACTACCGCCTCACCGCGCGCGAGGCCGAGATCATGGAGCTCATCGCCCGCGGCAACACCGTGGCGCGCATCGCCGAGATGCTCGTGGTGTCCGAGAACACGGTGCGCACCCACTCCAAGCGCATCTACGTCAAGCTCGACATCCACAAGAAGCAGGAGCTCGTCGACCTCATTGAAGCCTTCACCCCCGCCCGCTGAGCACCTGCCGGTTCAAAGCTCGATGTCGACAACAGTCTGCACGGGCAGGTTCGACAAGAGCAGCTCAAAGGACGTGTCCGTTATCTCGGGGCGCTTTGCGTCGTCATAGGCCACGAAGTAGTCAGGATACCCTGGAAAAGAGAAGGGGACGTGAGCCACGTACGTGCTGCCAGGCCGCAGGGCAAACATGCCCGGGGTGTCCCTCAAGGCAGGCTCCGCTTCCCACCAGAGCTCAGGATCATAGCGATAGGCGATGTTGCGACGCTCGGGGATGAGGCGCTGCTCGAAGAGGACGATGCCCACCTCGCCATCGCCCTTATGGCTTATCTCCACCTCAAGGCTCACCACCGTCCCCTCCTCACCCTCCGGTGGAAGCTCGGCGCCCTTTGCGCCGTACCGCTCGACGTATTCGCGAGGAGACATGAGCTCTGCTTTGTCGACCTTCACCTCATAGTCCTCGGGGCTCTGATAGGGCGCGATGAGGTACGTGCCGTCAAGGTCAACCCACTCCCCCATGCCATAATGCTCAACGGGGGCAGGCTGTTCGAACGGATAGGCGTTCACGTACCATACGCGCACGCCATACGCCGCTGTGAGAATCGCCATGACGACAGCGCACGCCACCTTCGCCGCAAGGCTCCTTTCACGCATGGCTCGCCCCTTTCCTCGGCATGATGTCAGCATCGGCGATTCTTCCGCTCTCAATGAGGTACACCACGTCAGCGTGGCGCTCAAGCAGCGACGCGTCGTGGCTCGCGAGCACAACCGTCGAGCCGCGCTCGCGCAGCATGCCCATGATGTCCTCGAACCGCGCCACGCCCGCCCTGTCGAGGGCGTTAGTCGGCTCATCGAGCAGCACGAGGCGCGGCCATCCCATGACGGCAGCCGCCAGTCCAAGGCGCTGTTTCATGCCAAGCGAGTACTTGCGAAACTTGCGCTTATCATCAGGATCAAGGCCCACGAGCTCGAGCGCCTGAACCGCCGCATCGTCAGCCTGCTCCTTCGCGCGCGAAGACCACGCCTGCGAGCTTGACCCCACCAGCGCGATGATACGCAGGTTCTCGCGTCCCGTGCGAGAATCCAAAAACGCCGGATTCTCTATGAGAAGCCCGATGCTCGGCGGAAAATCGACGTCTTCGCGCAATCGCTTTCCCTCTATCTCGACAAACCCCTCGTCAAGCTTGATGAGCCCCGCCAAGGCGCGCAAAAGCATCGTCTTCCCCGAGCCGTTCACGCCCGCAAGGCCGACAATCGCACCTGCAGGCACCGTCATGTTCACGCAGTCGAGAACCGTCGCCCCCTTGATTCGCTTCGTTGCGTCATGCACGTCAATCATGAAGATCTCCCCTATCCAGCAGATCGCCACGACAGAACAACGCGCCTCCCACGACCACCGCGAGCAGCAAGACGACCAAGCTCATGACAAGGCCATCCGCAACAGAGACGCCCGCAAAGACCAAGTCGGAGCATCGAGCTGCCATCATCGCGTTTCCGATAAGCCAAGGGCGCATGCAAAACGCCGAGAGCAGGAGCACCGAGACCGTGGTCGCGTAGCCGGCAAGCGGCCCCGCCGCAAAAGAGACGGCCAGCTGCAGAAGGCACAGCGAGCACGTGGCGCAAGGAACGCCCGCGAACAGAAACGCGCTCAAGGCCGCCTCGTCGAAAGGCTCGCCCGTAATGCGCATCTGCAGCACCTCCGGCAAGCGCTCATGGATGCCGAGAGACAGGTCCCCGCTCGAAACCAGCGTCCAAGCCAAAGCGACAGCGAAAGCCGTCAGCCAAAACAGCAGCACCGCGATCACCACCCACGTGCACTGGGCAAGCCACCATGCACGCCTGCTGCCGCCCACGACCATGAGGTGGGCGCCCATCTTCGCCCTGCTGCGACAGGGAAACCACAGGGTCATGCAGGAGACGAGCATGAAAACCGCCGCCCACCTGGCAGGAAAGCGAAACGGCTCCTCGGCAGAGTAGACCTGCTCCCTCACCCCCGAAGCAAAGCTCACCAGATAGTCGCCAAGCGCCAGCTCAGAGAAGGGAACTCCCGTCATGAGCCGAAGCGCCCCTATCAGCAGCAAGAACAGCAGCGCCGCTGCCACGTACCAGCGCCATAAGCACAGGCAGCCCTCACGCACGTCGCAAGCCAAGTAGCAGAGGTACCTCATAGGAGATCCCTCTTCGCGCAAGCACGCATAAGCACGAGCGATGACACGAGCAGGCAGAGCGCAAGCGCCAGAATGACCCATCCGTCTTGACCGTAGGGCCGTGACACCGCCCGAAGATTCCCCAACAAGCCGAATTGGAACGCATGAACGCCGCCGAACACCGCTGTGAAGATGTTCTCGTTGACGAACTGGACCACTACGAGCGCGAGGTAGGGAAGCGTCAGCAGAACAATGCGATTCTCCACCACATGAGACAAAGACATCACGAGCAGCGCCCACAGGCCGCATAGGACGAACCCCAGCAGGCAGAACAGCGCCACGTACAAAAACGGCTCGTTGTAGAACTGATACGACCAGAGGCTCTCCGCCGAAATGCCCAGGTACATCTCATCGCGGATGTCAGGTGTGATGGCGGGCACGAAAGCGGAAACGACAGCGAAGTTCAGCACCTGGGGAACAGCGGCGACGAGGCCTCCTGAGACGAACGTCGCGACGCCCTTGGCGAGTACGTAGCGAAACCGGGGGACGCGCGTGAACATGTGGCCCACGTAGCCGGACAGCATCTCGGTCCGCATCGACCAGGCGAAAGGCGCAACCGCTAAAAGCGGCGCAAGCTGGTAGAACAACGGCGGCAGCGGGTAGTCGTACTCGACGCTCATCCAGAACCGGAAGCTGCTGCGCACCGAAGGATTGAAGTAGTAGTCCATAGCCGCGATCCCATCCCGCCCAACCAGGTAGTCCCCGCAAATCCAGAGCGCGGCCGCCAAGGCTATGGCAGAGCCTGCGCCCAACGCGAGCGCGAACCACTTGCTTCGCAGCGCCTTGCAAAGCTCGACGCGTAGCAGCGTGATCACGAGCGCTCACCCGACCTCTCGTCATGGGGATCGCAGACGACGGTCATCTTCTCTACCTCGTCAGCATGAGTCCCCACATGGAGGCAGGGCTCCTCGGAGGCTGCCTCCGGGAAAGCCTCGTATCCGACGTAGTAGACCCCTGACTCGCCGGGGGCAAGGTCAAAATAGTAATAGCCTTTCTCGCCGTTTTCCTCCACGGCGCCGCTGAAGAAGCTGATTTCGCTCGGCCCCCGTAGCACCGAGATATTGAAGCCACGATCGCTGCTGGGCCTGGCGTCGATGTTCTCCACTCTCACCTTGACGAGCAAGACGCCGGCCCGCTCTTCTCGCCCCACCCCGTCGGGCTCGACCCCGATCATCGAGCAGGCATCTGCCATCTCGTCGAACAGCCATGATTCCTCAACCGTGAAGTTCATGGTTCCGTCCCAATCGAAGCCCGCTTGGTACGCCCACCCGGCATCGTCGACGAGCGACTCGTCTTCCCCAGAATCGCACCGAACGACATCCCCCTGCCGAAAGACCATCGCATGCTGACGCTTGAAATCGTCAAACGACGCAATCTGCCGCCTCAGGTTGATCCCCTCCACAACGGAAAAGCCCATCCAGAAGACGCCGACGGCAAGAACCACGACAACGGCGAGGACGGCTGTCCTTTTCTCGCTTCTGGTCAAAGCCACCAGCGCCTCCTCTCCCTCGGGTGTCTATGGCAGAGCGCTCGTCGCTTGACGCGCGGCTCTCTGGCGGAAAGGTTAGCCAAGCTACGCGAAAGCGTCTGTAGTCAGGCGATATGCAAATCGAGAAGAAACCTGACTACACGGCTTGATCTGGGACTTTGCAGCCCGAGATCCCAGACGGCCCTCACAAGGCCAGCTCGCGCTCGAGAAGCGCAACGAGCTGAGAGCGGCTGTTGATCCTCAGCAAGCGATACGCCGCGGCACGCGACGAATTAATCGTGCCGCGCGAATAGCTCAGGGCCTCTGATATTTGCGCTGTCGTGGCGCCGCACGCAACGAGCAGCGCCACCTCAACCTGCGTGTCATTCAGACCCCGCCGCTCGAGGAAGTCCCGCACGCGCCGACCCGCAGACCGCTCCCAGTCCTCCTCGAGCAGCGCGCGCATGCGCCTTCCGTTTCGGGCAGATGCGAGCAGCAACCCGAATGCGGCAAGGGCAGAGAGACAGAACGTCCCGAGCGAAAACGACACCAGCGACCACAGCGGATTCAACGGCCCTGCCTGCACGAAGCCCACGACGAAGAGCACGTCGCTCACCACCCCGATGCAAACGAGACCCGCCAGGCCGCCGAGGGAAAAGGAAACGCAACACCAGCACAGCTCGCGCAAGACGAGCAAGCCGGGCCCTAGTTCGCTTTCAAGCAGAACGAACAATCCCACGAAAGCAGCCGCAAACAGGGAAAACGCCGACCCTTGGATGAGCGAGGCCAAGCAGGCGCAAACCGCAACAGCAGAATAGCCCCACCCCCGACGCCCCCAAGACAAGGCGAAGAGCACTCCCAGCATGAAAAGAGAGCCAACAACAAACGGAATTATCATACCCACGACGGAAAACGCGCTCAAGCTGCGCCACAGCTCCTCCCACGCAAGGCCCCACGCACATCCGACAAGCATCAGGCGTGGAATAGAGACACCTGGGGCGTGCGAGAGAAAAGCCGAGGACGAAGAAGGGCGCGAGGGCGCAGATGAGGGCATGCCTTTCCACGTAGCCTTACATGCACGCAAGACCGCGCCTCCCTCTTCCCCACCGTACCGCCAAGCAAGGTATGGAGCGCTGCAAAACGACAGGGCCACAACCGCACAAGCGACCAGCACCACCGAAGCCGACCACACGACAGACCCCAGGTAGGGACGAGTCAGCAGGTATGCCAGCGTTGTCACGCCCGTCAAGGGGAAAACCTTCCACAGTGCCTCTCCCCCGCGGCGTTCGGCGCTAAGGCGGATGGAGTTCGCATCTTGAGAGCCTGCGCGGTTCGGCTTCTCACAACCCGCAAGCCAGAACAGCGCAACCCACGCGCAAAGGCACAGCACGTACAAAAACGACGCCGCGAAGAATGCGAGCGAGCCTGCAGGACCGCCGTCGATACCATGCGTGACGAAGCGGTCGACGCACGCCCCCACGCCGAGCATGAGCAGAGCCGTCGCAAAGCCCAGCATCATCACGCCATGTCGAGCAAAACCCTCGGAACGAACAGCCTTCACATTGCGGCGAAGAAGAGGGACGCCGCCATCGCGAAAACGAATCAACAGCAAGAGCGCAGCGCCAAACACGCCCATCGCACCCGTCGCGCCGCATACCAGCTCCCACCCCCTGTTCCATGTTCGCCACAGGACATCACCCGGCAGAAGGAGGAGAAGCGTCGAGATCAGAAGCGTTGACTGCAAGACGGCAGGCGCGAGGAGCACCGCGCGCCGAGGCGTTTCACCCGAAAGGCCGCGCGCAAAGCTCGCCTCGCCAGCACAGCCAGCGTCCGGCGAGGCAACGCCACAAGCACGCCCGTCACGTTCAATCAGCGCCACCATCTCATCCGCGTTGGCCACGCCCGCCTTCTTGTAAGCACGTTGCAGATAGGCGCGCACCGTGGAAGGCTTCACCCCCATTTGCTGGGCAGACTGGGCAGAGGTCAGCCCCTTGAGCAAAAGGTCGACCGCAAGTTGCTCCTTGCCCGAGAAGCCGTAGGGACGCACGTCTGCAGAGCAGCCGCTTTCTCGCACGGCTCTGCTTTCGCCCTGCGCGCTAGGAACAGTCTTCGACATGCGAGCGCTCCATCATTCAGCAATCGTCATCGCCTTCAAGCGCCCAACCAAAAGGAGGCGATGCCATGCGGCATCGCCTCCTTCTTCAAGCACTTACGCGGCTAAAAGCGCGAACGCCGGAACGCCCTCATTATAGCAGCCTCTTACGCGTCGGCGTAGAGGTCCTTGAGCTTCACCAGGTGCTCGTAGCGCTCCACGGCGGCCTTCTCGTTGCGCTCGAAGAGCTCCTGCGCGCGCTCGGGGAACTCGCGCGTCAGGCGGCTGTAGCGCGCCTCGTTCATGAGGAACTCGCGGTAGCCGCCGGCCGGCTCCTTGGAGTCGAGCGTGAACTTCTTGCCCGCGGGCGCCGCCGGGTTGAAGCGGTACAGGTTCCAGTAGCCGCACTCAACCGCGCGCTTCATCTCCTCCTGGCAGTTCTTCATGCCGCCCTTGATGGAGTGCATCTCGCACGGCGAGTAGCCGATGATGAGCGACGGGCCCGGGTAAGCCTCGGCCTCCTGGATGGCCTTGAGCGTCTGGGCCGGCTTCGCGCCCATGGCGACCTGCGCCACGTACACGTACCCGTAGGCCATGGCGATCTCGGCGAGGCTCTTCTTCTTGATGTCCTTGCCGGAGGCGGCGAACTGCGCCACCTGGCCGATGTTGGACGCCTTGGACGCCTGGCCGCCGGTGTTGGAGTACACCTCGGTGTCGAACACGAACACGTTCACGTCCTCGCCCGACGCCAGCACGTGGTCGAGTCCGCCGTAGCCGATGTCGTACGCCCAGCCGTCGCCGCCGAAGATCCAGACGCTCTTCTTCGCCAGGTACTCCTTGTCCGCGAGGATCTCAGGCGCCGTGGGGCAGCCCGCCTCAGCCGCGGCCTCAAGCGCCGGGATGAGCGCACGGGCAGCTGCGGCGTTGGCCGCGCCGTCCTCGAGCGTGTCCAGGTACGCCACGATGAGCTCGCGCGTGGCTTCGGGCGTCGCCTCGGCAGCGGCCATGTCGCGCAGCTTCGCCGTAAGGCGCGTGCGCACGGCCTCGTGCCCGAGCAGCATGCCCAGCCCGTGCTCGGCATTGTCCTCGAACAGCGAGTTGCTCCACGCCGGGCCGTGCCCGTCCTTGTTCACCGTGTAGGGCGAGGTGGCCGCCGGGCCGCCCCAGATCGACGAGCAGCCAGTGGCGTTGGCCACGAACATGCGGTCGCCGAACAGCTGCGTGACCAGGCGCGCGTACGACGTCTCGGCGCAGCCCGCGCAGGAGCCGGAGAACTCGAGCAGCGGCTGCTTGAACTGGCTGCCCTTGAGGCTCGCGTCCGCGAGCTCCGGCTTGTCGGAGACGTTCGCCACACAGTAGTCGAAGGCCTCCTGCTGGGGCAGCTCGCCCTCGACGGGCACCATGACGAGCGAGTCGGTGGGGCACACGCCGATGCACACGCCGCAGCCCATGCAGTCGAGCGGCGAGATGGCGAGCGTGTACGTGAGGCCCTTCGCCGCCTTGCCCTTGGCGGCCACGAGCTTGGCGGCCTCGGGAGCGCTGGCGGCCTCGTCGTCGGTCAGCGCGAACGGGCGGATGGTGGCGTGCGGGCAGACGAAGGAGCACTGGTTGCACTGGATGCAGGTGGAGGCGTCCCACGTGGGCACCGTCACGGCCACGCCGCGCTTCTCGTAGGCGGCCGCGCCCTGCTCGAACTGGCCGTCCACGTGGTCCATGAACGCCGACACCGGCAGCGCGTCGCCGTTCATGCGGCCCACCGGCTCCATGATCTCGGTGACCATGCGCACGAGCTCCGGGCGGCCCGACAGCGCGGGGGCCTCGCCCGCGTCAGCGGCGTCAGCCCAGGCGGCCGGCACCTCGACGCGCACGGCGGCGGTGGCGCCGGCGTCGATCGCGCGGTGGTTCATGTCGACCACGTCCTGGCCCTTCTTCAGGTAGGACTTCGTGGCCGCGTCCTTCATGTAGCGGATGGCGTCCTCCTGCGGCATGACGCCCGCGAGCGTGAAGAACGCGGACTGCAGGATGGTGTTGGTGCGCTTGCCCATGCCGATCTCGATGGCCAGGTCGATGGCGTTGATGGTGTAGAGCTTGACGTCGTTGGCGGCGATGTAGCGCTTCGCCTCGGCGCTCAGGTGATGCTCGAGCTCCTCAGGCGTCCACTGGCAGTTGATGAGGAAGATGCCGCCCGGCTTCACGTCCTTCACGATGGGGAAGTTCTTCGTGATGTAGGACGGGTTGTGGCACGCCACGAAGTCGGCCTTGTTCACGTAGTAGGGGCTCTTGATGGGGGCGTCGCCGAAGCGCAGGTGCGAGATGGTCACGCCGCCGGTCTTCTTCGAGTCGTACTGGAAGTACGCCTGCACGTACTTGTCGGTGTGGTCGCCGATGATCTTGATGGAGTTCTTGTTGGCGCCCACCGTGCCGTCGCCGCCGAGGCCCCAGAACTTGCACTCGATGGTGCCGGGAGCCGCGGTGTTCGGCGAGGGAACCTCCGGGAGCGACAGGTTGGTCACGTCGTCGACGATGCCGATGGTGAACTCGCGGCGCGGCGCGTCCTGGGCGAGCTCGGCGTACACGGCGAACACGCTCGCCGGCGGGGTGTCCTTGCTGCCGAGGCCGTAGCGGCCGCCCACCACGGCAAGGCCGCTGACGCCCTCCACGGCCAGCGCGTTCACCACGTCCATGTAGAGCGGCTCGCCCACGCTGCCGGGCTCCTTGGTGCGGTCCAGAACGGCGATCTTCTTCACCGTGGAAGGCAGCGCGGCCACGAACTTGTCGGTCACGAACGGGCGGTACAGGCGCACCTTCACGAGGCCCACCTTCTCGCCCTGGGCGGTGAGGTAGTCGATGACCTCCTCGGCCACGTCGCAGATGGAGCCCATGGCCACGATCACGCGCTCGGCGTCGGGCGCGCCGTAGTAGTTGAACAGCTCGTAGTCGGTGCCGAGCTTGGCGTTCACCTGGTGCATGTAGTCCTCCACCACGGCGGGCAGCGCGTCGTACGTTGAGTTGCACGCCTCGCGGTGCTGGAAGAAGATGTCGCCGTTCTCGTGGGAGCCGCGCATGGCCGGGCGCTCGGGGTTCAGCGCGTGCTCGCGGAAGGCGCGCACCGCGTCCATGTCGCACATCTCGGCCAGGTCATCGTAGTCCCACACGGCGATCTTCTGGATCTCGTGGGAGGTGCGGAAGCCGTCGAAGAAGTTGATGAAGGGGACCTTGCCCTTGATGGCGGCAAGGTGCGCCACGGCGGACAGGTCCATGACCTCCTGGACGTTGGTCTCGGCGAGCATCGCGAAGCCCGTCTGGCGGCACGCCATGACGTCGGAGTGGTCGCCGAAGATGTTGAGCGCGTGCGTGGCCACCGTGCGCGCGCTCACGTGGAACACGCTCGGCAGCTGCTCGGCCGCGATCTTGTACATGTTGGGGATCATGAGGAGCAGGCCCTGGGAAGCCGTGTAGGTGGTGGTGAAGGCACCCGCCGCCAACGACCCGTGCACCGCGCCCGCGGCGCCCCCCTCGGACTGCATCTCGCACACCTTGACGGTGGTGCCGAAGATGTTCTTCTTGCCCTGCGCCGCCCACTGGTCGACGTAGTCGGCCATGGGGCTGGAAGGCGTGATGGGATAGATGCCAGCAACCTCGGTGAACGCGTAGGAGACGTACGCCGCCGCGTTGTTGCCGTCCATCGACTTGAGTTCTCTCGTCATTTACCTCTCCTTCGAAGGGGGACCTGTGCCTATCGGGAAAAGCCGGGCGACCGGGTCGGCGAGGCCGAGAGGGCCGGATGCGGCTTGGGCTTCCTCGACGAACAGAAATACGCGCTCCATGATACCAGTCACGCGCGAGGCGTGCGCGGCGCGGACGGGCAAAAGGGACCCGCAGAAGGCGCGTATTCGGTAAGTGGGACGCCCCGCACGGCCCGCGCGGGGCGAGCGGCGGCGAAGGCGGGGCGGGCGGAGCGGGGCGCGAAGGGCCGGGCCCCGCCGAAAACCCGCGCGCCAGCAGCGGGAACGACGCCCCGTCTACCGCCTTTCCGCCGCGCTTGCGCCACCCCGCGGGGCGACAAGTGGGCGGCGGCGAACATTATTTCGCCGCTCTGCTTTATTTTGCAGCGGTTTTCGCCCATAATATAGTTATCGCGCGCGCGAACCCATTAGCCCGTGCATGCGATGCGGGGCTGGCGCCCCGCCGACTCACAAGTTGGAGGGAATTATGGAACAGGTTAATCTGACTCGCCGTGGTTTCTTGGCAGGCACGGCGGCGACCGGTGCCCTCGCGGCGCTCACCCTGAGCGGCTGCGGCGGCGGCGGCGAGGAGAAGAAGCCCGCTGAGAGCAGCGCGGCCGAAGCCCAGGGTGGTGGTACCATCACGGCTGCCTGCAGCTACAAGAACTCGAACTACAACCCCGTCGGCGCGAGCTCCGCTCTGATGCTCCCCGCCATCCAGCACTGCCTCGAGGGCCTCTACGAGCTCGACTACTTCACTGGCAAGGTGAACGCCGCCCTGGCCGCCGGCGAGCCCACCGAGGTCTCCAAGACCGAGTACGAGGTGAAGCTGCGCGAGGGCGCCAAGTACAGCGACGGCAACGCCGTGACCGCTGCTGACGTCGTCGCCTGCGTCGAGGCCAACAAGGCCAACGCCACCTACGCCGACATGCTGTCCTTCATCGAGTCCGCCGAGGCCAAGGACGACGCCACCGTCACCTTCAAGCTCGGCTACGAGTTCATCGACAGCGCCAACCTGCTCAAGGAGCGCCTGTCGCTGGTCCGCGTGTTCCCGGCCTCCGAGATCACCACCGAGCCCATGAAGACCCCGGCCACCGGCTCCGGCGCGTGGATGTGGGGCAAGTGCGACGGCGAGGACGGCGGCGCGCTGAACTTCACCCCGAACCCGAACTACAACGGCGCCGCCCCGGCCAAGGCCGATGCCATGGAGTGGCTCGTCCGCGTTGACAACACCGCCCGCGTCACCGCCCTGCAGGAGGGCACCGCGGTTGCCGGCGAGAACATCCCGTTCGACAACGTCGACCAGCTCGTCAACGCCGGCGTCACCGTCGAGAGCGTTCCCAGCTACGGCATCGGCTTCCTCATGTTCAACACGCAGAAGGCGCCTTTCAACGACAAGCGCGTGCGCCAGGCGTTCTTCTATGCCATCGACTACGACAAGATCATCTCCAACCAGCTCGGCGGCACCGCTGACAAGATCACGTCCTACCTGCCCGAGTCCAACCCGGCCTACCACAAGGCCTCCACGGTCTACACCTATGACCCGGAGAAGGCCAAGGCCCTGCTCAAGGAAGCCGGCCAGGAGAGCATGAAGGTCACCCTGCTCGTCATCGACAACTGGATCAAGAGCATCTCCAACCAGATCCAGCAGGACCTGCTCGCCGTGGGCATCGACTGCACGCTCGACGTCCAGGCTGCCCCCTACCCGACGATGGCCCCCTCGCCGACCAACGAGGTCCTGCCCTTCGACGTGTTCCTGGCCCCCGGCGACGTGAGCTGCTTCGGCACCAACGCTGACGTGCACCTGTCCTGGTTCTACGGCCAGAACACCGACTGGGCCCAGGGTCGTTCCTGCTGGGCCAAGTGCGGCGACGGCAAGTGCGAGGAGTTCAACGGCTACCTCATGGACGCCCGCAAGGCCACCGACGAGGCTGCCCGCCAGGACGCGTGGAACAAGTGCTTCGACCTCATCTCCGAGGAAGTGCCGCTGTACCCGCTGTTCCACAAGCAGGTTACCACCGGCTGGTGGGACGAGAAGATCGACGGCTTCGAGCCCAGCCCGACCACCGGTCTGTACTTCCAGAACGCTTCGCTCAAGTAGGCACGCCCTCGCTTGACGCAGCGCCTGCAAGCGCATCGGAAGCCCGCCTCACCCGAGGCGGGCTTCTTTTTACGTTGCGGCAACACAAGCGCGCGTGCTTCCAGTAAGATGGCAGGTATGCGGTTCCCGCACGCCGCGCAAGCCCCGCGCGGAGCGGCGGTCGGGCGGCGGCGGTCGGGCGGCGCATCGGACGCGAGGCGGCGGTCGGGCGGCGCATCGGGCGCGAGGCGCTGGCCGCGGGCGGCTTCTCACCGGGTACGGCAAGGTGCAGGCAGGGCAAGGCACTCAAAGGACAGGAGACTGATTCACCATGACGCGTCTTTTCTCCGTTTACGGCGACTCCATCAGCTCGTTCGAAGGCGCGCTGCCTGAGGGCTGGCTCGTGTTCTACGAGGGCGAACGGCGCGCGGCGACCGGTGTCGACTCCGTCGCCGACACCTGGTGGGGCCAGGTCATAGACCATTTCGAAGGGGAGCTTTTGGCCAACGCGGCCTGGTCGGGCTGCGTGGTCGAGGGCACGGAGTTCCCCGTCGGCGCGAGCGCGGAGCGCATCGCGGCGCTTGCGCGCGACGGGCGGGTCCCCGACGACATCATCGTGCACATCGGCATCAACGACTACGGCTGGGGGTCGGGCGACGCGCAGATCGCCGCAGCCACGCCGTCCGCGCCGCCGCAGCTCGCCGCCGCCTGCCCCTACCACGGCCGCGTGGCCGGCATGGCGCCCGAGGGCACCGTCGCGAACTTCGCCGCGTCGTACGGCCGCATGATCGACCAGATGCGGGAGAAGTGGCCCGAGGCCCGCATCTGGGTGTCCACGCTTTTGCCGGGGCGCGTGGCCGGGGCGCGCCGCCCCACCTCGCCGCGCTACTTCCGCGGCATGTGCGTCGACGAGTACAACGACGCCATCCGCGCCGCCGCGGCGGCGCGCGCGGGCTGCTACCTGGTCGACATGGCCGCGTTCGGCTTCGACTACGACGCCATTGACGGCACGCACCCCACCGCCAAGGGCATGAGGCAGATGGCCGCCCTGTTCATCCGCGGCATGGAGCAGGCGTGCGCCGACACCCCGCGCACGCCGTACGCGGGCGCCGACCTCCTCACCGAGGACATGCGCAGCGCGGAGTTCTGCACGCGGCCCTGCGTCGGCTGCGAGCACGCGCGCGGCGCGGGCAACAGCTGGTGGCACGTGTGTGAGAAGCAGCTCGCCGACGACTAGCCGCCACGCGCCGCAGCGGACGGCAAGGAGGGGGCACCCGGCGAGGCGCCGCAGCGCAGCGGTGCGGTAGGGAGGGGGCGCCCTCCCCCGTGTCATCCTGAGCGGAGCGCCCGCAGGGCGCGGAGTCGAAGGATCTGGCTGCACGTGGATTGCACATGCGACGCATTGCACTCGGGACCAGATCCTTCGACTCGCTTCGCTCGCTCAGGATGACATAAAGAGGGATGTTCGCCTAAGATGAGCTGGCATGCTCCACTCGGGATGACCCGGGAACGCACCGCCTGCGTGACGGCCTGATAACCGCTCGGCGTCGGCGGAGATGCAACCTGCGCTCCGGTTGACTTGCCCTTTACTTTCCCGAAAAAAACACGGTTTGTCCCCTTATAATGGAAGATGGCTATTTCTATTGAGACGTCGGATCAGGGGAGCTCTTTCAGAAAGGCCGTCTACAGGAAAGAGGGCTCGTCAGAGCCGAAACGAAAGGGGGATTCAGTGAACAATCTCTTACGATTGATCGGCAACCGCCTCATCTGGCTACCGATCATGATATTTGGTGTCACCGTCCTCGTGTTCTTCCTCATGTCGCTCTCGCCCATCGACCAGGCCTACTCGGCGCTCGGCGAGAACGCGGCGCCGGAGCAGCTTGAGGCCTACCGCGAGTCACACGGCCTCAACGACCCGACCATCGTGCAATACGGCCGCTACATGGCCGGCTTCTTCCAGGGCGACCTGGGCACCTACGGCGCGGCGAGCCAGTCGGTGGCAGACCGCATCGCGCAGGCCCTGCCCGTCACGCTGCAGCTGGGCTTCTTCGGCTTCATCATCGCGATCATCCTCTCGGCCATCCTGGGCGTCGTCTCGGCCCTGTACCGCGACCGCTGGCCTGACCAGGTAATCCGCGTGTTCTCGATCGCGTGCATCGCGACGCCGTCGTTCTGGCTTTCGGTGCTGTTCATCCTTCTGTTCTCATCCACCTTGCACCTGCTGCCCGCATCGGGTCCGCTTCCCCCGCTCTTCGAGGACCCCGCCGGATGGCTCGCCCGCATGGCCATGCCCGGCGTCGCGCTCGCGGTTCCCCTGACCGGCCAGATGACGCGCATCATCCGCACCTCGATGGTCGAGGAGCTTGACAAGGACTACGTGCGCACCGCGCGCGGCTTCGGCATCCCCTACGGCACCGTCGTCGCCCGCAACGTGCTGCGCAACGCCCTCATCACGCCCGTCACCGTGCTCGGCCTCAAGTTCGGCTACATGATCGGCGGCGCCGTGGTCCTCGAGGTCATCTTCGCCCTGCCCGGCATGGGCATGGCCATCCTCTCGGGCGTCACATCGAACTACGTCATGTTGGTACAGGGTGTCGTCCTCGTGGTCGCCATCACGTTCATCGTCGTGAACGTGATCGTCGACATGCTCTACATCCTGATCGATCCGCGAATCAGGACGGTGTAGCGCTATGGTACAACTTCGTGGAAACCTCACCAAGAAACTCGAGGCCAACGCTGGCAAGGTCCGCTTCCGCCGCTGGAAGGCCATGACCATCGGCGCGCGCATCTCGCTCGTGATCCTCATCCTCATCATCCTCATGGCGCTGCTGGCCGACTTCATCGCGCCCTACGACCCGCTGGCCATCTACACGGCCCGCACGCCACCCAACGCCGACTTCCTCTTCGGCACCGACGACAAGGGCCGCGACGTCCTGTCGCGCATCATGTGCGGCGCGAAGTACTCGCTGGCCATCGGCTTGGGCGCCACGACGTTCGCGCTCGTGGTGGGCTCCGTCATCGGCGCCATCGCCGCCGTGGTGCGCCCGCACATCTCCAACGTCATCATGCGCATCCTCGACATCATCATGTCGTTCCCGGGCATCGCCCTGGCCGCCACCTTCATCGTGGTGTTCGGCAACAGCGTGCCCTCGCTCATCTTCGCGATCGGCTTTCTGTACATCCCGCAGATCGCGCGCATCGTGAGGGCGAACGTCATGAGCGAGTACAACCAGGACTACGTCCGCGCGGCCATCGTGTCCGGCGCGCACGCGCCCTGGATCCTCGTCAAGCACGTGGTGCGCAACTGCATCGCGCCCGTGCTCGTGTTCACCATCGTGCTCGTGGCTGACGCCATCGTGTTCGAGGCGTCCCTGTCGTTCATCTCGGCGGGCATCCCCGAGCCGACGCCCACCTGGGGCAACATCCTCGCTGACGCGCGCAACGGCGTGCTGGCCGGCCGCTGGTGGCAGGCGCTGTTCCCCGGCATCGCCATCATGGTCACGGTGCTCTGCCTGAACATCGTGTCCGAGGGCATCACCGACGCCATGGCCGCCCCCAAGAGCGCCGTGAAGCTCACCGAGGCCGACCTCAAGACCGACCGCGAGGCCGACCGCCTGGTCGCCGACCCGAAGCTCGCCTACGCCGCTCAGGCTGACATGCTCGGGAAGCGCCTCGCCCGCCTGAAGGAGATGGAGGGCATCCGCAACGACCGCTTCGAGGCGCGCACCGACGTGCCGCCCATCCTCGAGGTCAAGGACCTCTGCATCAAGTTCCCGCGCCACGGCGACGTGAACGTGGTGGACCACGTGAGCTTCGTGGTGCGCCCGCGCCAGTCGATGGGACTCGTGGGCGAGTCCGGCTGCGGCAAGTCCATCACCTCGCTGGCCATCATGGGCCTGCTCGACCCCAAGGCCGAGATCTCCGGCGAGATCCTCTACGACGGCAAGAACCTGCTCAGCATGACGCAGAAGGAGATCAACGAGCTGCGCGGCAAGGAGATCTCCATGGTCTACCAGGACGCGCTGTCCTCGCTCAACCCGTCCATGCTCATCAGGACGCAGATGAAGCAGCTCACCTCCCGCGGCGGCACCCGCACGGCCGAGGACCTGCTCGAGCTCGTGGGCCTCGACCCGAAGCGCACGCTCGGCTCCTACCCGCATGAGCTCTCCGGCGGCCAGCGCCAGCGCGTGCTCATCGCCATGGCGCTCACGCGCGACCCGAAGCTCGTCATCGCCGACGAGCCCACCACCGCCCTCGACGTGACGGTGCAGAAGCAGGTCGTCGACCTGCTCAACCGCCTGCAGCACGAGCTCGGCTTCGCCATGGTGTTCGTGAGCCATGACCTCGCGCTCGTCGCCGAGGTGGCGAACTCCATCACCGTCATGTACGCCGGCCAGGTCGTGGAGCAGGGCCCGGTGAAGGACATCCTCACCAACCCCATCCACGAGTACACCCGCGGCCTTCTGGGCTCGGTGCTCTCCATCGAGGCCGGCGGCGATCGCCTGCACCAGGTCCCGGGCTCGGTCCCCTCTCCGAAGGACTTCCCCGAGGGCGATCGCTTCACCCCGCGCTCGAGCCATCCCGACAAGGTCTCCCAGATCCGCCCGATGCTCAAGCGCTACCATCAGACCGACCACTACTATGCCGAGCTGCCTGACAGCGAGCTCATGCGCCTCGGCATCGAGCCCTACGTGAAGGGAGGTGTCGAGTAATGACCGAGGAGATCAAAGCCGAGGCCGTCGAGACGAAGGCTTCCGACGAGCAGACTCCCATCATCTTCCTTGACGACGTGAAGGTGACCTTCAAGACCCGCACGGGCTCCATCTTGCACCCCAACAAGGTCCATGCCGTGCGCGGCCTCACGCTCAAGCTCATGCCCGGCGAGACCATCGGCATCGTCGGCGAGTCCGGCTGCGGCAAGTCCACCACGGCGAACGTGATGTGCGGCCTGCAGAAGCCCACCGAGGGCCGCGTGTTCTTCAAGGGCAAGGACGTCACGCACCGCACCGCGGCCGACCGCCGCACCATCGGCCGCGTGATCTCGGTGGTGTTCCAGGACCCGGCGACGGCCCTGAACGCCCGCATGACCGTCCATGACCAGCTCATGGACCCGATGAACCTGCACAAGGTGGGCACCCCCGCCGAGCGCGAGGCGCGCGTCCACGAGCTCATCGGCATGGTCGGCCTGCCTGAGAGCGTGCTCGAGGCGCTGCCCGGCCAGATGTCCGGCGGCCAGCGCCAGCGCGTGGCCATCGCCCGCGCCCTGTCGCTCAAGCCCGACGCCATCATCGCCGACGAGCCCACCAGCGCCCTCGACGTGTCCGTGCGCGCGCAGATCCTGAACCTGCTCATGGACCTCAAGAAGGAGCTGGGGCTGGCCATGGTGTTCATCAGCCATGACATCCAGACCGTGCGCTACATCTCCGACCGCATCATCGTGATGAACGGCGGGCTCGCGGTCGAGGTGGGCACGTCCGAGCAGGTCTTCAACAACCCGAAGGACGACTACACGCGCCTGCTTCTGGGCGCCGCCCCGTCGCTGCTCCACCCCGATCTGGGCAAGAAGTAGACCCTTCGCCATGACGACGAGAAAGGAGGCTTCCGACTGCGTTGGGGGCCTCCTTTTTTTCCTTGACCCCACCACCTGAACCCTCTATAGTTTGTCGCTATAGTTTGTCTCGCCGGGACCTAAACTTCGAAGAGAAGGTATGCTATGGAAACCTCAAAGATCCGGGGCGTCATACCCCCTGTCATCATTCCGCTCACCAACAAGAAGTCACTCGACCTGGATGCTTTCAACCGCTCGGTCAACCGCATGATCGACGCGGGCGTCGACGGCCTGTTCTTCCTCGGCTCGAGCGGCGAGGTGGCGTTTCTGACCGACGCGCAGCGCTACCACGTGCTGCAGGAGGCCGTCGCCATCGTCAACGGGCGCGTCCCCGTGCTGGCCGGCATCGTCGACATGGAGACCATGCGCGTCGTGGACCAGGCCAAGCGCGCCGCCGGCTTCGGCGTTGACGGGCTCGTGGCCACGGCGCCCTTCTACGCGCTCGGCGGCCCGAAGGAGACGGAGCGCCACTTCCGCGCCATCCGCGAGCACACCGACCTGCCGCTGTTCGCCTACGACCTGCCCGTGTGCGTGCACACCAAGCTCGACCCGAGCATGCTGGTGCGCCTGGGGTGCGACGGCGTGCTGCAGGGCGTGAAGGACTCCTCGGGCGACGACGTCAGCTTCCGCTGGCTCATGCTCGAGAACGAGGACGCGGGACACCCCCTCCAGCTGCTCACCGGGCACGAGGTCGTCGTCGACGGCGCGTATCTGGGCGGCGCCGACGGCGCGGTGCCGGGGCTCGCGAACGTCGACCCCTACAGCTACGTGGAGCAGTGGCGCGCCGCGAAGGAGGGCGACTGGGAGCGCGTGAAGGAGCTCCAGGACCACCTGGCGCGCCTCATGTTCGTCACGCGTCACGTGAAGGCCACCGTGGGCTTCGGCGCGGGCGTGGGCGCCTTCAAGACGGCGCTGTGGCAGATGGGCGTGTTCAACACCAACCAGATGCGTGAGCCCGTCCAGCCGCTCAAGGGCGACGACGTGGAGGGCATCGTGGCCATCCTCAAGCGGGAGGGCATGATGGACCCCGATGCGCCCGTGCGCACCGCCTACTAGAGACACGAGCTGAAACCGCCGGCGCGCCACGGCGCGCCGCAGACCAGGCAACGCATTCGACGTGAGGAGGGTCATTGACTGCTGAGAACACCGAGAGGCTCGCGGAGGCTCGCGAGTGGATTCGCGCGGAGCTGAACGCCAGCGTCAACTTCTGGCTTGAGCACGGCATGGACGCCGAGAACGGCGGCGTGTACACCTGCCTCGACCGCACGGGCGCGGTCTACTCCACCGACAAGAGCGTGTGGATGCAGGGGCGCTGCGGCTGGACGTTCTCCTACCTCGCCCACCTGTACGGCGAGGAAGCGCCCGCGTGGCTCGACACCGCGCAGGCCGACTGGCTCGCCGCCGCCAAGAGCAGCATCGACTTTCTGGAGGACCACTGCATCAACCATGACGCCGGCGGACGTCTGTACTTCACGGTGACGGCCGAGGGCGCGCCTCTGCGCCAGCGCCGCTACTGCTTCTCCGAGGGCTTCTACTGCATCGCCAACGCCGAGTACTACGGCGTCACGGGCGAGCGTGCGCACCTCGAGCGCGCGCGGCGCGCCTACCGGCTGATCTACGAGCTGAACAACGGCCTCATCGAGGATCCCGCGGGGCTCGGCCCCAAGACCATCGCGGCCACGCGCTCGGGCTACGCGCTCGGCGACCCGATGATCTTCCTCAACATCATCGGCATCATGCGCCGGGTCGACCCGGCCCACGCCGACGAGTACGACCGGCACGCGCGCGAGTGCACCGACCGCATCGTGAACTTCCACTACCGCCCCGAGCTCGGCTGCACGCTCGAGAGCGTGAACACCCAGGGCGAGCCCGAGCTGTGGTACACGGCGGGGCGCGTGGTGAACCCCGGGCACGACATCGAGTGCAGCTGGTTCATGATGGACGAGGCGAACTACCGCGGAGACGAGGAGCTGCACGCCACGGCCGAGGACATCTTCCGCCTGGCCATCGAGGCCGGCTGGGACGAGGAGTTCGGCGGGCTGCTGTACTTCATCGACGCCAAGGGCCTGCCGCCCGAGGCGTACGAGCACGACATGAAGCTGTGGTGGCCCCACAACGAAATCATGATCGCCGCGTCGAAGGCCTACCGCGACACGCGCGACCCGTACTTCCTCGCGTGGTTCCTCAAGACGCTCGACTACGCGCGCGAGCACTTCGCCGACCCGGAGTACGGCGAGTGGTACGGCTACCTGCGCCGCGACGGCAAGCCCACCATGCCCTCCACGAAGGGCTCCACGTTCAAGGGCCCCTTCCACGTGCCGCGCGCCCTGGCCATGACCGAGCGCATCCTGACCGAGATCTTGGAAGGCTAGCCTCCCTCGCGAGGGCCGGCCTTCCCCACCCCACCCCGCAGACGATTCTTCGAGAAAGGAAGAACATGAGCAACTACCTGGGCATCGAGTACTCCATCGAGAACGTGCCCGTCTTGGATGGCGACTACGTTCCCTTCGGCGTGTGGATGCGCGAGTACCTCAAGGGCGCCACGCACCCCATCAAGGTGGCCGTCGAGCGCGAGGACGGCCTGATCTCCGTGCGCGAGAGCGCGATCCGCGGCGGCGCGTTCGCCGAGGCCGACCTGCGCTACGTCGAGCGCCTCATCAAGTTCTCGCTGTGGAGCATCGGCGGCTTCAAGGTCTACGTCTGCGGCTGCGACGACATCGCCAAGAAGATCGCCGCCATGTACAGCCCGCAGGGTGAGCGCGCCTTCGACCACGGCTTCGTGGACGACCTCTACGAGAAGGACCTCGAGGTCGTGGCGGTGTCCGAGGCTGACTTCCCCGCCGCCAACGAGGCCCCCAAGGCCATCGGCGGGCACACCGAGGGCTGCCGCATCGGCTTCGACGCGGGCGGCTCAGACCGCAAGGTGTCTGCCGTCATCGACGGCGAGTCGGTGTACTCCGAGGAGGTCGTGTGGTTCCCCAAGGTCACCGAGGACCCCACCTACCACTTCAACGAGATCGTGACCGCCTTCAAGACGGCCGCCTCCAAGATGCCGCGCGTCGACGCCATCGGCGTGTCCTCCGCGGGCGACTACGTGAACAACCAGCCCATGGTGGCGTCGCTGTTCATCAAGGTGCCGCGCGAGCGTCGCGAGGAGGTCAAGAGCATCTACACGCGCGCTGCCGCCGAGATCGGCGACGTGCCGCTCGTGGTGGCCAACGACGGCGACGTGACGGCGCTGGCGGGCTACATGTCCACCGGCAAGGGCAACATCCTCGGCATCGCCATGGGCACGTCCGAGGCCGTGGGCTACGTGAACGCCGAGGGCAACGTGCTCGGCTGGATCAACGAGCTGGCCTTCGCGCCGGTCGACCTGGCGCCCACCGCGATGCAGGACGAGTGGTCAGGCGACTTCGGCGTGGGCTGCAAGTACTTCAGCCAAGACTGCGTGATCAAGCTGGCGCCGGCCGCGGGCATCGAGCTCGACCCCGCGCTCTCCCCCGCCGAGAAGCTCAAGGTGGTCCAGGGCCTGGCCAACGAGGGGCATGCCGGCGCGCTCGACATCTTCCGCTCCATCGGCGTGTACCTGGCGCACACCCTCGTGCTGTACAGCGCCTTCTACGAGATCGACACGCTGCTGATCCTGGGCCGCGTGACCTCGGGGGTCGGCGGCGACCTCATCATCAGCGAGTGCAACCGCGTGCTGGGCGAGGAGCACCCCGAGCTGGCGGCGAAGGTGAACGTGACGCTGCCCGACGAGATGATGCGCCGCGTCGGCCAGTCCGTGGCCGCCGCCTCCCTCCCGGAGCTGTAAGGACCGAAACACCCGCACGGGGCTGAAAGCACCCGCAGGAAAAGAGAGGACCCTCCTTCCAGAGGGTCCTCTCTTTGTTCAAGGAGTCTTTCTGCTGTTCCCGCGGTCGTCCTACAGCGCCTTGCCGCGGAGGATGACCTGCTTCACCTCGAGCGTCTCCTGGTCGAGCAGGACGGCGTTGGCGACCGCCCCTGCGGCCAGGGTGCCATAGCGGCCCTCCAGCCCCAAGGCGCGCGCCGGGTTGGCCGCAGCGGCCTTCACAGCGCTCACGAGCGGTATCTCCATGTCGTGCACCGCGACGTAGAGGCAGCGCATAAGGTCGCTCACCGAGCCGGCGAGCGCGCCGTTGTCGATGCGCGCCTCAAAGCCCTCCACCGTGACGTCCTGGCCGCCGAGGTCGTACACCCCGTCGGGCATGCCCGCGGCGCGCAGCGTGTCCGAGATCAGGATCATGCGATCGTCGCCGAACAGGTTGAACGCCAGGCGCACCATGGCCGGGTGGATGTGCACGCCGTCGGCGATGATCTCAGCCGTCACGTCGTCGCGCTCGGCCGCCGCGGGGATGGGGCCGGGCTTGCGGTGGTGCATGGAGTTCATGGCGTTGTACAGGTGCGTGAGGTGCCGCGCGCCCTTCTCGAAGGCGAGCGCGGCCGTATCGTAGTCGGTGCAGGTGTGCGCGAGCGAGACGCGCACCTCATCCCCGAGCTCCTCGACGAACTCCATCGCACCCGGCTCCTCGGGCGCGATGTCGACCAGCTTGATGAGGCCGCCGGAGACCTCCTGGAGGCGGCGGAACATCGCCGCGTCGGGGACGTGCACGTACTCGGGGTTCTGCGCCCCCACCTTCGAGGGCGAGATGAAGGGGCCTTCCATGTTGACGCCCGCGAGCTCGGCCTCGTCGTCCGCCGGCTCGAAGGCCGCCGCGACGCCCAGCGCGTGCGTGAGGATCTCCTCAGAGAGCGTCATGGTGGCCGGGCACATGGCGCCGATGCCGCGCGACGCCTCGTAGGCGCCCATCGCGTGCAGCCCGGCCTCGTCGCCGTCTGACACGTCGCCGCCCGCGGCGCCGTGGAAGTGCAGGTCCACCAAGCCGGGGATCACGTAGCAGCCGGCCGCGTCGATGACGTCGCCCGCGACAGCCGCAACCCCGGCGCCAGCGCCCGCGGCCGCGTCCGCGGCGACGAACACGCCGCCTGAGACATGCACGTCACGCGCGACGAACCCCTCGCCGTCAAACGCCAAGCCGTTCTTGATTATCATGGTACGTCCTTTCTCGGGACCTACTTGCAGAGCGCTCCCGCCTCCTCGTCGACGATCACCGTCACGTTGGGGTGGAACTGCAGGATGGACGCGGGGACCTCAGGCGTCACGGGGCCGAAGAACGCGCGGCGCACGATGTCGGCCTTGCCCTCGCCGTTGGCCACCACGAGGATCTCACGGGCCTTCATGATGGTGCCGATGCCCATGGTATACGCTTCGCGCGGCACCTCGTCAACGGAGTTGAACAGACGGCTGTTCGCGTTGATGGTGCTCTCGGTGAGCTGCACGCAGTGCGTGGCCTTCGGGAACTCGTCGCACGGCTCGTTGAAGCCGATGTGCCCGTTGTGCCCGAGGCCCAGAAGCTGGATGTCCACGCCGCCGGCCGCGTCGATGGCCGCCTCGTACGCGGCGCACGCCTCCTCGGCGTCCGCGCAGGCGCCGTCGGGCACGTGCGTGCGCGCCTTGTCGATGTCCACGTGGTCGAACAGGTTGTCGTTCATGAAGTAGCGGTAGCTCTGGTCATGGTCGCCGGAAAGGCCGCGGTACTCGTCGAGGTTGTACGTCTCCACGTCGGCGAAGCTGATCTCGCCCGCCTTGCAGTCGCGCACCAGCTCGGCGTACAGCCCGATGGGGGTTGAGCCCGTGGCCAGGCCCAGCACGCAGCTCGGCTGCTCCTTCACGCGCGCAGCCAGCACGTCGGCGGCGCGGCGGCTCATGTCCTCATACGATTTCGCGATGATCAGTTTCATGTCGTGATTCCTTCCTTAGGTCCAAAACTGAGCTGTTTCGATTATACCCTGATAGGCCCACGGGTAGATGTCCGAGTACCAACCCGTCTCGGGGACGAAGCACAGGAGGGCGCTGTAGAGCACGCTGAGCGTGACCAGCACGAGCAGCACCTTCATGGCGATCACGTGCGCGGTCGAGCCCGCCTCCATGTTCTCGTTCACGATGAACGCCAGAAGCACCACCGCCGCCAGGAACATGAAGCTGAAGTCGGCGTAGTAGCGCTGCAGGATGCCCGCCATCTCCGCGTCGAGCAGGGCCACGAGCACGCCCGAGGCGAGCAGCACCATGATGACGCCCATGATGGTGCGCGTGGAGCGCGCGCGGCGGCGCAGATCGAGGATGCGGCGCGCGAACGGCAGGATCCACAGCACGGGCAGGCACGCGAAGATGCCGCCGAAGGTGACCTCCTTGATGGTCTGCCCCATGTAGGTGGTGTTGAAGTCGACCGCCTGGATGAACGGGAACGTGCCGGTCAGGTTGGGCGGCTGCAGGAAGTAGGTGAAGAACGCGGGCGCGAGGCGGCCGACGTTCATGCCGCGCTTCGTCATGTCGTTCACCGTGAGGTTGTAGTTGGCGCCGAAGTCCGTGAAGGACCCGAAGCGCGCGTAGTTGTAGCCCATGATGCCCGCGGCCACCACCAAATACGGCGCGACGAGGCAGGCGAACTCGCGCGCGCCCGCCGGGGTGAGCAGGCGGCGCTTCGTGATGTAGGTGCGCCAGAACAGCGGGAACGCCAGAAGCGAGAGCACGAGCAGCTGCGGGCGGCACCCCGCCACGAGCGCCATGCAGAGCGACCCGGCCAGATACCACGCGCACGCGTGCTTCGAGAGGCGCCCGCGCATCCAGCAGTACAGCCCCCACACCGAGAACGCCAGCCCGCACATGATGGGCAGCGAGTAGAACGTGGGGAACTTCACCAGGTAGAGGATGCCGCAGCAGAACACGAGCGGGATCTGCAGCAGCAGGTAGAGCCCCAGGCTCACGCGCTTGAAGTGGTAGCGCGCGAAGCGATCGAGCAGCGCCGAGCAGCCGAGGATGAAGGCGAGGGCCGCTATGAGCACGCCGATGGCCGTGGGGAAGTTCGCACCCGTGACCAGGTAGAACGGCAGGTAGAACAGAAGCACCGGCACCACGCCGAAGTACACGTAGTAATGCCCGTCGTAGTAGGCCACGTCGAACAGGTACGCCTCGCCCGTCTCCTTCTGCGCCTCGTCGCGAGCGCCCTTGTCATAGGGGTCGGGCATGTCCTGCAGCCACTGGGGCGGCTCCTCGTCGAGGTAGAGCTGGCCCTTGGCCATGGCGCGCGCGAGCTCGGCGTACTGCTGGGCGTTGTCGCCCCCCACCTCGAAGGTGTTCACCACCGAGGTGCCGTCCCACGAGCCGAAGTTGTAGCTCGACGTGGCCACGCCCACGAGGTTCGACCCGAAGAACAGAAGCGAGCTCACGAGCGCCATCTCGACGACGACCATCCCGATGACGCCCGCCTTCGAGCGACGCGGGTTCTCCACGATGTTGATGCGGTAGATCGACGAGCGCGGGCGGAACATGAAGCACAGCAGAAGCAGGCCGAACGCCGCAGTGAAGCGCGCGCCGCTGAAGGTGAAGGGATGGTGCGCGTTGAGCGAGACCGTCCAGAGCTTGATGGGGTAGCTCACCTCGTCGCCGACGACCTCGATGCGCAGGTTGTTCACGTAGCCTGAGGTGTTGAGGTTGATGTACTCGCTCTCGGTGACGCACGTGGAGACGTCCACCTCGGGCACGCCGACGGTGTACTCGGTGGAGTCGAAGTAGGTGTGGTGCGCGTCATCGGTGAACTGGACCTTCACGCGCAGGTTCTGAGCCGGCTGGTGCTCGTCGAAGTCGATGCGGATGTTGCGCACCTCGGTGTTGAGGTTCTTGAACTCCATCACGTGGTCGACCGCCGTCAGGCGGAACAGCCCGTCGTCGCCCTTCGCAAGCTCGATCTGGTCCTTCAGGTTGATCGGCTTGTTCGACAGGGTGGCGAAGTAGTTGTAGTTGAAGACGAACACCTCGAGCAGCAGCGCCACGAGGAAGAGCGCCGCCACCGAGCGCACGATGTGGGTGATCGACGCGCGGTAGGGCTTGACCGAGCGCTTGTAGGCATACGAGATGTTCTGGCGAATGGTAGGCATGTCAGCTCACCATTATACGAAAAAATCCCGCGCCAGGCACGCTGGCGCGGGATCGCGTCTTCGGCATAGCCCAGCCCGTCAGGGCAGGCGGAGCCTAGAGCCCCAAGGCCTCCTTGACGTCGGCGTAGACCACCTGCGGGTCGCGGTCGCCGTCGATGGTGACGAGCAGCTCGCAGCCGCGGTAGTAGTCGATGAGCGGGCTCGTGGACTTCTCGTACACGTCGAGGCGGTTGCGCACCGTGACCTCGTTGTCGTCATCGCGCTGGTACATCTCGCCGCCGCACTTCGGGCACGCCGCGTCGGAGGCGGTGCCGATGTGCCCGCACTCCTTGCACATGCGGCGCGAGCAGAGGCGGCTCACAATGACCTCGGCCTCCACGTCGATCAGCAGCGCCGCGTCGAGCGGGCGGCCGAGCTCGGCGAGCATGGTGTCGAGCGCCACGGCCTGGGTGGTCGTGCGCGGGAAACCGTCGAGGATGACGCCCTTCTCGGTGTCAGGCTGCTGAATGCGCTCCTTCATGAGGTCGATGATCAGGTCGTCCGGCACCAGATCGCCGGCGTCCATGTAGCCCTTGGCCTTCACGCCCAAAGGCGTCTGGTTCTTCACCGCCGCGCGCAGAATGTCACCCGTGGAGATGTGGCACAGGCCCTCCTCTTCGACGAGCTTCGCCGCCTGCGTGCCCTTGCCGGCACCCGGTGCACCCAGCAACACAATGTTCATTTCAGTCGATCCTTTCGATGGTGGACAGATTGGTAGCTCTATTCTAGCAAAAGAGAGGACCCGCCCCTTGCGAGACGGGTCCTCTCTCCAGCCAACGTACGTGATTTCCCTACTTGAAGAAGCCCTCGTAGTTGTGCTGCTTCAGCTGGCTCTCAACCTTGCTCATGGTGTCGAGCGCGACGCCGATCATGATGAGGATCGAGGTGCCGCCGAACGACTGGATGAGCTGGTTGCCCGTGAAGTAGAAGATGATCGTGGGCACCACGGCGATGAAGGCGATGAACAGGCCGCCCGGCAGCGTGATGCGGTGGATCACGTTCTTGATGTAGGTGACGGTGGCCGAGCCCGGGCGCACGCCCGGGATGAAGCCGCCCTGCTTGCGGATGTTGTCAGCCGTCTCCTCGGGGTTGAACACCATGGAGGTGTAGAAGTACGCGAAGAAGACGATGAGCACGAGCGTGAGGATCCAGTTCACCACGCCGGTGGAGCACCAGTTCGCGAACGTCGTCAGCCAATCCACGTTGAAGATGGCCGCCAGCTGCGCCGGGAAGTAGATGATGCAGCTCGCGAAGATGATCGGGATGACGCCCGCAGCGTTCACCTTGAGCGGGATGTAGGTGGACTGGCCACCCATCATCTTGCGGCCCTGGACGCGCTTGGCGTAGTTCACCGGGATGCGGCGCTGCGCGCGCTCCACGTAGATGATCAGCGGGATGCACACGAGCACCACGGCCAGGATCAGGATGGTGAGCGCGATGCCCATGCCCAGATCGCTCGTGAGGTTCACGGACGAGAAGATGGCGGAGGGCACGCGGGACACGATGCTCACGAAGATGATGAGCGACATGCCGTTGCCGATGCCGCGCTGGGTGATGAGCTCGCCCATCCACATGATGAAGGCGGTGCCGGCGACCAGCGTGAACACGATGACGACGTCGGTGACGATCTCGGGGACCTCGGTCGAGAACACCACGCCGTAGGCCGGCGACTTGAACAGCAGCAAGTAGCCGATGGCGTTGATGAGGCCCAGGCCCAGCGTGAGGTAGCGCGTGACCTGCGTGATCTTGCGGCGACCGGAGTCACCCTCACGCGCCCAGCGACCCACGGCGGGGATGACGCCCTGCATCAGCTGCATGATGATCGATGCGGTGATGTAGGGCATGATGCCCAGCGAGAACACCGAGAAGTTCGACAACGCACCGCCGGTGAACAGGTCGAGCATCGTCATGGCGACGCCGGTGTCGGCGAAGGCCGTGGCGAAGTCATGGAACGGGATGCCCGGGACCGGCACGTAGGCGCCGAAGCGGTAGAGCGCGAGGATCGCCAGCGTGAAGAGGATCTTCTTGCGCAGCTCCGGTACCTTGAATGCGTCTATGATCGAGCTTAGCAAGGCTCTTCGACCTTTCCTCCGGCTGCTTCGATCTTCGCCTTGGCGGAAGCAGAAACCTTATCGACCTTGACCGTGAGGGCCTTGGTGATCTCGCCGTCGCCGAGCACCTTCACGAGCGCGTCGGCATGCTTGATGATGCCCTTGGCGCACAGGGACTCGCCGTCGACGACCTCGCCGGCCTCGTACTTCGCCTCGAGGCGGCTCACGTTCACCGGCAGGTACTCCACGCGGTTGAAGTTGCGGAAACCGGGGAGCTTCGGCAGACGACGCGCGAGCGGCGTCTGGCCGCCCTCGAAGCCCGGGCCCTTGCCGCCGCCGGCACGGGACTTCTGGCCGTTCATGCCGCGGCCGGCCGTCTTGCCATGGCCGGACGCGGGGCCGCGGCCCACGCGCTTGCGGTTCTTCTTAGAGCCCTCAGCAGGCTTCAGATCCTTGAGTTCCATTGAGTCAATCTCCTTATTACGCTTCGGGGGAGCACGTTACTTCCCTCCCCCGATGCTGGCAGCTCGCCGCCAGCAAACTTCCAAATACTATGCCAACGGCGCACCTCGCGAAAAGGCGCGCCGAAAAGCATTATACCTCATGCAGAATAAGCTCTGCTTAGATCTCCTCGACCTCGATGAGGTGCTTAACTTTGAAGATCATGCCGCGGACGGACTCGTTGTCCACCTGCTCCACCGTGCGGCCGATCTTGCCGAGGCCGAGAGCCTTGAGCGTCTTGCCCTGGTCGGCCTTGCGACCGATGGCGCTCTTCACCTGCGTGATGCGCAGGGTCTTCTTCGCGTCAGACATTACTTCTGCTCCTTCCAGCCAAAGATCTCGCCGACGGACTTGTCGCGACGAGCGGCAACCTCAGCCGGGCTCTCGAGGGACTTGAGGCCCTCGGCGGCAGCCTTCACGATGTTCATGGCGTTGTCGGTGCCGAGGGACTTGCCGATGACGTTCTTCACGCCGGCAAGCTCGAGCAGCGCGCGGACGGAGCCGCCGGTGATGACGCCGGTACCGGGAACGGCCGGCTTCAGCAGCACGCGGCCGGCGCCGTACTCGCCGAGCACCTCATGGGGAATGGTGCCGCCCTCGGTCAGCGGGACCGAGAACATGTTCTTCTTCGCGTCCTCGACGCCCTTCTTGATGGCGGTGGGAACCTCGGCGGACTTGCCCATGCCCACGCCGACGCGGCCCTTGCCGTCGCCGACGACCACGAGGGCCGTGAGCTGCATGCGGCGGCCGCCCTTGACGGTCTTGGAAACGCGGTTGATGCTGACGACGCGCTCCTGGAGCTCAGGAACGGCGTTCTCCTGCTGTTGTTTACGAGCCATAAGCTAAAACCCCTTCTAGAATTTCAAACCAGCTTCACGGGCAGCCTCGGCCAGAGCCTTGACGCGTCCGTGATACAGGTGGCCGCCACGGTCGAACACAACTTCCGTCACGCCGTTTTCCAGTGCCAGCTTGCCGGCGATCTCGCCGAGAGCGGAAGCGCCCTCGACGTTGCTGCCCCGCTTGCCCGTGGCCTTGAACTCAGGGCCGAGCGTGGAGACGCCGCAGATGGTCGTGTGGGCAACGTCATCGACGAACTGCACGTAGATGTTGTTGTTGCTGCGCGTAACGCACAGACGAGGACGAGCCGCCGTGCCAGAGATCTTCGCGCGAACGCGACGATGGCGACGTGCCAACCCGGCCTGCTTTTTCTGAAGCTTATTCATTGATAATCCCTTCAATCAGATACCGAGCGGACGCTTAGTCCTTGCCAGCCTTGCCAACCTTGCGACGAACATGCTCGCCCTCGTAGCGGATGCCCTTGCCCTTGTAGGGCTCCGGCTTGCGCCATTTGCGGATGTTCGCGGCGACCTGGCCGACCTGCTCCTTGGAGGGGCCGGAGACGACGATCTCGGTCTGGCTGGGAACCTCGAAGGTGATGCCCTCGGGGGCCTCCACCAGGACGGGGTGCGAGAAGCCGAGCTGCATCTCGAGGTCCTTGCCCTTGAGCGCGGCGCGGTAGCCGACGCCCACGAGCTGCAGCTTCTTGGTGAAGCCGGCGGACACGCCCTCGACCATGTTGTGGATGAGGGTGCGGGTCAGGCCGTGGAAGCTCTTGGACTCACGGGTGTCGTCAGGACGGGAGACGATGATCTCGCTGCCTTCCTGCGTGATGGTCATGCAGGGCTGAAAGGTGCGCGTGAGCTCACCCTTGGGGCCCTTGACGGTCACCGTGGTGCCGTCGATGGTCACGTCAACGCCAGCAGGAACGGTGACGGGCATCTTGCCGATACGAGACATAATGCAATACCTCCCTTTCCTACCAGATGTAAGCGATGACCTCGCCGCCGACGCCCTTCTTGCGGGCATCGCGGTCGGTCATGACGCCGTGACTCGTCGAGATGATAGCCGTGCCGAGGCCGCCGAGCACGCGGGGCAGCTCGTCCTTGCCGGCGTAGATGCGCAGGCCGGGCTTGGAGATGCGCTTGATGCCGCGGATGGTCTTGGCCTTCTTCGGGCCGTACTTCAGCGTGATCTCAAGCGTCGCGCGGGGCTCGCCGTCGATCACCTCGTAACCGCGGATGTAGCCCTCCTGGTCCATGATGCGAGCAATCTCGATGAGCTTCTTGCTCGAGGGCATGGACACCGTTTCCTTGCCGGCAGACTGGGCATTACGCACGCGCGTAAGCATATCTGCGATGGGATCGGTCATTGTCATGTTTGTTTTCTCCTTTGATTCGTGATGAGCCGAGCGTTCGGTTCGTCGGCGCCCTTAGCGCCTCCGCCTTTCACGTCGACACACCCTAAACGTGTGCCAGCTCTTACCAGGAAGACTTGGTCACGCCGGGCAGCTCGCCTTTGTTGGCCAATTCACGCAAGCAGATGCGGCACAGGCCGAACTTGCGATAGTAAGCACGGGGACGCCCGCAACGCGTGCAGCGGTTGTGCTGACGCGTGGAGAACTTCGGCTCGCGCTTGGCTTTGGCGATCATCGATTTCTTAGCCATGCATTCCTTCTTTCTTGCTTAAAGACCCGAAACCCCATGCTTCAGGTCTTGTTGCCTGAGGTTACGCAAACAAGCCGCCCCTTGCGAGGCGGCTGTTCGGTTTACTTGCTCTTGAACGGGAAGCCCAGCGCGGAAAGCAGCGCGAAGGCGCTCTCGTTGTCGTCAGCCGTGGTCACGAACGTGATGTCCATGCCGCGGGTGCGATCAATCTTGTCGTAGTCGATCTCGGGGAAGATCAGCTGCTCGGTGATGCCGAGCGTGTAGTTGCCGCGGCCGTCGAAGCTCTTCGGCGAGATGCCGCGGAAGTCGCGCACGCGGGGAAGGGCGGTCGCCAGCAGGCGGTCGAGGAACTCCCACATGCGGTCGCCGCGCAGGGTGACCTTGCAGCCGATGGCCTGGCCCTCGCGCACATGGAAGCCGGCGATGGACTTCTTGGCGCGGGTGACGCAGGGCTGCTGGCCGGTGATGATGCGCATGTCGTTCATGGCGGCGTCGAGCAGCTTGGAGTCGCCGGCGGCAGCGCCCACGCCCATGTTCACGACGATCTTCTCGAGACGCGGAACCTGGTTGACGTTGGCGATGCCGAGCTCGCTCTCGAGCTTGGCGACGATCTCATTCTGATACTTTTCCTTCAAACGAGGAGCCATAGGTGAAACCTTTCCGTCGATGAATTAAACGCGGGATTTCCGACCCCGCGTCCCTGGTATCCCAGGGCCATAGAGCGCATGGGCGCCCGAAGAAGAGACTTTACCCGAAAGCCCCTCCCCGGTCAACCCATGCGCTCAAATCAACCTCGTTACTACAGCGAAACCCTCGCTGAACGTTCGTAACGTCAGCGAGGGTTTTCCCAGTGCCCCAGATTGGCGTGATGGCGAAGGCGAAGTGTACTTCGTACACGAGCTTTCGTCAGCGCGACAAGGTGGGGTGCTGGGGAAAGCCGCAGCGTCGAGCTGTTCCGCCGTTGCGTCAGCAACGGCGGAACAAAGCTAGTCGATGTCCTTGTTGCACTTCTTGCAGACGCGGACCTTCTTGCCGGCCTCGTTCACGCGCTTCGAGACGCGGGACGCCTGGTTGCAGTGCGGGCACACCAGCATCACGTTGGAGACGTGGATGGGGGCCTCCATGGTGGAGATGCCGCCCTGCGGGTTCGCCTGAGTCGGGCGCATGGCCTTCTTCATCATGTTGGCGCCCTCGACGACCACGCGCTGCTTCTGCGGGATCGAGCGCAGGATCTTGCCCTGCTTGCCCTTGTCCTTGCCGCACAGGATCTTGACGGTATCGCCCTTCTTCACATGCATTTTCATGACTGACACCTCCCTTAGAGCGTTTCCGGTGCCAGAGACACGATCTTCATGTACTTCTTGTCGCGGAGCTCGCGGGCGACGGGCCCGAAGATACGGGTGCCGCGCGGAGAGCCGTCGTTGTTGATCAGAACGGCGGCGTTCTGGTCGAAGCGGATGTAGGAGCCGTCAGCGCGACGGACTTCCTTCTTCACGCGCACGATCACGCAGCGGACGACCTCGCCCTTCTTCACGTTACCGTTGGGCATAGCCTCTTTCACGCTGCAGATGATCACATCACCGAGGCCCGCATAGCGGCGCTTCGAGCCGCCGAGGACCTTGATGCACTGCACCTTGCGAGCGCCGGAGTTGTCGGCCACCGCGAGCATGGATTGCATCTGAATCATATGCTTTACCTAACTTTCCTAAAAAGATAGCTGCATGCAACGCACACGCGCTATTTGGCCTTCTCGACGATCTTCACGAGGCGCCAGCGCTTCATCTTGGACAGCGGGCGCGTCTCCATGATCTGAACGATGTCGCCAACGCCGGCTTCGTTGTTCTCGTCATGGGCATGGAACTTCTTCGTGGTGGTCATCATCTTGCCGTACACCGGATGCGGTTTGCGCTGCTCGACGGCTACCACGATGGTCTTGTCATTGGTGTCGCTGACCACGACGCCCTGACGGACCTTACGCAAATTGCGCTCTTCAGTCATTTCTCACACCTTCCCTTAAGCTACGCGCTCAGCTCACGAGCACGCATCTCGGTCTGGATGCGCGCGATGTCCTTCTTAACCTGCTTAACGCGGGCGGTGTTGTCAAGCTGGCTCGTGGCCATCTGGAAGCGCAGGTTGAACAGCTCAGCACGCGCCTCCTTCAACTTCGCCTGCAGGTCTTCGGCAGAAAGTTCACGAATCTCTGCTGCTTTCATTTATTCCTGCCCTTCCGTCTCGCGAGTGACAATCTTGCACTTGATGGGCAGCTTGTTGATGGCGAGGCGCAAAGCCTCCTTGGCCGTCTCCTCGTCAACGCCGTCGATCTCGAACATGATGCGACCCGGCTTGACGACAGCTACCCAGCCCTCGGGGTTGCCCTTGCCGGAACCCATGCGGGTCTCAGCGGGCTTCGAGGTGATCGGCTTGTCGGGGAAGATCGTGATCCACACCTTGCCGCCACGCTTCATGTAGCGGGTCATGGCGATACGAGCTGCCTCGATCTGGCGGTTGGTGATCCAGTGGGCCTCAAGAGCCTGGATACCGTAAGAACCGTGGTTCAGGCGCGTGCCGCCCTTGGCCTTGCCCTTCATGGAACCACGCTGCACCTTGCGGTGCTTGACGCGCTTAGGTACGAGCATTACTTGTGCCCCCTCTCGTTACGATCGTTGCGACGGCGGCTCGGGCGGGAGCTTCCCTCGAGAGCCGGCTGCGGAGCCTTCTGGCCGGGGAGCACGTCGCCGTGGTAGACCCACACCTGGACGCCGATGGAGCCCATGGTGGTGGCGGCGGTGGCGAAGCCGTAGTCGATCTTGGCGCGCAGGGTGTGCAGCGGCACGCGACCCTCGCGGTACCACTCGCGGCGGCTCATCTCGGCGCCGCCGAGGCGGCCGGAGCACTGGATGCGGATGCCCTTGGCGCCGGACTTGCGGGCGGACTGGACGGCCTTGCGCATGGCGCGGCGGAAGGCGACGCGGCCCTCGAGCTGCTCGGCCACGGACTGGGCGAT
Source organism: Adlercreutzia sp. ZJ176 (assembly GCF_011038975.1). Classification (GTDB taxonomy): domain Bacteria; phylum Actinomycetota; class Coriobacteriia; order Coriobacteriales; family Eggerthellaceae; genus CAAEEV01. The sequence continues at coordinate 59,513 of NZ_JAAKEC010000006.1, read as the reverse complement.
CAGCACGGCATCGAGCTCGGGACGCTTGATCTCGACGACCTCGACGGAGACGGGGCCGGAGGCGACCTTCTCGAGCTTCTTGCGCAGGGCGTCGATCTCGGCGCCCTTCTTGCCGATGACCACACCCGGGCGGGCCGTGGTGATGATGACCTTGATCTTGTCGCCAGCGCGCTCGATCTCAACCTTGGAGACAGCGGCACGGGCAAGGTAGGTGTCCAGGAACTTGCGAATGGCAAGGTCGTTCTCGAGGGTAGCGGCGTAGTTCTTGTCGGCGTACCAACGGCTGCGCCAATCCTCGGTGATGCCCAGGCGGAACCCAGTAGGGCTGACTTTCTGACCCATGGACTTTATGCCTCCTCTCGCGGTGCAACGATGATGGTGATGTGGCTGGTGCGCTTGTTGATGCGCGACGCAGAGCCTTTGGCACGCGGGCGGATGCGCTTCAGCGTCGGACCCTCGTCCACGTAGGCGGCCTTCACGACGAGCGTGTCGGCGCGCAGGTGGTTGTTGTGCTCAGCGTTGGCCACGGCGGAGTTGAGCGTCTTCTCGACGGTCTCCGCGATGGCGCGGTTGGTAAATGCCAGAATCTCACGAGCCTGCTCGACGGACTTGCCGCGAACCAGGTCGACAACGACGCGAGCCTTGCGAGGGGAGACGCGAACGTAGCGGGATACTGCCTTAACTTCCATTGTTCACCCCTATCCTATCGCTTCTTGCCCTTGTCGGCCGAATGACCCTTGAACGTGCGGGTCGGGGCGAACTCGCCCAGCTTGTGGCCAACCATGGACTCGGTGATGTATACCGGCACGTGCTTGCGACCATCGTGAACGGCGATGGTGTGGCCGACCATCTCGGGGAAGATGGTGCTGGCACGGGACCAGGTCTTGATGACGTTCTTTTCGCCAGCCGCGTTCATAGCCTCGATGCGACCCAGAAGGCGCGGTTCTACGAAAGGACCCTTTTTCAAACTTCTGCTCACTATTACTCCTTAAAGTGTCACGCGCTACTTCTTGCGACGGCGAATGATCAAGCGGCTCGACGCCTTCTTGGGGTTGCGGGTGCGATGGCCCTTGGTGGGAACGCCCCACGGCGTGACCGGATGACGGCCAGCGGACTTGTTCTTGCCCTCGCCGCCGCCATGCGGATGGTCGACCGGGTTCATGACGGTGCCGCGGACGGTGGGACGAACGCCCATCCAGCGCTTGCGGCCGGCCTTGCCGATCTTGATGTTGGAGTGCTCAGCGTTGCCGACCTCGCCGATGGTGGCGCGGCACGTGAGGAGCACGCGGCGCATCTCGGAGGAGGGCATGCGCAGGATGGCGTACTTGCCTTCCTTGCCCATGAGCTGAATGCTGGTGCCAGCAGAGCGGGCGATCGCCGCGCCGCGACCCGGCTGCAGCTCGACGTTGTGGACGAGCGTGCCGACGGGGATGTTGGCGAGCGGCAGGGCGTTGCCGGGCTTGATGTCGGCCTCAGGGCCGCTTACCACCATGTCGCCTACCTTGAGGCCCTTGGGGTGGATGATGTAGCGCTTCTCGCCGTCGACGTAGTGCAGAAGGGCGATGCGAGCCGAGCGGTTCGGATCGTACTCGATCGTGGCGACCTTGGCAGGCACGCCGTCCTTGTTGCGCTTGAAGTCGATGATGCGGTAGCGCTGCTTGTTGCCGCCACCCTGATGACGGGTGGTGATGCGGCCGTAGTTGTTGCGCCCGGCCTTCTTAGGCTTCGGCGCAAGCAGCGACTTCTCCGGCTTCGACGTGGTGATCTCCGCGAAGTCGGAGACCGTCTGGAAGCGTCGGCCGGGGCTTGTCGGCTTGTACTGTTTGATACCCACAGTTCAACCTTTCCTGTACCTTCGGGCTAGCTTGCCTGCGCCCCGCGCCTGGTGACGGCAGGTGGAACGCCGGCGGCAGCCCGCCGAGACCCTTGCTCGCGCGCCTCTCCGCACACCAAGGACCTCATCTACGTTACATGGCCAGGCGATTGCCGATCATGCGCCGATGGAGGCTCGGCGCCGCGACTCCGTCTAACCACGCGTCCGGGTGTATCCATAACACACGCAGACGCAAAGAGACATTATATGCGCGCGAAGGAAGGATTTCAAGGAAAAGTTGCCGGATGTCGCGGGGACACAAGGTGCACACAGCCGTCGAGCTGGGCGAGCTGGGCGGCGAGGTCGGGGGCGCTACCGCCCCTTGCGAATGCCGCCCTTGCGGCCGTTGGCCTTCGGGGGGCGCCCGGCGCGCTGAGGCTGCGCGGGCGCAGGGCGGGCGGCGCCCTTCGAGCCACGCGAGGACTTCACGCCCCTTGCGCCCTCCCCTTTCGCGCTGCCTTTCGCGGGGTTCGCGCGCTCCCCTTTCGCAGCGCCTTTCGCAGAATTCGCGGGGTTGCGCTTGGAGGGCTTGCGGGGGCGGATGAGGCAGTCGGGGCCGTAGCCGACGAGGTCGCGGCGGCCCGCCTTCGCGAGCGCCTCGGCCACCAGGTCGTAGTTGGCGGGGTTGCGGTACTGGATGAGGGCGCGCTGCAGGGCCTTCTCGTGCGGCGAGCGCGGCACGTAGACGGGCTGCATGGTGCGCGGGTCGACGCCGGTGTAGTACATGCAGGTGGAGATGGTCGAGGGCGTGGGGTAGAAGTCCTGCACCTGCTCGGGGTTGTAGCCCATGTCGCGGCAGAACTCGGCGAGCTCGACGGCCTCCTTGAGCGTGGAGCCGGGGTGCGACGACATGAGGTAGGGCACGAGGTACTGCTTCTTGCCTACGCGGGCGTTCTCGGCCTCGTAGGCGCGCACGAACGCGTCGTACACCGCGCGGGAGGGCTTGCCCATGTGGCGCAGCACCTCGTCGGACACGTGCTCGGGCGCCACCTTGAGCTGGCCTGACACGTGGTGGGCCACGAGCTCGCGCAGAAACGCGGGGTCGGGGTCGGCCATCACGTAGTCGAAGCGGATGCCCGAGCGCACGAACACCTTCTTCACGCCCGGCAGCGCGCGCAGCGCGCGCAGAAGCTCCACGTAGTCGGCGTGGCTCACGTCCAAGGCGCGGCAGGGCTCGGGAACAAGGCAGCGCTTGCGCGCGCACGCGCCGCGCTCGAGCTGGTGCGAGCAGGCCGGCGCGCGGAAGTTCGCCGTGGGGCCGCCCACGTCGTGGATGTAGCCCTTGAACCCGGGGTCCTGCGTGATGAGGCGCGCCTCGTCGAGGAGCGACTCGCGGCTGCGCGCCGAGATGATGCGCCCCTGGTGGAACGTGAGCGCGCAGAACGAGCACTCGCCGAAGCAGCCGCGGCAGCTCGCGAGGCTGAACTTCACCTCGGCGATGGCGGGCACGCCGCCGGCCGCGTCGTAGGCGGGATGCCACGTGCGCGCGTACGGCAGGCGGTAGACCGCGTCCATCTCGGAGGTGGTCAGCGGGGGCGCGGGCGGGTTCTGCACCACGAACTCGTGGTCGGAGTAGGGCTCGACCAGGCGCTTCCCGCGGACGGGGTCGGCGTTGTCGTACTGGACGGCGAAGCTCTCGGCGTACTTCAGCTTGTCGGCGCGGATCTCGTCCCACGAGGGCAGAAGCTCGTAGTCGTACACGTGCTCGAGCGAGCGCGCCTTGTACACGGTGCCGTCGATGAACGTGAGGTCGGCGACGGAGAGCCCCGCGGCGAGCGCGTCGGCGATCTGGACGATGGAGTGCTCCCCCATCCCGTAGCTCACGAGGTCGGCGCCCGAGTCGAGCAGGATGGAGCGCTTGAGGGAGTCCGACCAGTAGTCGTAGTGCGCCAGGCGGCGCAGGCTCGCCTCGATGCCGCCGAGGATGACGGGCGCCTTCTTGTAGGTGCGGCGGATGAGGTTCGCGTACACCACCGCCGCGTGGTCGGGGCGGCGCCCCGCCTCGCCGCCGGGCGTGAACGCGTCTGAGCGGCGGCGCTTCTTGGCCACGGTGTAGTGGTTCACCATGGAGTCCATGTTGCCCGCCGACACCAGAAAGCCCAGTCGCGGCTCGCCGAACACGGTGACGGAGGCCGGGTCGCGCCAGTCGGGCTGCGCGATGACGCCCACGCGGTAGCCGTGCGCCTCGAGCAGGCGCGTGATGATGGCGTGGCCGAACGAGGGGTGGTCGACGTAGGCGTCGCCCGACACGTACACGAAGTCGAGCTCGTCCCATCCGCGCGCGGCCGCCGCCTCGCGCGTCATGGGAAGGAAGTCAGCGGCCGCAGCCTCCTTTCGCGTGGGAGCTGCGGCCTTGTTCTTTCGGGGCTTCGCGTGCGGCAAGGGCGGGCTACTCCGCGGCTTCGTCGGCTGCGGGCTCCTCGAGCACCTCGGGCGCTGCGGCGGGCGCCTCCTCGGGGTGCTTCACGATCGCATGCTCGAGCGCCCAGCGGTTGGCCTTCATGCGCTCGGCTGACTCGCGCAGGGCGAAGCCGCGGCCCGACTGCTCGAACTGCTGGCGTATCTGCTTAGGGTTCGCCTGCGGGTTCATCACGCGGCAGGCGGCGTCGATGTCCTCGTCGGTGAGCTTGAGCTTCTCGTGGCGGAACACCGCGTCGAGCGCGAAGCCCTGCACGAGCATCTCGCGCGTCTGGAGCATGAGCATCATGCCGAACTGCTGCTCGCCGCCGTTCTCCTGCACGAACTCCTCCCAGTCCTTGCCCTGCTGCTGCAGGTTGACGCGCAGGTTCTGCACGAGGTTGTCGCGCATGGCCTCGTACGCCTCGTCGGCGATCTTGCCCTCGAAGCGACGGCCGAGCTCAGAGGCGACCGCCTGCATGCAGTAGGTGTCGTACTGCTCGCGATCCTGGCGCTCGAGGTTGCGGGCGATATCGGCGCGCAGCGCGGCGAGGTCCTTGTACATGGGCATGTTCTTGGCGATCCACTCGTCGTCGATGGTGGGGACCGCCTCCTTCTGGATCTCCTTCACCGTGAGCGTGCAGTCGATGACCTGCGTGATCTCGTTGAAGTCATCGTCGATGCCGGGGCCCTCGAAGGTGAACTGCTTCGTCTCGCCCGGCTGCATGCCCAGGATCGCCTCGTCGAAGCCCTCGGGCATGTAGCCCTTGCCGGCCGTGTAGGTGCGGCCCTCGGTGCTGAGGCCCTTGAGTTCCTCGCCCTTCTCGAAGCACTTCATGGCGATGAGGCAGCTGTCGCCCTTCTCGACCGGACGGGGGTCGTCCGCGACGAAGGAGGTGTAGCGCTTCGCCATGTCCTCGATCTGCGCGTCGACGACGGCCTCGTTGAAGCGGTAGGGCTGGACGGTGACCTCGACCGGGTCGTACGAGGTGAGCTCGTAGTCGGGCTTCAGCGTGACCTCCACGTCGAAGGAGAACTGGCGGCCGCGCTTGAACGGCGACTTCGGCTCGGCCTTCGGCGGGAACAGCGGCACGATGTTCTTCTTGTCGAGCGCGAGCGGGACGAGCGCCTCGATGGCGCTGGCCTCCACGATGGAGTCGAGGTTCTTGATGCCCATGTGCTCCTCGGCGACCTCGGCGACCGTCTTGCCCTGCTGCGGCTGCAAGCCCATGGACTGGGCGAACGCCACGTGCGCCGCCTGCAGGACGTTGCTGACCTCGTCGACGGTGGCGACGGCCTCGAGGCGGACCTTGCCGGGCTCGAGCTTCTTCTGGTTGACCTTCATGAGGGGTTTCTCTCCTTCATCTCCCTTGCGCCCCTGAGGGCGCCTCGTTGTGCTTGGGCATCATTCTAGCGCAGGAACAGCGCAAAAGCACACGGATTGGGCGTATTCGACCCTCCCCTATTTGTTCTGGCCCGCGAACGCCGTCGCCGTCGCACCCCGCGGAGCCATGGGGACGGGGCTGAACCCGAAGCCCTCGCGGGCAGGCTCCTTTGAAGGCGAGTTGTCATCGCCCGCGATCTCGTCCTCGTACTTCTTGAGGCGACGCGAGAACAGCGCGCGGCGAGCCGCCACGCATGCCGCGTAGACGAGCGTGACGATGATGCCGAGGATGATGTAGAAGTGCACCCAGCAGCTCACATGGCGCTCGGCCAGCGGGGTGGCCTCGTCGCCGATGTCAGCGAGCGGCGTGGCGTCCTCGCCGATGACGGCTTCGGCCGCGCCCTCGAGCGCGTCAACGAGGGGCGTCATCGCAGGGGTCAGCGCCCCGTCAGGCACCGTGCCCGGCACCTGGGTCGGCGTCGGCGGAGTCGGGATCACCGGTATGATGTTGCCAGGAGTCGTGCCACCGGGGGTCGGCGTGGTACCGCCCGGGGTATCAGGCGTCGTGCCGCCCGGGGTCGTGCCGCCGGGGGTGGTACCACCGGGCGTATCGGGAGTCGGCTCATCGGGAACAGGAGCCGCTGTGATGGTGAAGGTACCGGGAGTGACCTCTGCCGTGTAGTTCGGATTGCTCGCATAGCTGGCCACAAGCACGTCAGGATACGAGCCCACGGCCTCTTCCGAACCGATGCGATAGTAGGTGATGGTGCCCAAGTCATCTTGGCTCACTAAGCCGTCGGGCTTGCCCGTGAACACCGGATCAGTCGTGCCGACCTGCTTGGAAGCGCTGTTCACCGTGATGACGACGGAAGCAGGATCAACAATCAACGTACCGTCTTTGGCATCGATGGCGAAGTCTCTCGTCACATCGTTGCCATCGGCGTCACGGATGATGATGTTCGACAGCGAACTCATCGAGCTGCCCGCGTTAGTCTGCTCGCCCGAGACGACGGCCTCAGCCGTATATCCCGCCGGCAACCCTTCGAAGACGGCGGCACCTGGGACGAGCGGCGTACCGTCATAGGTCTTCCGCGCGCTAGGAGCAATTGCAACGACTGAGCCGAGAGCAGCCGTCTTGACATCGACCACGTAATTTCTGTCGACATCGGAAACAGCACCGAATGTGTAGGAGATCATGCCAGGCGTGACGTTCTGAGGCTCGCCGTTGACAGCAATCGAGACAATGCGATACCCGCTTGCAGCTGTAAAAGTCATGGGCTCAGAAGACGCCAGATAGCGAACCTCCTGGTTGTTGCCCTCGACCGAACCGCCGTTGTCGATAACTCCACTCACCGTATAGAGGTTGCGATCGTAGTACAGCCTAAGGACGAGCGAGCCGTCCCCGGCGATGATGCCGGACTCGACCGAATCACCAGTCACCACATGCGTGAAGCCCGTGTAGCTCTTCGGCGCCGCCGTAACTTCAGTGCCCGTGGTACCCACGCCCTCTGTTGTCTCAAACAGGGCGTAGCCGTCACCCACAACATTTTGACGATAATATTGGACTTCATATCTAGCACTGGGATTCGCCGTCCACTGGGCGGTGTAGGTGACCGAGCCGGTGACGGTGCCGGCGACCTCGGGGCTCCAGCCCTTGAAGGTGTAGCCGGGGCGGGCCGGGTCGGCGGGCGTGTCGCCGCCGTTGGTGAACGCGGGCGTTTCGTCGCCGTAGGCCAGGCCCCCGGTCACCTGGTCGGCGAAGACCTCGGAGCCCTCGACGCCGTCGGTGTAGGTGACGGCGTAGACGTCCTGGGTCCACTGGGCGGTGTAGGTGACCGAGCCGGTGACGGTGCCGGCGACCTCGGGGCTCCAGCCCTTGAAGGTGTAGCCGGGGCGGGCCGGGTCGGCGGGCGTGTCGCCGCCGTTGGTGAACGCGGGCGTTTCGTCGCCGTAGGCCAGGCCCCCGGTCACCTGGTCGGCGAAGACCTCGGATCCCTCGACGCCGTCGGTGTAGGTGACGGCGTACTCATCTTGAGTCCATCTGGCGGTGTATAACGTATTATCGTACGAGCCAGTGGTCTTACCGGCATTCAGGTGTTTTACGGCTTCCTCGCGAGTCAATACCTCGTTGGAGGAAATCTTCTTCGCAGCATCACCCTCGCCGACATACCAGCCGTCAAATGTATAGCCGTTGTCGGTCTTGACGATCGCGCCGGTCACGCCCGTGGCTTCGCGAACCCAGATGTCATCGTTCGTCCACCTGAGGCCATAAACGGGTTTCGTGCCGTCAGCGGCAAGTCGGGCAACCTGGCCACCAGTCTCGGCCTTGTAGGTGACGTCATAGGTTTGACTGGGATCAACGGCATAGTAGACCGTCGCAGAAGCCTTGTTGTCATTGGTAACCGTCAGACCAGTGGGCTGCCATTCCTTGAGCTTGTAGCCGCCGCTAGTCGCAGGATTTTCCCAAGTGACCCACTCGCCGACGTAACCGGTACCAGTCTTCGGATTGGGATCGATACCCGGCACGGGTTTGGTCGTCTCGTCGATGAAGTAGTTGACCTCGTAGTTGAACTTCACCGTCTGATCGACTTCGAACTTGGCCGTGTAGGTCGTGTTGGCGTAATGCCCGTTCTTGTCTACGTTGAGCTTGTCCTTGGCTGTTCCTTCGCTGAGCGTAAGATCACTTGAAACGAGATGCGCCCCCTTGTACCAGCCCTTAAACTTGTATCCTGGATTTGGCGTGACCGTTGAACCAGCCACCTTCTCGTTGCTGTCTACGAGGTCAGTCTGGCTACGCTGGCTGAGGGAACCGCCCCTTTCTGGATCAGTCTTGTAGGTAACGGTGTAGTGGTCGTCACTTTTCCATTGGGCGTACAGGGTCTTATCGGAATCCATGACGATCTCATTGCCCGCCCAATACGTTGTATAGCCTGCGCCCTCTTTGCTCTCTTTCCACCCGTCAAAGACATAGCCGTCAGAACGCGTCGGGACCATATCCGAGATTGTTGCTTGATCGTTTTTGTTATACATCTCACCTGCAGGCATGTTGTCCCATATGCCATCAGGGGCATTCGGCTCGTAGGTGAGAGCAACCTTGTTTTTGTCCACGATGACGCCGTCAACGTGCCACCCGTCGCTTTCGTTCTTTATCACGTACCACACAACATCTTGAGTGTTGGGATCGTATGTTTTTACCATATGATCCCGTATCTGCTCAGGAGTCGGCTCATAGGCCAGCTTGGCAGAAACGCCCGTAGTATTCGCGTAAAACACCCCCAGCTTGACGGCATCTTCGACCTTGACGCGGCCTGTGTATTGATCCGTCGGATAAGCCTGGGGCTCTCTGGGGATCTTCCCATCTGTGCGAATGCAGAATTCTGCATCGAGGTTCTTGCTCGCCCATGTCGCGTACAGAATCACGTCCTCGCTGGATACCGTGTAGTTGTAGCCAACAGGGTAGACCGTGTTAGTGTAGTGAGCCACACCACCGCCAGTTGCGTTGCTGTCCGTCGACCACCCCACGAACTCCAAGTCTTTCCTTTCCCCGCTATAGTCAGGAAGGGAAATTGTCGTGCCGATTGGCTTCCTGGTCGAAGCCGGAGCAGAAGCGCTTCCTCCGTTGTTGTCAAACGCAACGCTCCGAAAAGTCGCGACGGTGATGACTATGCTGGATGAGGTTTCGCCGTCGAGTGCCGCCGTTATGGTCGCAGTGCCGTCATGCACCGCGCTCACAAGACCGCTGCCGTCAACCGTGGCAACACTTGCATCGCTGGACGACCACGTCACAGGAGCATCCACGGGAGTCCTCATGGCGACAAGCTGCACTGTGCCGTTCTCCTCAATGGTGGTGCTGCTCTCGGCCCCAACCCTGATGCTCTTCGCAGAGCTCTCCTGCCATACGGCGAAGAACGTCTTGTTGCCCTCAACGGTCCATTTGGAGCCAGCTGGGTAGATCTCCCCACCGCCAGATCCAGTCGTCTCCACATCGCTATAATCTGCCCAGCCCATGAAAGTGCAGGCTTTTTCGCCTTCACCCATAGTCAAGCCTTCTGCTCCCGGTAGGATGACAACGGTTCCGGCAGGCTCAGAAATGCTATCGGGAGCCGTGCCCGACGCGCCATTTGCATCGAACTTAACCGTAGGAACAACACTGATATAGAAATACTCGAAGTTATCCCCATCGCTTCCATAGCGAACCGCATAAGTCGTCCCAGGCTCTGCGCCTTCGCTGATCGCGACCGTCGCGTAAGCGTCTTTCGGAGTTTGACCCTCGTTGAGGTCATAGCCCCAATCAAGAGAGGTGCCGTCCTCGGTTTCGTTTGGCCCATAAGCGTCATCGCCCTGGGCGATCGCCCAACTGCCAACACGAGACGGATCAAGATCGCTGACCCTCAGCTCCACCGTTTCACCGGCTGCGGCAGCATATTGGTGGTCGATTGAATTCACGGCACCATCCACATTGGAGTTTTCCGTAGTACCACCCACTACGTAAATCGTGAAGTGGTCCACATCGAAGCTCTGGATGGTGGGATTGGCTTGGCGGGCACCAATGGTCTCAACAGTGGAGGTGTCGTTGGACACGCGGTACACGCCTATCTCGTCACCCGCCACGTAGTTGTCGAAGAAGCATACGTTCACGGCGCCGTCGGGCTGGATGGTGTCGCCGTCCTTGTCGAGCAGCGTCACGTCGATGGCCACGGCGTCCTGGAGCTCCTTGCCCTGCGCCTCCACCTTGTCGCTCACGGCGTCGATCACGTCCTGGCTCTCGACGGCGACGGCCTTCACGGTGGTGCCCTCAGGGAGGACGCCCTCGCCGGCGGTCACCTTGACGATGATGTTGCCCACGTAGGCGTAGCCCTCGAAGACGGGGCTGCTCACGTCGGCGTGGACGGTGACGACCTCTTCGTCATCAGCCGCAGCCTTGCCATCGGCCGCTTCGTGGTCAGCAGATTCGCTGCCTTCGGCTGCCTCAGACTCGGCAGACTCTGCAGAATCGGCGGCTTCGCCAGCTTCGGACTCACCAGCGGCCGCGGGCTCACCGGCAGCCGCAGACTCGCCGGTCCCCCCTTCCGCCTTGATGTCAGTATCGTTGGTCAGGGGCGTCGTATCGGACGTCGGGGCAGCTTCGGCGGCCTCGTCGGCTTCGACCTTGACCACCACCACGAGGGTGCTGTTGACGTGGTCGGCGGCTATCGCGGACATGCCGTCCTTGACGGTGACGGGAACGTTCTCCGTCGCGGAGTTCTTCGCCTTGATGCTGGCGATCTTGTATCCGGCGTTAGCGCCGGCGCGGAACGTGAGGTCCTTCGACTTCTCGATCTTCATCGGGATCTTCTTGGTGCCGGCGAGCTTCTGGCCCCTCACCTCGACGTAGGCGTTCTCGAGGTCGAAGGTGACCACGGCCTCGTCGAGGTTCGCCTCGACAAGCGGCGGGGTGGGAAGGACGGCATGCGGGTCGTTCGCGACCGCCGCCGTGCTGGAAGCAGCCGGGACGGCCCCCTGCTCACCCGCGGGCTCCTTCGCGCCGCCCGATGCGGCAGATTCGGACACAGCGGCGTCCTTGCGCTGGTCAGCAGACACAGCCGGATCGATCTGCCCCGTTTTGGCGTCTTCGCTCACGACGCCGCCGGCCTCAGCGAACGCGAACACGTTCGTCACGCTGAGCACGAGGGCAACCGATAGGAGCACGGAGAGAGCCTTTCCCTCGAACGTTCCCTTCGCATCGACCAGTCGCTCGAACATACTGACCACCCAGCTCTCCCATGCGGCTTCCCGCCTGCTGTGCGGATTCCGGCCGTGATTTTTCACAGCCTTCTCACACCTTGGCGGGGCAAGCGGTGCAAAACGCGCCTTCGCCAATCTCCTCATTCATAAACTGATTCGTCATGCTCGTCGTTTTCGCAGGCCATAAGCTTGCTCGTGCGTTTTGACGAAAAAGTATACGGCTATCTACAGTTGTACGATATCATAGCATCGGCTATTAACAGGGTATTCTTACTTTATTACGCAATTCAGGGCTTTGATTACATCTTAAAAAATGTAGGGGGGACGACACAAGGTCATTGACGGGGCTCGTCAGCTCGACCGAAGCGAGGACCAACGTCTGCTTTGCGCGCGGCTGGGAAGTGGGGTATCGTATGGGCTTGCAGCTTTATCCGCCTTCGCATGCTGATCGCCGCTCGCCGAGCGCCGCTTGCATGGAGGCGCCGCTTGACGAGGAGGACAACGCCATGGGCTTGCTCGAACGCTCTGACGCCTACTGGAAGTTTTTGGGGCAGTGCACCCAGTGCGGCCACTGCGTGGACGCGTGCTCGTCGCTCACCAGCGCAAACATGACGCTCGGCGAGATCGCCCGGGCGCTTCTGGCCCACGAGCGCGCCGCTGAGTCACGCGAGGACCTCGCCGCGCGCATCCTAGGCGACGGGGCGCTCATGCAGGCCGTGCGCGGCTGCTTCTTCTGCACCTCGTGCAAGAACACCTGCTTCGCACACAACGACGTGTGCGACCTCATCTACAACGCGCGCGTTGACTTCCAGAGCCTCGGGCTCATCGAGCGCGGCGCCTGGTCGAGCGTGATGGTGGACCAGGAGTGGGACATCTTCACCGCGTACCGCGCCATCCACGGCATCGGCTTCGCCGACCTCGTGCGCCACGTGGAGCGCGAGGAGCACGCCGCCGAGACCGACTGCGCGGTGGCGTTCTTCCCCGGCTGCTCGCTGGCCGCCTACGGGCCCGACCTCACGCGCGAGATCTTCGCCACCATGGAGGAGCTCGGCGGGAAGACCACCATGATCGACCACTGCTGCGGCTCCCCCCTGAAGAGCGCCGGCTTCTTCGAGCGCGCCGAGGCGCTGTGCGACCGCATCGCCGACGAGGTGGCGCTCTCGGGCGCACGCGAGATCGTGTGCGTGTGCCCGGGGTGCGCGAACGCCATGCGCTCGACGCTCGGGCGCCGCGGGCTTGACGTGGCGGTGAGCCTGCTGCCAGCGTTTCTGACCGCGCACGGCTTCACGAGCAAGCGCGCGCTGCCCGAGGGCACGCTCTGCCTGTCGAAGTCATGCCAGGACCGCGACGGGCACTACCTCGAGGAGACGTGCCGCGCGCTCGGCGTGGCGGCGAACGCGGGCGCTGCCGGCGCTGCCGGCGGGGCCGGCGCAGCGGCCGGCATGGCCGGCGGGGCTGGCGGGGCCGACGGGACGACCGGCACAGCACCTGGCACGCTCGGCGCAACGTCCGGCACGCCCGGCGCGATCACCATCTTCAGCGGGTGCTGCGGTGCGGGCGGCGCGGTGAGCGCCTTCGACCCCAACCGCCAGGCGAGCCAAGCCGACTCCAAGCTCTCCTTCGCCCCCGACGGCGCGACGGTGGTCACCATGTGCCCCACCTGCACCTACACCTACGCCTTCCGCCTGACGAGCGAGCCGCGCGACGTGGCGAACAAGCACTACGCCGAGCTTCTGTTCGAAAGCCAGCTCGACTGGGACGCGGTGTTCGCGCAGCTCGGCGGCATGTGGTCCGGCGAGTACGGGCCCTGGCTCGCCCAGGTTTTCGCGTGATGGCGCTCAAGAGATCGTGAGGAGTGAGAAGATGAGCCGAATCGAGCAAGCTGACCTTTCGCAGGGCGCCCAAGCTGCGAGGGCCGAAGAGGCTGCGGGCGCTTCCGCAACCGCGGGCGCTGATGCGAGCCGGGAGAACACCGCGAGCGCTTCCGCGGGTCAAGAGGACGCCGCGGGCGCCGTTCCCGTGCGCGTGGCCGTCATCGGGTACGGCACGGCGGGCGTGAACGCGCTCATCGCGCTGCGCCGCGCGGGCTACGCCGGGGACGTCCACGTGTTCTCGGACGCGACCACCCTCCCCTACAGCCCCATCCTCACCTCCTACTACGCCGGCGGCGAGAAAGCCTACGAGGAGTGCTTCCCGTGGAGTGCCGACGAGCTCGCCTGCCTGGGCGCCGAGGTGCACCTGGACTGCCCCGTCACCGCGCTCGACCCCACCGCGCACCTCATCCGCACGCCGCAGGGCGACTTCACGTACGAGAAATGCCTGATCGCCTCAGGCGCGCACCCCTCCACGGCGGGCTTCCCCGCAACGGAGGGCTACGAGCCCTTGGTGCTGCGCACGCTCGACGACGCCTGCCGGCTCAAGCGTGTGCTCGAGGGCGGCGCCTGCCGCCGCGTGCTGGTGAGCGGCGCGTCCATGGTGGCGCTCAAGTCGCTCGAGGCATGCCTGCGCCACGACGTCACGTGCACGCTCGTGGGCATGAACCCGCACGTGCTCGACTTCAACGCGCTGCCCGCCGCCGCCGAGCGGTTCGAACGCGGGCTCGCCGCGAAGGGGGTCGAGCTGCGGCTCGGGCAGACCATCAAGAGCGTGGAGGTCGCGAGCGCGGAGGACACGAGGGACGCCGTGGCCAACGACGCGAGCACGGCGAACGCGAGCTCCTGCAGCGTGGACACGGCGGATGCGAACGGCATGAACACGGGCGCGGCCGCAGCCGCAATCAGCGGCACCGCCGCCCCCGGCAAGCTCACGGTCACCTTCTCCACCGGCGAGGCGGATCGCTTCGACGAGGTCATCGTGGCGCACGGCGTGAGGTCGAACCTCGGCTTTCTGCCCCAAGGCGCGCTCGAAGCGGACCGCGCGCTGCTCGTCGACGAGTTCATGCGCACGAGCGACCCCGACGTGTACGCCGCGGGCGACGTGGCCCAGGCCCTTGAGCTGGTGTCGGGCGAGCGCCGCGTGGTGGGCATCTGGAAGAGCGCCGCGCTCCAGGGCGCGTGCGCGGGAGCGGCCATGGCCGCCGAGCTCGCCGGAGGCGCGCCGGAGGCGGCCGACGCCTACCCGGGCAGCATCCCCACGAACACCATCGCCGTCTTGGGCACGCTGTTCATCTCGGCGGGAAGCGTGGAGGCGTGCGAAGGCCGCCGCGTTGAGGTGCGCGAGGACGACGACATGACGGTCGTCTACGTGTACGAGGATGCGGACGACGGCGGGGAGCGCCTCGTGGGCTTCAACGTGACCTGCGACGAGGACGTCGCCGGCAGCCGCGCTTACGACACCGGCGCCATGCTCACCCTCCGCATCGAAGCCGCCTGCCGCTAGGGCATTCCTCCCCCAAGCCGCCTGCTGCTAGCGCATTCCTCTCCCAAGCCGCCTGTCGCTAGGATGCCCCTCTCCCAAGCCACCTGCTGCTAGGGCGCCACACCCCCGCGTCACTGAGAGAGCAGGCTCCCCTCCCGTGTCATCCTGAGCGAGCGAAGCGAGTCGAAGGATCTGGCCCCGAGCGCGGCGCGCCTGCATGCTCTACTCGCCTGCGGCCAGATCCTTCGACTCCGCGCCTGCGGCGCTCCGCTCAGGATGACACGGGAGGGAGGCGTCCGTCTGAGCTACCGGCCTTCTCGGCTCCGCGCCCTGCGGGCGCTCCGCTCAGGATGACATGGGGAGGCATCTGACTCGAGCGCTCCGCTCAGTGACATGAGGGAGGGACATGCTCATAACGCACGGGAGGGATGGCGCGCGCCTTAGGCAACGCGCCTTTTATCGCCCTATTCGTTGCTCTTGAGGCTCTCGACCATGTTGACCTTCGCCAGCTTGCCGCGCATGACCAGCATGACGAAGGCGGCGAACGCGAGCGTGAGCGCGAAGGCCGCCGCGAAGCTCGCGGCGTGGATCTCACGGCCGAACATCACGTAGTCCACCTCGGCAGTGACCACCACGAAGCCCTCGAGTACGATGCCGAGGAGCAGCCCCGCCACGCATCCGATGACGGTGAGCAGCATGGTCTCGCGGTAGATGTAGAGGTCCACCTCGCGGCGGGTGAAGCCGAGCACCTTCAGCGTGGCGATCTCGCGGACGCGCTCGGTGATGTTGATGTTGGTGAGGTTGTACAGCACGATGAACGCGAGCGCCGCCGCGGCCACCACCAGCACCACGACCACCATGTTCACGCTCTTGAGCATGGTGCGGTACGTGTCGATCGTCTCGTCGTTGAACGTGACCGTCTTCACGCCGTCGATCGCGCGCGCCGCCTCGGCGAACGCCTCGTGCGCCTGCGGGCTCGCGCCCACGGTGCCGAACAGCGTGCGGTACTCGGGCGCCCGCCCGAAGGCGGTCTCGTAGGCCTCCGCGCCCACGAACGCGTAGTTGGCGATGTAGTTCTCCGCCACGCCCGTCACCTCGAGCGCGCGCCCCGCCCCTGAGGCGTTGCCCATGACGTCCTGCTCGAAGAGCACGAGCTCGTCCCCCACGCCGATGCCGAGCGTCGTGGCGAGCTTCTCGGTGACCACCACGCTTTCGCCGTCGAGCGCCACGGGCGCATGCCCCACGCGCTCGCGCAGGGTCCACAGATCCGCGAAGGCGTCTGGGTCCTCGGGCGTCACCATGGTCGCGCGCACGTCGGCGCCCGCCTGCGTGCGCGCGACCATGGGCTCCTCCTGCGCCAGCGCGCTCTCGCCCACGTGCTCCCCCACCTCGTCGAGCACGTCCTCGTCGGCGGCGCCGTCCGCGGTGACCACCACGTTGTAGCTCACGATCTCGCCGAACTGCTTGTCGATGATGTCGTTGATGGAGTCCTGCAGCCCCAGCCCCGTGAGCAGGAGCGCCGTGCAGCCCGCGATGCCGATGACCGTCATGACGAAGCGCTTCTTGTAGCGGAAGAGGTTGCGGAGGGTGACCTTCCAGCTGAACGACGCGCGCCGCCACAGAGGCCGGATGCGCTCGATCAGGATGCGCTTGCCCGCCTTCGGCGCGCGCGGCAGCATGAGGTGCGCGGGCTGCTCGCGCAGCGTGGCGGCCGCGGCGGCGAACGTGGCGATGAGCGTCACGCCCACGCCGAGCCCCGCGGCGGCGAGCGCGATGGGCACGTCGATGGGCAGCGCCGCAGGCGGCACGGCGTAGATGATCGAGTACGCCTCCATGATGACGGCCGGCAGCACCTGGCTCATGAGGGCGATGCCGACGACGCTGCCCGTCACGGAAGCCGTCGCGGCGTAGATGAGGTACTTCGAGGTGATGCGCGCACGCGAGTAGCCGAGCGCCTTGAAGGTGCCGATGAGCACGCGCTCCTCCTCCACCATGCGCGTCATGGTGGTGAGCGCCACGAGCGCCGCCACCAGGAAGAAGATGAAGGGGAACACCTGCGCGATGGAGTCGATGCGGTGCGCGTCGGACTCGAAGCTCACCGCGCCGGTGAGCTTGGTGCGGTCCATCACGAGCCACGCGGCGTCCTGCTCGGTGAGGCCGTCGAGCGCCTCCTGTGAGCGGTTGATCTCGTCCTCAGCGCTCGCGAGCTGGCTCTCGGCCTCGGCGCGCGACTCCTCGTATCGCGCGAGGTTGCGCTCGTAGGCCGCCTTCCCCTCCGCCAGCTGCGCGCGGGCGTCCTCAAGCTGGTCGGCCGCCTGGGAGAGCGCCTGCTCGGCGGCGGCGAACTGCGCGATCGCCTGGGCGCGGCGCCCCGCGAGCTCGGCGCGGGCGCCGCCGAGGTAGGCTTCGGCCCCCTCGACGTCGGCGTTCCGCTCCTGCTGCGCGTCGATCTGCGCCTCGGCGGCGTCGAGCTGCGCGAAGGCCGCGGCGCGCTGGCGCGCCAGCTCCGCGGTGCCCGCGTCGTAGTCGGCCTGCCCCTGCGCGATGCGCGCCTCGCTCGCCTCGATGGTGGCGGCCGCCTCGTCGAGCTGCGACCGGGCGTCGTCGAGCTCGGCATACGCGCGGTCGCGCTCGGCAGCGTATGCGGCGCGCGCCTCGTCGAGGGTGGCCTGCGTCTGCGCGCGGAAGCTCTCGAGGCGCCCCGGCGCGCGCTCGGCGGATGCCTCCTCCGCGTTCGCGCAGGCCGCGTCGACGAGGCTCTGGTACGCCTCATCTCCCGAAAACTCCTCCTTCGCGCCTTCCACCAGCGCGAACGCCTCCGCGTAGGGCACGTCCTCGCAGAACGCGCCTGGAAGCACGTACATGAACTGCTGGATGCTGCCCGAACCGAGTGAGGTGGAGCCCATGGCCGTCGAGGCCACGTAGTAGGGCGCGTGCGCGAAGCCCACGACCGTGAACGTGCGCGTGACGAGCACCTCGTCGAGCTCTTGGGTGCCCTCGGTGAGCGTGACGGCGTCGCCGATGCCCACGGGCGAGCCCATCACGCGGTCGGCCGAGATCACGCACTCGTCGGCGCGCTCGGGCAGGCGCCCTTCCGCAAGCTCGAGCCGGTTGAGCTCAGGCGCGCCCTCCTCGGCGAGCGAGTGCACGCGCACGGCGTACTGCTCGCCGCCCATGGTGGCCATGACGTCGGTCTCGTACGCCGGCATGACGGCTGACACGCCCTCGACCGCGCGCAGCGCCTCCACGTCCGCCTCCTCGAGGCCAAGCGGCGCCACCACGCGCACGTCGCAGAGGTCCGCGTCGTCGTAGTACGCGTCGGCGGACAGCAGCATGTCGGGGCACGTCATGCGCAGCCCCGCGTAGAAGCCGCAACCGAGAGCCACGATGGCGGCGATGGCCACGAAGCGCCCGAGCGAGCCTGTGACGGAACGCAGGAGGTTTTTGCCGAACGAGCTGGTCACGCGCACGACCTCACCATTCGAGCGTCTCGGCCGAGGCGGGGTGCGCGTTGGTCTCCATGGCGGCCACGCGCCCCTCGCGCACGTGGATCACGCGGTCAGCGATGGCCGTGAAGGCGGAGTTGTGCGTGATGACCACCACGGTGCGCCCCGTGGCGCGGCAGGTGTCCTGCAGAAGCGCCAGGATGGCCTTGCCCGTCTGGTAGTCGAGGGCGCCCGTGGGCTCGTCGCACAGCAGCAGCTTGGGGTTCTTCGCGAGCGCGCGGGCGATGGCCACGCGCTGCTGCTCGCCGCCGGAGAGCTGCCCGGGGAAGTTGTCGGCGCGGTGGCTGAGCCCCACCTGGGCGAGCACCTCGTCAGCGTCGAGCGGCTCGGGGCAGATCTGGCTCGCCAGCTCCACGTTCTCGCGCGCCGTGAGGTTCTGCACGAGGTTGTAGAACTGGAACACAAAGCCGATGTCGAGCCGGCGGTACTGCGTGAGCGCGCGCTCGTCCATGCCGCTGACCTCGCGCCCGTCGAGCGTGATGGAGCCGCTCGTGCAGCCGTCCATGCCGCCGAGCATGTTGAGCAGCGTGGTCTTGCCGGCGCCCGACGGCCCCACCACCACCACGAACTCGCCGCGCTCGATCTCAAAGCTCATCCCGTCGACGGCGGCCACCTCGACCTCGCCCATGCGATAGACCTTGCTCACCTCGCGAAACTCAACGAAAGCCACGCCCCGCGCTCCTCACTTCGCCTCTGCTCCTGCCGGCCGCCGGCTGCTTCCGCCGGCAGCCTCGCCCACTGTCCTCGGCCCTCTGTCCTCGGCCCTCGCCGGCCGCCTCAAGGCTCAAGCCGGCTTCTGCCCTTCGTCCTCTTCCCTTACGATACACGATCAGCCCGCCGAGGGATGCGCCTGCGCTCCCCCGCCCACGGAAAAACCGCGTCGGGCCGCCGGGCCCCTCCCTACCTGCGCCACCGGGCCCCTCCCCAGCTGCGCCGCCGCGCCCGCGCCGCCAGGTCCTTCCCCGCCGCGCCGCCAAGCCGCCGGGCGCTGCGCACCCAAATCCGCTCGCGCCCACACGCCCGCATCCCCCCGCGCAAAAAAAGAGGCACCCTCGCGGGTGCCTCCCTTCGCTGCGCTTATGTCGCGCTCATGTCGCGCCCTGCGGCGCTCACTTGCGCTCGCCTTAGCTGGCGAAGATCTCGATGGTGTCGCCTTCCTTCAGCGTGACCATGGCCTTCTTCCAGGTGCGGGTGCGGCCGATCGGGCCGCGCAGGCGCTTCGGCTTGGACTTCACGTTGAGGGTGTTCACCTTCGTGACCGTCACGTCGAAGATGGCCTCGATGGCCTGGCGGATCTCCACCTTGTTGGCGTCCTTGGCCACCTCGAAGGTGAAGGTGTTCTTCTCCATCATGTCATAGCTGTGCTCCGTGATGACGGGGCGGATGATGACCTCGCGGGGATCCTTGTTCATTATGCAAGCACCTCCTCGATGCGAGCCAGGCAGGTGTCAACGATCACGAGCACCTTGTTGTCAATGAGCTCGTAGGTGTTGATGTCACCCACGGGGACGATGTTCACCTCGGGGATGTTGCGGAACGACAGGAACGTCTCCACATCCTCGTTGCCGATGATGAGCGTGATGCGCTTGCCCTCGAGGCCGAGCGCCTTCAGGGCCGCCACGGCGTCCTTGGTGCGGGGCTTCTCGAAGCCGAAGTCCTTCACGATCATAAGCTCGCCGTCAGCCAGCTTGGCGGAGAGCGCCGAGCGCATGGCCAGCTTGACCTCCTTGCGGTTGACCTTCATCTCGTAGGAACGAGTGTGGGGGCCGAACACGACGCCGCCGCCCTTCCACTGGGGAGCGCGGATGGTGCCCTGGCGAGCACGGCCGGTGCCCTTCTGGCGCCACGGCTTCCTGCCGCCGCCGCGGACCATGCCGCGGGTGCGGGTGTTAGCGGTGCCCTGTCGCCAGGAGGCGCGCTGCGCCGTGACGACGTGGTGCATGACGTGAACGTTCGGCTCGATGCCGTACACGGACTCTGCGAGCTCAGCGGTGCCGGCTGCAGCGCCCTTCACGTCCTTGATCTCAATGGTTGTCATAGTATTAGCAGCTCCTTAACGTAAACGAGAACTTAAGCCATGCGAACGCGCACGATGCCGTTCTTGCCGCCCGGAACCGCGCCCTTGACCAGGATGAGGTTCTGGTCCTCGTCGATGCGGACGACCTCGAGGTTCTTCACGGTCACGGTGTCGCAGCCCATGTGGCCCGGGAGCTTGAGGCCCTTGAACACACGGGAGGGCGTGGCGCACTGGCCCACAGAACCCGGAGCGCGATGGAAGTGCGCGCCGTGGCCGCCCGGGCCGCCGCGGAAGCCCCAGCGCTTCATGACGCCGGCGAAGCCCTTGCCCTTCGAGGTGCCCTGGACGTCCACCTTCTTCACGTCGGCGAACGCGGCCACGGTCTGCAGGTCGCCCGCCTTGTAGTCGGCGGCGTTCTCCACGCGAACCTCACGCAGGTAGCGCTTCGGCTCGATGCCCTGCTTCTCGAAGTGACCGGCCATGGGGCGGTTGACGCGGCGCGGCTTCACGTAGCCGAACGCCAGCTGAACAGCCTCGTAGCCGTCGGTCTCAGCGGTCTTCACCTGGCAGACCACGTTGGGCTCAGCCTGGATGACCGTCACGGGGACGACGGTGTCGTCCTCGGCGAAGATCTGGGTCATGCCGATCTTCTTGCCAAAAATAGCGTTAATCATGTTCGAGCAACCCCCCTTACAGCTTGATCTCGATGTCAACGCCAGCAGGAAGATCGAGGCGCATCAGCGAGTCGACCGTGTTCGGGGTCGGCTCGAGGATGTCGATCAGGCGCTTGTGCGTGCGCATCTCGAACTGCTCACGAGAGTCCTTGTTGACGTGCGGCGAGCGGATGACGCAGTACATGTTGCGCTCCGTCGGCAGCGGAATAGGACCGGAAACCTTGGCACCCGTCTTCTGGGCGGTGTCGACGATGAGCTTCGTGGACTGATCCACGATCTCATGATCGTATCCCTTGAGTCGGATGCGAATCTTTTGATTAGCCACTTACCTTACCTCCAAAGTTAGCCTGTTGCGGGGCGCTTACGCGTTTCCGCCAGCCTTGCTGATGATTTCTTCCTGAACGCTCTTGGGAACCGGCTCGTAGGAGTCGAACTGCATGGTGTACACCGCGCGACCCTGAGTGCCGGAACGCAGGTCGGTGGCGTAGCCGAACATGTTGCCGAGCGGCACCTTCGCGCTGATCACGTTGGCGTTGCCGCGCTTCTCCTGGCCCTGGATCATGCCGCGGCGGCTCGGGATGTCGCCCATGACGAAGCCGGTGTACTCCTCGGGGGTCTCGACCTCGACGGCCATGACCGGCTCGAGGATGACCGGGTTGGACTTGCGCAGCGCGTCCTTGATGGCCATGGAGCCGGCAACCTTGAACGCAGCCTCGGAGGAGTCGACGTCGTGGTAGGAGCCGTCGATGAGCTCGACCTTCACGTCCTCGACCGGGTAGCCGGCCAGGACGCCGGAGTTCAGCGCCTCCTGGATGCCCTTGTCGATGGACGGGATGTACTCCTTGGGGACCACGCCGCCCACGATCTTGTTGACGAACTCGTAGCCCGCGCCCGGCTCCTGCGGGTACATGTTGATGACCGCGTGGCCGTACTGGCCGCGGCCGCCGGACTGGCGCACGAACTTGCCCTCGGCGTTGAGGACCTCCTTGCCCGGGCGCTCGCGGTAGGCGACCTGGGGCTTGCCCACGTTCGCCTCAACCTTGAACTCGCGCAGCAGGCGGTCGACGATGATCTCAAGGTGCAGCTCGCCCATGCCGGCGATGATGGTCTGGCCGGTCTCGTGGTTGGTGGACACGCGGAACGTCGGGTCCTCCTCGGCGAGCTTCTGCAGGGCGATGGACATCTTGTCCTGCTCGGCCTTCGTCTTCGGCTCGACGGCGATGTCGATGACCGGGTCAGCGAACTCCATGGACTCCAGGATGATGGGGGCGTCCTCGGCGCACAGGGAGTCACCCGTGGAGGTGTCCTTGAGGCCCACGACGGCCACGATGTCGCCCGCGGAGCAGGCGTCGATGTCGACGCGCTGGTTGGAGTGCATCTGCAGCAGGCGGCCGATGCGCTCCTTCTTGCCCTTGACGGCGTTGACCACGTAGCTGCCGGAGTCGAGCTTGCCCGAGTACACGCGCAGGTAGGTGAGCTTGCCGACGTAGGGGTCGGTCATGATCTTGAACGCCAGGGAGGCAAACGGCGCCTTCGGGTCGGCCGGGCGCTCCTCCTCCTCGCCGGTGTCGGGGTTGGTGCCCTTGATGGGCGGGATGTCAACCGGGGACGGCATGTAGTCGACCACCGCGTCGAGCAGCTCCTGCACGCCCTTGTTCTTGTAGGCGGAGCCCACGAACACGGGGTTGATCTGGCAGGCGATGACGCCCTTGCGGATGGCGGCCTTCAGCTCCTCGACCGTGACCTCCTCCTCCATGAGGACCTTCTCCATGAGGTCGTCGTCGCAGTCAGCGGCGGCCTCGAGGAGCTCCTGGTGGTAGAGCTCGGCGTCTTCGGCGAACTCGGCCGGGATGGCATCCATGGGCTCGGGGTAGGTCATGCCCTTGTCGTCGGCCTTGAAGTCCCACGCGGTCATGGTCACCAGGTCGATGACGCCCCAGAACTTGTCCTCGGCGCCCATCGGGATCTGGGCGGCCACGGCGTTCGCGTCGAGGCGGTCGCGCATGGTCTGGATGGCGTGGAAGAAGTCAGCGCCCACGCGGTCGTACTTGTTGATGAAGGCGATGCGCGGAACGCCGTAGCGCTCGGCCTGGCGCCAGACCGTCTCGGACTGGGGCTGCACGCCGGCGACGGCGTCGAACACGGCGACGGTGCCGTCGAGCACGCGCAGGGAGCGCTCCACCTCAGCGGTGAAGTCAACGTGGCCGGGGGTGTCGATGATCTGGAAGCGATACTCCTTGCCGTCAGCCGCGCCGCCGGGGTACTTCCAGAAGCACGTGGTGGCGGCGGCGGTGATGGTCACGCCGCGCTCCTGCTCCTGGACCATCCAGTCCATGGTCGCGGCGCCGTCGTGGACTTCGCCGATCTTGTGAGTCTTGCCTGTGTAGTAGAGGATGCGCTCAGTGGTGGTCGTCTTGCCCGCGTCGATGTGGGCCATGATGCCGATGTTGCGCGTATCCCTCAGATCGATCTTTGCCATGTTCACTCTCACCTTGTCCTAGAAACGGTAGTGCGAGAAGGCACGGTTTGCCTCGGCCATCTTGTACATGTCCTCGCGCTTCTTGATGGACGCGCCCGTGTTCTCGGAGGCGTCGATGATCTCGTTGGCGAGGCGCTCCTTCATGGTGTGCTCCTTGCGCTTGCGCGAGAAGTCAACGATCCAGCGAATGGCGAGCGTGGTGGCGCGACGGGAGTTGACCTCCATCGGCACCTGGTAGGTGGCGCCGCCGACACGCTTGGGCTTGCACTCGAGCGTGGGGCGCACGTTGTCCATGGCCTTCTTGAAGACGGACAGCGGATCCTGGCCGGTCTTGGTCTCCACGATGTCGAACGCACCGTAGACGATGCCCTCGGCGATGGACTTCTTGCCGTCAAGCAGGACCTTGTTGATCAGCTGCGTGACGAGACGGTTGTTGTACTTTGCGTCCGGCTGGGTTTCACGACGGACTGCTGCTGCACGACGCGGCATGTACTAACTCCTTTTCCTCTGCGCGCTTCGAGGCCGCTTTCCTTCGGCCCATTAGGCTTCGCCTGCCGCCGGCCTCCTGCCGGCGCGGCGCTTCTTCTGCCCGCGCGACTTAGCGATTACTTATTTGGGGCGCTTGGCGCCGTAGCGGCTGCGAGCCTGACGGCGCTTGTCAACCGAAGCGCAGTCGAGGGCGGCGCGAATGACCTTGTAGCGAACGCCAGGCAGGTCCTTCACACGGCCGCCGCGGATGAGCACCATGGAGTGCTCCTGCAGGTTGTGGCCCTCACCGGGGATGTAGGCGGTGACTTCCATGCCGTTGACGAGGCGCACACGGCAGACCTTGCGCAGAGCCGAGTTCGGCTTCTTCGGCGTGGTGGTGTACACGCGAGTGCACACGCCGCGCTTCTGCGGGTTGCCCTTGAGTGCCGGCGTCTTGGACTTGTCAGCCGTCTTCTTGCGGCCCTTGCGGACCAACTGGTTAATAGTAGGCAAGACTCATTCCTTCCTTTTTCTACCGACTGCGGCCCTTCGCCCGGGGCTGGGGGCCGCATGCCCTCGTCGCTGCCGCCTCACAAACAGCGGCGACGAGGTGCGTGAAAACAAGCGCCTCTTTGAGACGCGAAGTGGTATATTATGCGCCTTTCGCCAGCTTGTCAAACGCCACGCACCCGGGAGTATCCATACCGCGGGGAGCGGAAACGCGCAGGTCAGAGGCAGGGTTTGCGCCCTGCGAGGAGGCGCGCCGCCGCCATGTGAATTTTTTTCGCGAAAAAATGCGCCCGACGGCAAGCTGGCGGGCGCGTGGGCGCGAGCAACGGCGGGCTGGCGGGAGCGTGTGGATGCGAACGACTGCGGGCTGATGGGGCTGGCTGGCGGGCGGGCTGGCGCACGCCCTCTCTCTTTCGGCGTGTTTTGCGGAACGCGTTTCGAAAAACACGCCGAGGGACAACGCCCTAGCGAACCAAGGGGAGGATGACAGCGAATGAACGGACGGGCGAGCGAACAGATGAAGGCAAGCGGCGACGAATGCGCGAGCGGGCGAACAGGCGAACGCGCGAAGCGAGCGCGGATCAGCAGGCGTACTCGGCGATGACGGCCTCCACGTAGCGGGCGGACCCTTCGAGATCGCGCACGGTGATGTGCTCGTCGCAGGTGTGGAAGTTCGTCATGCCGATGCCGAGCGTGATGGCGCAGGCCCCCTTGGTCGAGAGCACGTTGGCGTCAGCGCCGCCGCCCGACAGGGCGAGCCGCGGCGTGAGGCCCGCCGCCTTCGCAGCCCTGACCAGGCTGGACACGATGGGCGCGTCCTCGCTGAAGAGGATGCCCGGGTAATCGACCGTCCAGTCCACCTCAACCGTGCCGCCGAAGCGGGCCGCCGCCTCCTCGCACGCGCGCGTCATGGCGTCTCGCTGGGCGTTCACGCGATCCTCGAAGAGCGAACGGCACTCCCCCTCGACACAGCAGATCTCAGGGACGATGTTCACCGCCGCGCCGCCGCTGACGACACCGACGTTGGCGGTGGTGTGCTCGTCGATGCGCCCGAGCGGCATGCCCGCCACGGCATGCGCGGCCATCTGGATGGCGCTTGCGCCCGCCTCGGGCTCGACGCCCGCGTGCGCCGCGCGGCCCGTGAAGCGAGCGCGCAGCGTGTAGTGGAAGGGCGCGCCGACGATGATGGAGCCCGGATGCCCGTCGGCGTCAAGCACGAAGCACGGCACGAGATCGGGTTCCGCAAGTGTTTCACGTGAAACATTCGTTCGTGCGCTTGCGCTCGCAGCATTCGCGCTTGAGCGCTCTTCAGCACCTGCGCTCGCGACATTCACGCTTGCGTGCTCTTCGACACCTGCACTCGCAGCACCCGCGCTCGCGCGCTCTTCGGCACTTCCGCCCGCTTCGCCATCTGCCCCAGCACACGCAACGGCACGCTCGTCTTCGCCCGCCTCAGCGCGCGCCGCACCATTCGAAAATGTTTCACGTGAAACATTCGTTCGTTCGTCTGGCAGGACGGCGGCGCGGGCGAAGACGTCGGGGGCGAGCGCGGAGGCGCCGAGCAGGCTCTGCTCCTCGCAGGTGGTGAGCACCACCGTGAGGTCGGGGCGGGGCGCACCCGCCTCGAGCGTGGCGCGCACGCCTTCGAAGATGGCCGCGATGCCGGCCTTGTCATCAGCCGAGAGGATCGTCTCCCCCGTCGAGCAGATGACCTCGACCTCCCCTTCGGCGTCCTCGTAGCCGCACGCCGCCGCCGGGCGCCTCTCGATCACCAGGCGGATGCCCGCGCACGGCACCACCGTGTCCATGTGGGCCGAGAACGCGATGTGCCCCGGCACGGTGCCGCGCAGGTGCGCTATGAGGTTGCCGACCTCCGAGCCCGTCTCTTCGCCCGAGTCGTCGAACGCCACGGCAAAGCCCATGCCCTCAAGCTCGCGCGCGCAGAAGTCGGCCATCGCCGCCTCGTGCCACGAGGGGCTCTCTACGGCGGTCATGGCGAGAAACGAGTCGAGCAGGCGCTGGGGGTTCACGACGACGCTCCCCTACCCGAGGATCTTCGCGGCAACCTGCTTCTTGCGCGAGAGGATGCCGGGCATCCAGGTGCCGCCCTCGCCCGTGCACTCGATGCCGAACACGCGATTCACCACGCGGCGGTTGCCCTCGCAGACGAACTGGCTGCCCTCGGCCACGATGTCGGTCACCATGAGCAGCACGAACTCGTAGCCGTTCGCCTCCAGCAGGGAGCGCATGTGCTCGCGGATCTCCTGCTCGCGGCTCATGACGGCGGCCAGGTCGACCGTCTCGTGCTGCGCGATGAGCACCGTCTTGTCGCCGAGCAGGAATTCCTTAGAGTCAGCTTCAACAAGATCCTTCACCGGCATGTCGTCCTCGCCGCCGCGCGTGCGGAACACCTGCAGGCCGAACTCGGTGGGGTCGGTGCCGATGACCTCGGCCAGGTACGCCACCTGGTCGCGGTCGACCTGCGTGGCCGTGGGCGACTTGAGGATCACCGTGTCGGTCATGATGGCCGACAGCAGCACCGCCGCGATGCCGCGCGGGATCTCCACGCCGTGCTTGCGGAACTCCATGGTGACGATGGTGGCCGTCGAGCCCACCGGCAGGTTCAAAAACTGGATGGGGTTCGAGGTCATCACGTCGGCGATGCGATGGTGGTCGAGGATCTCCACCACGTCGGCCTCCTCGATGCCGGGCGCGGCCTGGCGCGTCTCGTTGTGGTCGACGAGCACGACCCTGCGCCGCGGGCCCGTGGCGATGTCGGAGCGCGTGACGATGCCGATGCAGAAGCCGTCGTCGTCGATGACCACGCCTTCGCGAAGCTCGCTTGAGATGAGGTCCTCCACGGCGTCTTTGAGCAGGCCCTCCGCGTCGAGCACGAGCACGTTCTCCTCGGTGAGCTCGCTCACGCGCTGCCCGAGCGACTCGATGAGCGAGGCCGCCACGGCCATGGAGTTCGTCTCGCCCTCGTCGAGCAGGTCGGTGGCCGAGATGTAGCGGTTCGCGATGGCGCGCGTGGCGATGAGGCCGCGGAAGGTGCCGTCGTCGTTGGTGACCACGAGCGAGCGGATGTTGTTCTGGCGCAGCAGGCGGCCCGCCTCGAGCACCGTGGCGTCGTGCCTGATGGTCACGAGGTTGGTGGTCATGACGTCGGCGATGCGCGCGTGCACGTGCGGGATGATCTTGGGGGCCGGGATGCCGTTGGCCTCGAGCACCCACTCGCTCTCAGGCGGCAGGGGGCCCAGGCGGGCGGGCAGGTAGGTGACCTCGTCGGCGCGTCCCTCGCGCCGGGCGAGCTCGTTCTTCAGGTACGCGTAGCCGACGGCAGCGCAGATCGAGTCGTTGTCAGGGTTGCGGTGTCCAACCACGATAACCGGTGATGACAATGCAGTGCTCCTTGTTGAATCTGGTCATTCCCAGCTCGCAGCCGGCGAGGCTAGCCGATCTTCACGATGGGCGCGTAGTCCTTGAGAAGCTTCTTGGTCTGGCCGGTCTTGGCGAACTTGACGTGCAGTGTATCACCATCGACCCTGGTCACCTTGCCGCGACCGAACGTTTTATGGTCAACGGCGTCTCCCACGGCAAACGTTGCCGCAGCTCCCGACTTCCTCGAGGCCGCAGCATTCGCGCCCGACGAGAAGCTGCCGTGGCCCGAGCGCCCCGCGCGCGACCGGTCGGCGCGGCCCGCCGAGCCCGACGCGCTCGAGCGCCCGAACACGCGCCCCTCGCCCGCCTCCGCGCCCGACCCCGCGATGCCGCGGCGGCTTCCGCGCTTCTCCCAGCCCGTGCCGGAGAAGCCCGCCGAGCCCACGCCCGAGGTGCGGCGCAGCTCGGAGGGGATCTCGGAGACGAAGCGCGACGTGGGGTTCGCCGAGGTCTGGCCGAAGATCTGGCGCTGCTGGGCGCACGTGAGGAAGAGCTTCTTGCGGGCGCGCGTGATGGCCACGTACGCCAGGCGGCGCTCCTCCTCCACCGAGGCCGCGTCGCCCACCGAGTTCATGTGCGGGAACAGCGTCTCCTCCATGCCGGCCACGAACACGCAGTCGAACTCGAGGCCCTTCGACGAGTGCACCGTCATGAGCGTGACGGCGTGCCCGTCCTCGGTGACGGTGTCGAGGTCGGTGCGCAGGCGCACCCACTCGATGAAGTCGGCGAGCGAGTCGCCGCGCAGCACGCGCACCGGCTCGACGTCGGGGTCGGGGGAGGCGGCAGGGTCGGAGCCGGCGGATTCCGCGCCCGCGTCCGCCAGCGCACTCGCGCCCGAGCCCGAGCCCGCGCCCGTGCCCGCCAGCGCACTCGCGCCCGCCAGCGCGCCCGCCGTGGGCGCCGCGTAGTCCGCGTCATCAGCGTCGTGCGTCTCGGCGAACTCGTCCACCACGCCCAAGAACTCCTGGATGTTCTCGACGCGCCCGCGCGCCTCGTCGGTTCCCTCAGCCTCGAGCGCGCTGATGAGCCCCGCCTGGTCGACGATCATCTCGATCACGCGGCGCAGCTCGCCCGAGTACGTGCGCGCCGTCTTGATGAGCTGCACGAACTCGCCCACCGACTTGCGCGTCGACGCGCGCACCTCCGGATCGGCGATCAGAAGCTCGGACGCCTCCAGAAACGGCATGCCCATCTCGCGCGCGAACTGCTCGATGCGCTCGACGGTCGTGCGCCCGATGCCGCGCTTGGGCACGTTGATCACGCGCTTGGCGGCGATGTCGTCGGCGGGGTTGATCACCAACGTGAGGTAGGCCATGACGTCGCGGATCTCCGCGCGGTCGAAGAACCGCGTGCCGCCCACGATGCGGTAAGGCACGCCCGCGCGCAGCAGCATGTCCTCGAGCATGCGCGACTGGGCGTTCGTGCGGTAGAACACGGCCATGTCGTCGTAGCCCATGCCCTCGCCGCGGCGCTTCTCGATCTCGCCGGCGATCCAGCGGCCCTCGTCGCGCTCGTCGGTGGCCATGTACACGTTGATCTTGTCGCCGTCCTCCGCGGCCGTGAACAGGCGCTTCTGCTTGCGGTGCTGGTTGTTCGCGATGACCGCGTTCGCCGCGGCGAGGATGTTGCCCACGCTGCGGTAGTTCTGCTCGAGCTTCACCACGTGCGCTTCGGGGAAGTCGCTCTCGAACTCGAGGATGTTGCGCAGGTCGGCCCCGCGCCAGCTGTAGATGGACTGGTCGTCGTCGCCGACCACCATGATGTTCCCACGCGCGGCGGCCAGCAGCATGGTGATCTCGTACTGCGCGTGGTTGGTGTCCTGGTACTCGTCCACCATGATGTAGCGGAAGCGCTGCTGGTAGGCGTCGAGCACGTCGGGGTTGTTCTTCAGCAGCAGGTACGCGTAGAGCAGCAGGTCGTCGAAGTCGAACGCGTTCGCCGCGCGCAGGCGCTCCTGCAGGCGCGCGTACACGCGCGCGGCCACCTTCCCCACCGGGTCGAGGGCCTGCTTCTCGAAGTCGCCGGGCACCACGAGCTCGTTTTTCGCCTGCGAGATGCGGTTCATGAGCGCGTTTATGGGGAAGCGCTTCGGGTCGACGTCGAGCTCGGCCATGATCTCCTTGTACAGGCGCTTCAGATCGTCGGTGTCGTAGATGGTGAAGCTCTTGGTGAAGCCGATCCGCTCGGCGTCGGCGCGCAGGATGCGCACGCACATGCTGTGGAAGGTGGACACCCACATGCCGCGCGCGCTCGGGCCCACGAGCGCGCCGAGGCGCTCGCGCATCTCGGTGGCGGCCTTGTTGGTGAACGTGATGGCCAGGACCTGCCACGGGTAGACGCCCTGCTCGATGAGGCGCGCAATGCGGAACGTGAGCACGCGCGTCTTACCGGAGCCGGCGCCCGCCAGCACGAGCAGCGGGCCTTCCGTGGTGAGCACCGCCTCGCGCTGCGGGGCGTTGAGGGTGTCGAGGTCGAGGGGCATGGGCGTCTTCCTTCGCGTTCGTCTCATGATCTGGTTCAGGGGGTGACGCACTATTCTAGCGCTTTCGCACCCGCCTGGGGCGAACAGACGCCGAGCGCGCGAAGGAAAACCGCACGCAGTTTCCCTCTTTCTCTCTTCATGGCTGTATTATGGGCGAAACGGAGCCGCCTGGAAAGAACGCCTGCCGAGAGCACGCGAGGCCACAGCACAGACACGTGCGACCTGCACGTTCACGTCAGCCACGAGTTCCCCAGACTAAGCCAGACGCCACAGGGTCTCACCGAACCCAAGCTCATGAGATGACAACGAGTTGCACGTGACCCGCTGGGGCAAATTACCTCAGCGGGCTAGACGCCGATCTTACGAATCTCCTCTTGAAGGTATTGCCTTCCCTTATCGGTCAGCCTATATTTCTGCTTGCTGCTATTGGGTTTGTCTGGAATCGTTCGCTCGATGCAATTCAGCTCAAGCGCCGGATTCAGATACCTTTCCCTGAAATTGCGTTTCTGCGAGAGCCCGAGAGACCCCATAGCCTCGCTTATGCCGAGAGGCCCGTCCGCCAGAACGGCGCACAGCCTAGCAACTGGGTCGGTCAACTGGGTCGGTACTGGGTCGGTACTGGGTCGGTCAGCTGGGTCAGTCTCATGCTCGGTTTCGTTAGCCGGCGATGCGCCTACGACCACGTTTTGCCCAAATGGATCGTTTCTGTGGAACACCAGATTGGTCCCATCGACCGTACGCACATACTCGACCTCGATGCCGGCATCGTCGCACAAGTCCTTGATGCGCTTGATGTCGGTGCCGTACGCCTCGATGTCGCCTGAGCGGTAGAGCGTCTTCGAGATAAGCGGATTGCGGGTAATGGAGGACTTGCTCTCTCCAGAAAGGTGCTTGTCGGGATCCTGCCCTTTGATGAACCAGCCTGGGCTCAGTATCTCAACCGCGTCGCTGTATATGTCTATGACGACGATACGGGTCAGGCGACAGATTTACCCCTGAGAACTGTCGCGTCTTCCCCAGAGCCTCTTTCCCTGCGGGCTGTATTTGAAGCGCAGGATCGACCGGTTTCTCGGCGATTGGCATGAGAGTCTGACCTATTGCCTTGCTTCATTTTCGTACCGTTATACTGCGTCTTTGGGGAGTTGGACCGTTTCCGTTTGGGGAGTTGGACCGTGCCCAGCAGCTACCCTACGCTCAACACGGAGCCTGCCGTTTCGCCGACCTACGCCTTGACCGAGCTCACCTCTTCGGACGCCACATTGGAGACGTCTATGCCGGTGAGGACCGAGCCCGCTATCGACAGGGCGAGCACGGCGAAGAAGAGAGGAGGGCGCCTCGAAGTCTAAGATCGCCCAAGGGGCTATGACGCCGACAAACGGCGCTACGGCGTAGTAGTTGTCGGTCCTCGCAGCGCCGATGTAGCGGTGCACCCAGATATAGAGCACGATACTCAACCCATAGGAGACGACACCGACCCCCACAAGCTGCGGCGCGCCCTCCTCCACAAGGGGCTCGCCCAAAGCCAGGGCGACGAGCAAAGACGCCATGCTGGTGAAGAACCCCTTCACCATGGTCACGTGCACGACGTTGAAAGCGGAAAGCTGTACCTGTCCCTTACGTCGCTGCGGTTCATCGTTTAGAATTTCCCAGCGGAAACAACGAAGGTTTGGAACTCGAGGCGACAGCGATGCTCTTCAACGCGGTTTTGCATACCATGATCATCTTCTTCGCGATCCTGCTCGTAGGATTCGTCGCGGGGAAGGCGGGCGTGATAAAGAGGGACTTCATGCCCGGCTTCGCGAGCCTCGTCACCAAGGTGCTTCTCCCGTGCCTCATCTTCTACGCGACGGTCACGGGGTGCACCCGCCAGGCCATGGCCGACAACCTGCCCCTGCTCGGCCTCGCTGCGAGCTTCTACGCCTTCATCGTCTGCGTCACGCTCGCCCTTGCGAAGGCCCTGAGGATGCCGGTCGACAAAGGGCATGTCTTCATGTTCTGCTTCATCTTCGGGAACACGGGGTTCGTCGGCATCCCCCTCCTGTCAGCCGTCTTCCCGGATCTGGGCCTGCTGTACCTGTCGCTCTTCAGCATCGTCGACACTCCCGTGTTCTGGACGCTCGGCGTATGGCTGGCGACGCCGAGGGGCAGGCGCCACGAGCGTCACGAGGCCGCCGACGCCTCGGGCGGAAGCGCGCACAGCGTGCGCCACATGGCTCGCAGCGTGCTGGACATAGTGCTTACGCCGAACATCATCGCCATGGTCCTGGCCTTCGCGTTCGTTTTGGCGGAATGGCCCCTGCCCGACCTTCTCGGGGACGTCCTGTCAACGATAGCCTCTTCGACATCGGCGATGTGCATGATCTACCTGGGCGCGCTCCTCTGCTTCTCGGACTTCATGTCGGCCTTCAAGTCGAAGGAGTTCTACGTCGGGGTCGCCGTGAAGATGGTGCTCGTCCCGTGCTGCATCGGGGCCCTGCTGCACCTGACGCCCCTTCCGAGCGAGCTCGTGACTTCCATCACGCTGCTCTCGGCGCTCCCCACGATGACCATCGTCCCCATGATCGCGTCCCAGAGAGGCGACTTTGGCGACTACGCCGCGGGCATCACCGTCGGCACGCTCGTCTTCTCGCTCGTCACCATCCCGCTCGTCACGTTCCTGGTGCTGTGACCCTTGGCGCTGCGACGACCGGACCCCAGGTGCCCTGGAGACGCTTGGGATTCACAGGCTGACGCACGGGCACGCAAGCGCGAGCGGAGCAGCCGACCGCGAACGGCGAGCAAGCGCGAGCGGGACAGCCGACCGCGATCTGCCATACCAAACGGCACGTACCGCGGACGAGACGGCGCACCTGCTTGACGAACTCACGCCAAGATCGCTTCCGCTCGCCAGCATCTCAGCTGAGGAAGTTCATGACGAGCGAGACCATCATCTCCTTTTCCTCGGGCCTTGACTCGGCGATCATGATGGTGGTTGCAACCAACGTGCTGTCGTTGATCGCCTTCTTCCCGGACTCGTAGAGGATCCCGTTCCTGTCGAGGAAGTAGAGGAAGATGGTTGCCGCTATGCGCTTGTTCCCGTCGTGGAAGGAGTGGTTCTTCACGATGAAGTAGAGCAGGTTGGCCGCCTTCTCCTGCACCGACGGGTAGATCTCCCGCCCGCCGAAGGACTGGTATATGGCGCCGATGCTGCTCTTGAACGAGTCGTCCTTCTCCGCGCCGAACAAGGTGCTCTCGTCGTTGAATCTCAGCGCGTCGATCAGACCTCGGCACTCGTCGTAGCTCAGGACATAGGTCGCGTCATCCCCCTTCGGCCTCTCGACGCGTTGGTGGTCGTAGTCGTCCAGGAGGTCGAGGGCGGTCGCGTAGACCTTCACTATCTCGAGCACTTGGCTGGCATCCAGGTTGTCGGCGACGCGCTCCATGAGCGCCAGGGACTGGGATAGCTGCCGCAGCCTGCCCTCGTTCTCCGCGCGTCCCTCCATGACGTACCTGCGGAGCACGTCCGTGGCCCAGCGGCGGAACTCGACGCCTCGCTGGGACTTCACGCGATAGCCGACGGAGATGATCACGTCGAGGTTGTAATACTCGATATCGCGCCTTACCTCTCGATCGCCTTCCAGTTGAACTGTCGCAAATTTTGCGACAGCTGGATTCGGCGACGCGTCAAGCTCCTCTTTGAGGGCGTTGGCGATGTGCTTGCCGATGGTCTTGACGTCGCGACCGAACAGCGCGGACATCTGGCTGCGGTTCAGCCAGACCTCCTCCTGCCGCACGTCCACGGCAACGTCGAGCGCGACCTCACCGTCGGAAGACTCGAACAAGACGATCTGCGAAGCGTTCTTCTCTGCCATGCGGCACCCGACCCCTCTCGTTCCTCGCCAGCTCCGCGTGACTGGACTCTCGCGAAGCGCCTCTTTTCGCAAAGGATAGAACCGGCGGCGCGGCAGATCGCGCCTCTTCGAGAAACTCCCCATTCTTCTCAGCTCGCGTCCATAATCGAGGTCGACAGGCAGAATCCCTTGGCGCTGCGGCGACCGGATCCCAGGTGCCCTGGAGGCGCCCAGAGTCCGCAGCCGACCGCGAGCGGAAAACCACATGGCGCGGCGAAGAAGTTCGCCGCCCCGCTCAAGCCTTTTGCTATCATGGCACCACACGAGTGGCCCTCGCCTGGCGGGGGCCGTTTCTCGTTACCGCTTGAACCTTAAGGAAGGAACCCGCCATGCCTGACATGAACCACGCACGCATGGAACTCGAGGCGCACCGCGCCGAGATCGACGCGATCGACCGGCAGCTGGTGGCGCTCATCAACGAACGCGCCGGCCACTCCCTGGCCATCCGCGAGCTCAAGCCGACCCTCGGCATGAAGCTCTACGACCCCGCGCGCGAGGGCGAGATCTTCGAGCGCATCAGCGCCTACAGCGAAGGCCCCCTGTACGACCAGGGGCTGCGCGAGATCTACGAGACGCTTCTGAAGGTTATGAAGGAGACGCCGAGCGCGTAGGCGCCCCGGCGAGGAAAGGCAACACCCATGGCAATGAACTTCAAGCGCCGCCTGCCCATCCCCAAGGACATCCGCGAGGAGATGCCTCTGTCGGCTGAGCTCACGGAGAAGAAGGAGCTCTTCGACGCGCAGGTGGCACGCGTGCTCTCAGGCGAGGACGCGCGCAAGCTGCTGGTGATCGGCCCGTGCTCGGCCGACCGCGAGGACTCCGTCCTCGCGTACATGACGCGCTTGGCGAAGCTCGCCGAGGAGGTCGACGACAAGATCATCATCATCCCGCGCGTGTACACCAACAAGCCGCGCACCAAAGGCACCGGCTACAAGGGCCTCCTCCACAACCCCGACCCCGAGGCGCCCTCTGACCTGCTCGAAGGCGTGAAGGCCATCCGCAGCATGCACCTGCACGTGATCGAGGAAACGGGGATGTTCACCGCCGACGAGATGCTCTACCCGGCGCACTACCAGTACCTGCTCGACCTGCTGTCCTACGTGGCCGTGGGCGCACGCTCGGTCGAGAACCAGGAGCACCGCCTGGTGGCCTCGGGCCTCTCGGTGCCGGCGGGCATGAAGAACCCCACCGCCGGCTCCACGTCGGTGATGCTGAACTCCATCTACGCGGCGCAGGCCCCGCAGGAGTTCATCTACCGCAACTGGGAGGTGTCCACGCCGGGCAACCCGTTCGCGCATGCGGTGCTGCGCGGCTACATCGGGCTCGATGGGCGCACGTACCCCAACTTCCACTACGAGCACCTCGAGCGTCTCACCGAGACGTACACGTCCGAGAAGTACCGCAACCCCGCCGTGATCGTGGACTGCAACCACGACAACTCGGGCAAGCGGCCGTTCGAGCAGTTCCGCATCTGCAAGGAGGTGCTCGACTCATGCCGCCGCAACGAGGCCATCCGCGGCCTGGTGAAGGGCTTCATGGTGGAGTCGTATTTGGAGGACGGCAACCAGCCCGTCGACGGCGGCGTGTTCGGCAAGTCGATCACCGACCCGTGCCTGGGCTGGAGCAAGACCGAGAGCCTGGTGAAGGAGCTCGCCGACCGCCTGTAGGGCGCGGCGCGCGGCACGGGCGCGCGACGGCGCAGACAGAAGGAGGGTCCGGGAACCTGCCGTTCCCGGACCCTCCTCGCGTTCGGGCCGAGACCTTGCGCGCGGCGCGCGGCGCGCGGGCGCGCCCTACAGGATGCTCGTCAGCTTGAGGCCGAAGTAGGCCAGCACCACCAGGCCCACGATGATGCGGTAGACGCCGAACGCCGTGAAGTCGTTGTTCTTGATGTAGCCCATGAGGAACTTGATGGAGAGCACCGACACCACGAACGCCGTCACGATGCCCGTCAGCAGGACCGCGATCTCGGTGGTGCTCATGACCAGGCCGCCGATCATGAACTTGAGCGCCTTCAGGCAGCCCCAGCCGAACATCACGGGGATGGCCAGAAAGAACGTGAACTCCGCCGCGGCCGTGCGCGAGCAGCCGCACAGCATGCCGCCGATGATGGTCGAGCCCGAGCGGCTCGTGCCCGGGATGATCGCGAGCATCTGGAAGCAGCCGATCTTGAGCGCCGTCTTCCAGTCGATCTCGTCGACAGTGCGCACCTTGAACAGCGCCGCCTCGACGTCCTCGGCCGCATCGGCGAGCTGGGCCGTGGCCTCGACGCGCGCGTGGCGACCGCGCGGGCGCTCGGTGCGCACAGAGGCGAGGTAGGCCTCCTCGCGGCGACGGTTGCGGCGCTCGAGCAGGATGAACACCACGCCGTACGCGATGAGCGCGATCGCCACCGTCCAAGCGTTGTAGAAGTACTCGTTGAAGAAGTCGTCGAGCGTGAGGCCGATGGCCGCGGCGGGGAGGCAGCCGATCACCACCATGCCCCACAGCCGCCACGTGCCCTTGCGCTCGGCGGGCGTCTTGCGCGTGGAGAACGGGTTGAGCTTGTGGAAGTACAGCACGAGCACCGCGCAGATGGCGCCGATCTGAATGACCACCAGGAACAGCTCGAGAAACTCAGGGCTCACCTGCAGCTTGACGAACTCGTCAACGAGGATCATGTGGCCCGTCGACGAGATGGGCAGCCATTCGGTAACGCCCTCGACGATGCCGATGAGCAGCGCCTTCAGAACTTCTACGATCATATCCACGGTGAAAAACCAGCTTTCGCGTCTTGAGGTAAACCCGAAGCATCGTATCATGGGAGAACGTCAGGCCCTGCAACCTCTAGCAAATGCACACGAACCGAAGGAGGCCCCGGTGAGCCCTGCGGACCCTACGAACCTTGCGGACCCTGCGAAGCGCCCCGTGCTCTACGACCTGCACTGCCACGTGGACTTCGCCGCAAGCCCCGAGGCGCTCGCGCGCGACGCGGCGGCGCTCGGCGTGCGCGCGCTCTCGTGCACCGTGACGCCTGAGGGCTACGTCGCCGCGCGCGAGCTGCTGGCGGAAGGTGCGGGCGTGCGCGTGGGGCTCGGGATGCACCCGTGGTGGGTGGCCGACGGGCGAGTTGACGCCGCGGCGGCCGCGCAGTTCGAGAAGCTCGCACCCCAGGCACGGTTCATCGGCGAGGTCGGGCTCGACTTCGCGGGCGAGCGCGGGCGGGAGGAATGCCGCGCGCGCCAGCATGCGGCGCTCGAGCGCGCGCTGGCGGCTTGCTGCGGGAAAGCGACTGGGGATGCGGCGGGGCAAGGCGGACGCGGCGGCGCAGGACGCGGAAAGCGCACGGCCGCCGCGAGCGCAACCCCCAAGGTGATCTCGCTGCACGCGGTGCGCGCAGCCGGCGACGTGCTCGACGCGCTCGAGCGCTCAGGCGCCCTCGGCCAGCACGCCTGCGTGCTCCACTGGTTCTCGGGAACCTCCGACGAGCTCACCCGCGCGATGCGCGCCGGCTGCCTCTTCTCGGTGGGGCCGCGCATGCTCGCCAGCAAGCGCGGGCGCGCCTACGCGCGCGCCATCCCCGAGGGGCGGCTGCTGCTGGAGACCGACTCCCCCGCCCGCGCAGGAGAGTCGTGGTCGGCCGAGGCGTGGCGCGCCCAGCTCGAGGAAGCGCTCCGCCTGCTCGCCGAGGCCCGCGGCGCCGACGAGCGCTCCCTCGCCGAGGCCCTCGCCGCCACCAGCGAGCGCCTGCTCGCCTGAGCAGGCGCGTCCCCGCCCGCTAGCGGGAAGGGGCGCGGCGAAGGGCGTAGTCCTCCGGGATCCTGAAGCCGAGGTGCGGCGTGCGGCCGAAGGAGCCGTGGTAGTCGGAGCCCGCCGTGAGCACGAGGCCGAACCTCTCGGCGAGGCGCTTGCAGCGGACGTGGTCGACGGGCGTGTGGTCGGGGTGATAGCACTCGATGCCGCCGAGGCCCGCCGCCGCCAGCTCGCTCGCCACCTCGTAGCTGTCGAGCTGGCCGGGGTGCGCCAGCACCGCCAGGCCGCCGTCGCGCACCACCGCGCGCACGGCGTCGCGCGCGTCGACGTAGCCTATCTCCAGGGCGCACAGGCCCTCGCCCTTGAACAGGCGCCGGTACAACTCCTGGTATTCCGCGGACGCATAGGGCGCGTCGGTCATCGCGGCCATGAGGTGCTGCTTGTACAGGCACGTCGACGCCTCGCCCAGCTCGAGCGCACGCGCCACGTCAATCGGCAGCCCCGCCTCCACGATGCGGTCAAGCTGCTCGAGCGTGGCGGCACGCCGCCGGTCGAGCAGGGGCGCGCACAGCTCCTCCACGGCCGGCGAGCCCTCCGCGAGGCCCAGCCCCAGCACGTGCACCTTGCGCCCGCGCCTCTCGTCCCACGCGCTTATCTCCACGCCTCCCACCACGCGCACGCCCGCCTGCTCGCCGAGCGCGCACGCCCGGCCGAGGCCCCGCGTGGTATCGTGGTTGGTGAAGGCGATCATGCCGATGCCGCGCTCGCGCGCCTGCTCGATCACCTCCGCGAAGGTGTCCGACCCGTCCGAGGCCGTGGTGTGCACGTGCAGGTCAACCGACCCCGCACGGCCTTCCGTCATCTCTAAGAGCTCTTCTGCGCTCACGCCATCATCCCTTCCTGCATGTTGAACTCATGGTCGCACAGCCCCTCCATGAACTCAAGGTCGTGGAAGATTCCCACCATGGTGGTTCCCTCGCCCTTCAGCTGCTCGATCAGCGCGCGCACCTTGAGCTTGGAGGCGTTGTCCAGAGACGCCGTCGGCTCGTCGAGCAGGAGCAGCCGCGGACGCTTTATCATGGCGCAGGCTATGTTGAGCCTGAGCTTCTCGCCGCCCGAGAACGTGCGCGGGTAGATGCCCCAGAGCTCCTCGCCGAGGCCGAAGTGGCGAAGCATGCGCTCGGTCTCGCGGCGCGCGGGGCCCTCCCCTGAGGCGCCGTGTGCGTCGAGCGCGCTGCGCAGCACGATGTCGAAGGCGGTCTGGCGCGGCAACGCGCTCAGGAACTGGGACACGTAGCCGAGCTCGTAGCGACGCAGGTAGACCACCTGGCGCTGCGTCGCGGTCATGAGGTCGAGCATGCCGAAGCGCGCGGAGTCGTACAGGATGCGCCCCTCCTCGGGCACGTTCGTCCGCCAGATGCAGCGCAGGATGGTCGACTTGCCCGAGCCGCTCTTCCCCGTGATGCCCACGAACTCGCCTTCCTCGACGGAGAAGCTGACGTCGCGGCAGCCCTGGATGCGGCGGTTCGCGTGATGCAGGGTGAAGGACTTCGAGAGGCCCTCGATGCTCAGAAGCGCCATGGCCTAGACCGCCTTCGCCTTAAGGGAGCCCGCTGCCGAACGCGCATGCGCCTCGCGCGTGTCGCGCCCGTAGCCGCTCGGCTGGTCGGGGTAGTGCGAGCGGTACACCGAGTGCCCGCCCACGAAGGCGCGCGTCACCACGGGCATGGTGCGGCCCGCCGCGCCGCACGCGATCTCGCGCACCACCAGCACGTCGGCGCGCTTGCCCGCCTCGATCGAGCCCAGCTCCGCGCCGATCCCCGCCGCCTGCGCGGGGTTGGCCGTCACCAGCGCGAACGCCGCGGCGATGTCCATCCCGCACGCGTCGCGCAGCACGAACACCGCGTCGAGCAGCGCCGCCGGGTAGTAGTCGCTGCACAAGACGTCGATGCCGCCGGCGCCGATGGCCTCGCGCGCCGAGAGGTTGCCCGAGTGGCTGCGCCCCATGAGCACGTTGGGAGCGCCGGCGAGCGTGCGCATGCCGAGCGCGCGGGCGGCGAGGGCCACCTCGAGCGTGATGGGGAACTCGGAGATCCGCGCGCCGGCGCCGCTCATGGCCTCCACCTTCCCCACGCTGTCGTCGTCGTGCGACGCCACCGAGATGCCGCGCGCACGCGCGAGCCGCGCAAGGTCCACGACCTGCGCGGCGGTGAGCTTGCGCGCCTGCTGCTGGCGCGCGACGATGCCCCGCACCTCCTCGTCGGTCGCCTCGCGGTACCCCCTGATGGTGTCCGCGAAAACCGCGAGGTCGGCGTATTGCCCCTGTCCGGGCGTGTGGTCCATGAACGACAGCAGGTCGACCTTGCCCGCGCCCACGTACGCGGTGATCTCGTCGAGCAGGCGCACCGCGTCGAGCTCGACGCGCAGATGGAGGCGGTGGCGGATCAGGTGGTCGCACTCCTCGCCCGCCCGCATGGCCGCGACCTGATCGACCAGCGCGCTCACGTTGCTGAAGCTGCGGATGGGCTTGTGATCGAAGATGGTCTCGCCGTACACCGACAGCGAGTGGTAGATGGTGGTGATGCCGTGGCTGACCAGCTCGCGGTCGGCCTTGTACAGCGACGAGGCCAGATCCATGATGACGCTCGGGCGCGGCGAGGCGACGTTCTCCACGTAGTCGGAATGGATGTCCACGAGGCCGGGGGCGACGAGGGCCCCGCGCGCGTCGATCACGGGAAGCGCGCCGCACGTCGCGTCCGGCTGCAGGTCGCGCTCTGCGGACGCGGTGGGGACGACGGCCTCGATGCGCCCGTCGCGCACGACCACGTCATGGCCCTTGAGCACGCGATCGGGACACACCACGTCCCCGCCTCGGATGATGCACGAGTTGACGTCCATGTGCTTGCTCTCCTTCTTTCTCCTTCTTCTGAAGGCCAGCCCGTCTCCGTCTGGCCGGCGTGGTTCGCGGGGGGAGGCCCGCGGGCCGCCTTTGCGCGGGGCGCTACAAAAGCGAGCTCACGAGCTTCTGGGTGTAGGGATGCTGCGGGTCCTCCAGGATCTGGTCAGTCAGGCCCTGCTCGACCACGCGCCCGGACAGCATCACCAGCGTGCGGTCGGCGAGCATCCGGATGACCCCGAGGTCATGGCTCACCACCAGCATGCTCACGTTGGAGCTGCGCCGGATGTCCAGGATCAGGTCGAGCACGGCGGCCTGGACCGACAGGTCGAGCCCGGTGGTGACCTCGTCGAGCAGCAGGATGGGCGGGTTGGCGGAGAGCGCCTTGGCTATCTGCACGCGCTGCTGCATGCCGCCCGAGAACACGCGCGGCGGGCACGTCGCGCGCGCGAGGGGGATGCTCACGCGCTCGAGCAGGCCCTCGCCGCGGGCGCGCATGACGCCCACGTTGCGCTCGCCCGAGGCGATCATGGCCTCGGCGATGTTGGACAGCGACGAGAAGCCCATGCGCAGCCCCAGGTGGGGGTTCTGGTACACCATGCCGAACACCTGGTTGCGCACCGCGCGCTTGCGCTGCGGGGAGAGGTCGAGCAGGTTGCGCTCACCGCCGTCGAAGGGGCGCGCCCGCACGTCGCCGCCGGTGGCCTGCTCGTCGAAGTAGACGCAGCGCATGAGGCTCGACTTGCCGCTTCCCGACTCTCCCACGATGCCCACGATCTCGCCGGGATACACCTCCAGGCTCGCCGCGCGCACGGCGTGCACCGTGCCGCAGGCGGGGCACACGTTGCCTTCGAACGCGGGCGCCTCGCGCAGGCAGGCGGGACACCCCCGCCCGAAGCGCAGGGAGAGGTCCCTGACCTCAAGCTGCGGGGCGTCCTCCCCGCCCGCCGCGACGCACGCAGTCAACGCCTCAGCCACGTCAGACCACCTCCCTCGCGCCGGCCTCTTCGCCAGGCTCCTCGCCGGGCGCATCCTCGGGCGCTGAGTCGAGCGCCGCGTCAGGTGCCGGGCCGAGCGCCGCACCGTCGGGCGCGGCATCGCCCTCCCGCTGCTGCGCGCGACGTGCCGCGCAGAAGGCCGTGTCGTTGCATTGGTAGCGCACTTCTCCGGTGGCCTCGTCCTCCAGCTCGTCGAAGAACACGCCCTCCGCGCCGCACAGCGCGCAACGCACGCCCTCGAAGCGCTCGCGGACGAACGGGTAGTCCTCGAAGTCGAGCGGGCGCACGCTGGTGTGGGGCGGCACGGCGTAGATCTTCTTCTCGCGCCCGGCGCCGAAGAGCGTGAGGTTCTCGGCCTGGTCGAGCTTCAGGTTGTCGAAGCGCGGGATGGGCGAGGGCGCCATCACGTAGCGCCCGTTCACCATCACGGGGTGGTCGGCGCCGGTCACCGTGGTGTCGTACGCCACGATCTGGTCGAACAGCTCGAGCCACGCGCCCGTGTAGTCAGCCTCGGCGTGCAGGACGCGTGTGGCCGCCTCGCTCGGCTCGAAGCTGCGCAAAGGCTCGGGCGTGGGGACCTGCAGCACGAGGATCTGCTTGGAGGTGAGGGGCTGCTCGGGGATGCGGTGGCGCGACTGGATGAGCGTAGCGCGCGCGGTGTCGTCGGTCACGTCCACGTCGGTGGTGTCGCACACGAGCTTCTTGATGTTGACGGCGTTCACCGAGTCGTCGGCTCCCTGGTCGATCACCTTGAGCACGTCGTCCCTCCCGATGAGCGACAGCGTGATCTGCAGCCCGCCGGTCCCCCACCCGCGCCCGATGGGCATCTCGCGCGAGGCGAAGGGGACCTGGTACCCCGGGATGCACACGCCCTTGAGCACGGCGCGGCGGATCTCGCGCTTCGACGCCTCGTCAAAGAACGCGAAGTTATAGCGTTGCTGCATCGGCGACTCCTTCGACGTCTTCCTGATGGGGCAGGTCAGGCGAATGGGGTTCGGCGGGCGGGCTCGATTCGCCATGCGCGCTTGATCCGGCGGGCGAATGGAGCTCGGCGGGCGGGCTGGGCTCGGCACCCGGCGCGCGCGTCGAGCGCACGCTCGAGAGCTTCGACTGGAAGGTGACGTAGTGGGGCAGCTTGAGGTGCGAGATGAAGCCCGACGCCTCGACGCCGTCGACGTGGTAGAGCACGAACTCCTCGTCTTGGGTGGGATAGCGCGCGTCGCCGATCTCGAGGCAGCGGTCGAGCACGCTCATGGC
The DNA here is from genome assembly GCF_011038975.1 of Adlercreutzia sp. ZJ176. GTDB lineage: Bacteria > Actinomycetota > Coriobacteriia > Coriobacteriales > Eggerthellaceae > CAAEEV01. The sequence continues at coordinate 16,428 of NZ_JAAKEC010000006.1, read as the reverse complement.
TATCGCCTTCGACTCGCAGCGCCCGAACACCATGCCGTAGCCCACCTCGAAGGCAAGCCCCGCGTCCGCGCCTTCGCCCTCGTCGCGCGCGTCCGCCATGAACAGGCTCTCCACCTCCGTCGCGCTGACGGTGCCCGCGTAGTACGCGTCGGCGAGCTCGCCGGTGCCCAGCGGGCGGTCGATGACCACCTCGAGGAGGCCGCTCCGCAGCTCCCCCACCGTGGGATGCGCGGGGCCGAACCCGCGGATGGCCGCGTACCCCAGGGCCTCGACCGCCTGCGTCATGCCGCGCGCGAGCGTCTGCAGGCGCATCGAGCGCGAGGCGGGTATCACGAGCGGGGTCATGGTGGCGTCGTCGGGCGGCGCAGCTGCCCCCGCAGGTGCCGCAGGCGCCACGAGTCCCTGGTCGCGCAGGTAGTCGAGCGCGCGTGGCAGGCGTCCGCAGGAGGACAGGGGGTCGCGCCCCTCCTCCTCGGCATCGCGAAGGGCCTCGTCGGATGCGCGCAGCGCCTGGAGCTCAGCAGCGGCGAAGTGGGCGGACAGCGCGCGGGCCTGCTCGGCGCGCGTGGCGGCGTCCTCGCTGGCGAGGTCGAAGTTGACGAGGCGGTGGCTGTAGTCGCGCGTGGCGCCGAGCACCTGCCCGCCCGGCACGTCCTTGAACGCCGCCGATATGCGCCGCCGCACGTACATGCCGGCGGTGTCGATCACGCGCGACACATACGGGCGCTCGAGCGTCGAGCGGAAGGCGCGCAGCAGGAACACCGCCTCGTCAGGCGAGCCCTGCGCCTGCTTGAGCGCGAGCGCGGCCAGGCGCGGCGCGAAGAGCGACGCCTCGCCCATGACCTGGTCGACCAGGTCGGGAAGCGTCGAGGCGATGGCCGCCGCGCTCGCGTCGGCGGCGCTGGACAGGCGCTCGGCCTCCAGCAGCCGCAGGCTCTCCTCGATGGCGCGGCCGCCGCCGCGCACCGCAACGTAGCCCATCTACGCCGCCTTCCCGTCAGCGAGCGCGAGCGCGCTCGTGCGCGGCACCATCACGGCGAATCCGTCGCGGTCGACCAGGAGCACGTCGATCCCGCAGGGGAACTCGTCGGCACGCTCGGCGCGCGCCAGGGCCCAGTCGACGCGGTCGACAACGAAGCGGTTAGCCCCGTCCACGCCCGGCCCGCGCACCTCCACGCGGCAGAGGTCGGCCGGCGGCTTGGAGCTGCGCGCGCCCGCAAGCGCGCTTCGCCGCACGAGGGACTGCCCGAAGGACCGCACGTACTCGCAGTCCACGATCACGCTCGCCCCGCGCTCGGGAGCCAGGAGGTCCCCCGCGCGGGCGCCGAGGACGGCGCGGCGCGCCACGTTTGAGCAGGCGCGGCTCGTCACCACGAGGAAGTCCGCGTCGGGCGCGTCGCACGGGCGGGCGTGCGTCTCGCCGGCGATGAAGGACGTCGCCTCCGCATACGCGGCGTCGACCACGCAGAACGTCGTCGCCTGGTCGACGAGCAGGCTCACCGCCTCGAACAGCGCCTCGCCGAGCATGGCGGGCGCCGCGGCGCGCGCCTGCGGGCGCGCATCCACCTCCAACCGCACGACCGTCCCCGGATACGCGCACGCGTCGAGCACGCGGCGGAAGTTGCGCTGGTGCCGGTGCAGCGCCTCCTCCCTCAGGGAGGCCCACGAAGGCTCGCCCGTCATAGCTCCGCCTCCATCATCGAGAAGTCCACGCGCGTGGAGCACACGCGCGCCTGCTCGCGCGCGCGGCGGCGCGCGATGCCGCGCTCGGCCTCGCGCAGGCGCGCCTCCCACGTGCGGGAAAGCCCCTCGCCCATGCCGCCCGAGAAGGCGGCGTCGATCACGGCCAGGTTCTGCGCGAAGTGCCGGTCGGACCCCAGCACCATGCCCAGCCCCGTGCAGGCGCCCACCGACACGCGGCACGTGGTCATGAGGGCCTCGCCCAGGAAGAACTCGCACCCCTGGGCGGTCTCGCGCACGCGCACCATGACCAGCTCCTCGCGCGGCTCGTCGAGCACCGACACGTCGATCCCCGCCCGCCGCGCCTCGTTCTCCACGAAGAGTGCCATCTCGGCGGCGAGCTCACCGCCCTCCTCTACCAAGGCGCGCGTGCGCCGGTAGCGATTCAACATCTGCCGTTCCTTTCCTGCAACTTGCTTCGCCGCGCGTGAGCGCCCTGCCATGCGCCGGCGCTCCACAGCACGCTCACGCTCCGCGTCCACGCGCTCGCGCTCCGCGCCCGCAGGCTCGCACCCGCACGCTCGCGCGCAGCACGCCCGCACGTCGCACCCGCACGCTCGCACGCTCCGCGCCCACGCGCTCGCGCGCAGCACACCCGCACGCCCACGTCAGCGCGTGGTGGTGAGGCGCGCCCGCAGGCGCGTGGCCGCCACCTCGAGCACCACGGCCACGGCGAGGCACAGATACGAGATCAGCCCCACCTCGTGGATGTCGTAGTAGAAGCCGCCGGCCAGGAAGAGCTGGTAGCCGATGCCGCCCGCGCCCGCCACGGCGCCGACCGCCACGGCGTTCACGAAGTTGATCTCGAGGCGCAGAAACGTCCACGACAGCATCTCGCTGGCCTTCTCGGGCACCACGCCGCGCATGACCACCTGCCACCACGACGCGCCCGCCGCGCGCAGAGCCTCGAGGACCCCGGGGTCGACCTCCTCGAAGCTCTCCGAGTACGCCTTCACCAGGTAGGCCACGCTGTGGAACAGAAGCCCCGTGACCGCCGCCTCGGGCCCCAGCCCGATGGCCACCGAGAACACGAGCACCCACAAGATGGTGGGCACCGCGCGCGCCACCGACATCAGCGCCTTGATGACGTTGCTCACCGCGCGGCTCGACAGGTTCGACGAGGCCAGAAGCCCTAAGACGAACGCTATCACGGCGCCGATGAGCGTGGTGAGCAAGGCGAGCGCAAGCGACACGAACAGGCCCTCCACCACGTCGACCAGCGTGAAGTGGCCCGAGAGCCCCGGGGTGAGCATCATGGCGGCGAAGTCCTCCAGCGCCTCGATGCACGCCGCGGGAAACGTCGCCTTGCCGAAGTCCATGGTGGCGAGCGCGAACGCGGTCACCGCGGCCAGCAGCGCCACCACCGCCATGAGCGCCACGTTCTCGCGGCTCGCCACGTGCACCTTGACGCTCCCCGAGCGGCCGAGGCGCGCGCCCGGGCACGCGCCCTCCGCAGCCGCAGCCGCTGCCGCCGGCCCAGCCTCCTGACACACCGCCTGCACACTCGCCGGCGTTCGATTCAAGCCGCGCCCGCTCACAGCATCCGCCTCCTCACGAAGTTCGACGTCATCTCACAGGCGATCACCACGATGATGACCGTCAGTATCACCAGCCCCGCGACGTCGTAGCGGAAGCTCTTGTAGTACACGTCGAACACGAACCCGATGCCCGTGCCCGTGAGGATGCCCACGAGCGTGGCGTCGCGGATGTTGGTCTCGATCATGTAGAGCACCCAGCTGATGACCTGCGTGATGGTGAGCGGGATCACCGCCTGGGCGATGATCTGGGGATACGAGGCCCCTACGGCGCGCAGCGCCTCAACCGGCCCGCTCGCCGCCTCGTCAACCGTCTCGAGGAAGCAGCGCACGAGGTAGCCGAAGCTGGTGAACAGAAGTGCGAGGAACCCCGTGAACTCGCTCTGCTTGAACGAGAAGAGCAGCACGAACGTCCACGCCACCACGGGGATGTTGCGGAAGAGCGAGGCGATGCCGCGCGCCAGCAGCGGCAGCGGGCCACCGAGGCCCACCGAGCGTGAGCCCATGACGGCGAGCGCGAAGGCGAGCACCGCCGCCACGCAGCTCGCCGCGACCGACACGAGCATGGTGGACCCGAGGGCCGGCAGGATCACGCCGAGCTTCTCGAGCGAAGCCGCCGACGGGGCGAACTCCACGATCAGCCACGCGACGCCCGCGGGCACCTGGACGAGCGTGTCGATGAAGCTGTAGTCCACATACGCGGCGCAGACGGCGTTGAGCGCGAGGAACGCCGCCACGGCGGCCGCGAGGAAGAGCAGGCGCTTGCGGAAGAACGCCGCGGCCTGCGCCTCGGCGCTCCCCTTCGCACCCGCCCCCGCGGCGCTTACGAGGGCCGCCACGTCACACCACCTCGCTCGCGGCGAGGGATGCGGGGCGGACGGGCAGGACGGCAGGGCGCCCGCCTTCCGCCCCTTCGCGCCCTTCTGCCTCCGCCGTTCCCGCCGCGGGCCCTGCGGCTTCCGCATACTCTTCCGCCGCTGCAAGCTCTTCCGCCTCCGCAAGCTGCTGCGCGGAGTCGTGATTGCCGTCGTAGATGGCCTTGACGGTCGCGTCGTCAAGCTCAGAGGGCACGCCGTCGAACACCTTGCGCCCGCCCGAGAGCGCGATGATGCGGTCGGAGTACTCGAGCGCGAAGTCGACCTGGTGGAGGTTCACCAAACAGGCGATGCCCAGCTCATCGGCCGCCCACCGCAGGCGGTCCATCACCGTGCGCGAAGACTTGGGGTCGAGGCTCGCGATGGGCTCGTCGGCCAGCATGAGCAGCGGGTCCTGCACGAGCGAGCGCGCGATGCCCACGCGCTGCTTCTGCCCGCCCGAGAGCGAGTCGGCGCGCGCGTAGGCGAAGTCGCTCAGGCCCACCTGCTCAAGCGCCTGGAACGCGCGGTGCTTCTCCTCCTCGGTGAAGATGCCAAGCGACCCGGCCAGGGCCGACTTGTAGCCAAGCCGGCCCTGCAGCACGTTCTCCACGGCCGTGGAGCGCCCCACCAGGTTGTAGTGCTGGAACACCATGGCGATGCGGCGGCGCAGGGCGCGCAGCTCCCGCCTGCTCGCGGTGCACACCTCGCGCCCGTCGAACTCCACCACGCCGGAGGTGGGGACCACCAGCCGGTTCACGCAGCGCAGAAACGTCGACTTGCCGGCGCCCGACGAGCCGATGATGCTCACGAACTCGCCGCGCCGCAGGCTGAACGTCACGTCATCGAGCGCGCGCGACCAGCCGTCGTAGCTCTTCGTGAGGTGGCTCACCGCCAGAAGGGGGCTTTCCTCCTGCATGCTCCCGCTCCCCTAGTTGCCGCTCAGCTTGCGGATGGGGTCATACCACGCGTCGTTGGTGCGCACGAAGCACTTCTTCTCCGAGTCCTTCTCGAAGATGCCCTTCGCGTTCTCGTCGTCGGGGTTGACGAAGATGCGCTCGTCGTTCGCCACGGCGTCCGAGCAGAAGTAGTCGATGATCTTGTTGCGGTCCTCGTCCGAGATGACGCCCTCGTTGAAGCAGAACGGCGCGTTGAGCACGGGCGTCGAGGCGATGATGGTGAAGCGCTTGCCGCGCACGGCGTCGAAGGGGGCCTCGGCGTCGGCCTTCACCTCGTACACCGAGCCGGGCATGTTGGCCTCGCCCGACACCAGGTTGAGGAACATGTCCACGTCAACGTCGTCGAAGGCGGCCACCTCGGCGTCGCCCGAGAGCAGGTTCACCGCCGAGCCCTGGTGCGAGTTGCCGAAGAGCACCTCGGAGAAGAACCCGCCGGCTTCGAGCAGCACGTCGGAGCTCTCGAGGCCGAACTCGTTCACGATGGCGGAGGAGGGGACCTTGAAGCCCGAGGTGGAGGTGGCGGTCACGAACGAGAACGACTTGCCCTTGATGTTCTGGATCGAGTAGCCCGAGCCGTCCTTGTACTGGTCGGCGTTCTCCTCGAGCACGCTGATGCGGCTGTAGTAGCAGGCGCCCTCGAGCCCGCCTTCCTCGTCGGAGTCGGTGAACGCAGCCTGCACCTGGGGGTTCTTCTTGTTCGCCTGCACGTAGCCCTCGGCGCCGAGCAGCGCCATGTGCGCCTTGCCCGTGGCGAGCGACTCGATGGCGACGTTGTAGTCGGTGGTGGTGAGCAGCTCGGCCTTCCTGCCGCACGCGGCGGTGATGGCGCTGCCGATGGCCTCGCGCGAGGCGGTGAGGTCGCTGGCGGAGTTGTCAGGCAGCCACACCATGGTGATGGGCTCGCTGCTTGCGCCGCCCTGCGCCGAAGAGCTGCTCGAACCTTCCGAGCTCCCCGACGAGCACCCGACGAATCCCCAGGTGAGTCCCATGAGAGCCAGAGCTGCCGTGCCTTTGACGAAGTGACGGCGGTCGATCGGTTGCGCTTCCATTCTTCACTTTCCTTCCTCGTCCCGCCTTGCGGGAGCGGGCCAGATGGCTTGTTGCGCCAGGCAAGCGGGAGCGGGAGGGGGACTCCGCTTGCGCCGGCATGGTGCCATGGTAGAAGCGCCGTGTTTGAGGAAGGTCAAGAGCGCGCAAGGAAAGCGGACGAAGTTGGAAAAGATTCAGTCAAAGCCCAGGAAGGGGGTGCGAGCGCCGGCCGGGGCCCGCCCGAAGGACCCGAAGCCGCGCCGCTGGGACCCGGACGCGGGGCCCTTGCCCGCGTCGTTGGGACCCCACCCGTGGGGCGCCCTTTATCATCCTTTATCTTCGTTATCTTTCTTTATCATTCGCAAGCCCATCATGGTGCGCAGATGAGAATCAGAGGGAGTGAATCATGCACTACGTTAAAACCTAGCCGATCCTCTTGGAAAGGGCACCGACATGAAGAGCGCCTGCGCGTTCGAGATTCGGCAGACGAGGCCGAATCACCGTGTCATGCCGTTCTCATCGGCATCAGCAAGACATGATCCCGAAACGGGCGATGTCGACGGGCTTGAAGTGGATGCCGTCGACGCGGATGTTGCGCTGCGTCGCATCGCAAAGGGCACGCAGGCGACAGATGAGCAAGCTTGCGAGGGCGTCAGAGCCGGGTTGTCGGGCAAGCTCATCGGCGGCGGGCTCCAGGTTGTCCTTGATCAACTCGGCCAGCTCGTCGGCGCGGTCTGCGAGCTGGCCCGAATCCAAGCCGTTCGCCTGCGCGAACCTCTCGAGAGATGACTTCCGCAGCCAGCCGACGCGGTTCTCGCCGCCGATCGCCATGGCGAGCCGGTACGTCTTCCCCTTCCCCATGTACGGCGCGGCGCTCGCCAGGTCATACAGGGGGGCGAGCAGGTACTCGCTCCTCCTGGGATGGAGCACCGAGTAGTTCTTCGCGTGGGCGTCGGTCGACGCGGTGAGGCAGTTGAACAGGAGCGCGTCGACGAAGCGGCTCGCGCTGCCTCCCTCGGCGCGGCGAAGCAGCCCCATGACCTCGGGAGCGGAAGGCCCGCCGTCCGCGGCGTACTTCTTGGCCGAGACCGTCCCGGTCGCCTGGCAGAGGTCTTCCTGGTGTATGCGCGTCACCAGGCCCGACGTCGGCGCGGTGAAGCGGTCGTAGCGCTGCACGACGATGGCGCTGATCTCGTCGAACGGCTCGACGCGCACCGACGCCGTCGGCAAGCCGCAGCGCTTCGCGAGCTCCATGGTGAGGCACTCCACGAACGCTTGCCCCTCAAGCCCCCAGGCGCCCGGCTTCACGATGACGTTCGACGCGCTTGACCCCAGGCACTCGTACCACTGCCCGTCAAACTCCCGCAAGGCTATCTTGGTCTGCATGCCGCCGAGGGACCAGTGCTCGTCGCTGCGCGCCCAGGTGCGCGCCCGCTGGGCGTCCTCGTCCTCCATGATCCTTCGAAGGCGCGCGGCGATCTCGGTTCTCGAGAGCCGCACGTACCCCTGGCCCCGGTTGAGCAGGGAGCCGACATCGTCAGACGCCACCACCTGCACGGCGCCCGGCAGATCGGCGCCGTAGTTGGCGAGAAGGGGGAACACCCCCGTGCTCGTTCCGGCCTCGGCGGCCATGCCCTGGCGCACCCGCCGATCGTCGGGCAGCAGGTTGTCAAACCAGGCGTACACCGATTTGCCCGCATATTCGCCAGAGGAGAACGGCATGCGGACGGACAGGTCGGGTCCCGCGTACGACTGATCGTATTGGAAGGTGAGAGCCCCATCTTCTGCCATGCGCAGCTCGCCGGCATGGGCTTGCGCGACGAACACGTCCAGGCGCCGGCGCGCCCGGGCGGTCATCGGGCGTCTCCGTAGAGGGAGTCGAGGTAGGTGTCCATGTCGAACTCGTCCTCGGTCGCGCGCGGGGCGACGCCGCGCTCAATCGAGAGGTCCCAGTTGGTCGCGTTGAGGACGCGCAGGATGGTTCCGAGGGAGACGCTGTCGGCGCCGCCGGCCTCGATGCGGGCGATGGTGGGGCGGCTCACGCGCGCCTCCTGGGCCAGCGCGGACTGGGTGAGCCCGAGCTCCCGCCGCCCGAGGCGGACCCGCTCTGCGATGTCGCTGCTGTAGATCACATGACCTCCAATGAATCAGATTTGATTCATTTTAGCAAAACTGACGAGTATTGCTAGGAAGACGATGGGAATCATGAATCAAATTTAAAACAATGTTGGGTGTTCTAGATTTCATGTGGTTCAGTCTTCATTTCCGGCCTTTCCCAAGCTGTGCGCGGCTTTCCCATGAGGTTTCGCATGTACGCCGAATCCTTCTGGATTAAGCGTGTGCGGCATTCCGCTGTTTCTTCGGTTTCTTCTCACGTTGAAAAAACAACAAGTTGCTATTGTAAAGTCAAATATGGTAGTATTTCTACTATATTAATTCATATAAGGTGTAAGGGGAAATTGAAATGCTAGTGAGCTTCACTTTCGAGAACTTTAAGTGCTATCGCGACGAGGCTGAACTGAGCATGGAAGCCGCCGGCATCGCGGAGCATTCCGACACGCTACTCGAGGGGCTCGGCGGGCGGCACCTACTGCCCGTCGCCGTCCTGTACGGCCCCAACGGCGGTGGCAAGTCGAGCGCGCTGCAGGCCTTCGAGTGCCTGTGCCGCTCGGTCGCGTGGCCGTGGCTACTCATGCGGATGAAGGGCGGGCGGGCGGCCCCCATAGAGTGCCGGCCCTACGCCTTCGACGCCGAGTCCGCAGCCTCGCCGACAACGTTCCGCGCCGTGTTCGAGGCGGCCGGCTACACGTACCGCTACGTCCTGTCGGTCAACCGCGGTAAGGTCGAGGAGGAGTACCTGCATCGCCGCAAGCCCGGCAAGGGCTCAACGGCTACCCTGTTCGAGCGATCAGACGGCAAGATCGAGCTGGGCTCGTCTCTTCGGCGCAAGGGCGTGAGCACGAAGGTGGACACCATGATGCCCTTGCTGTCGTTCCTCGCGATCAACTACGACTTAGAACCCGTCGACACGGCCTTCGCCTGGTTCCTTGGCTGCAAGTTCCTGGACTACTCGCAGCCAAACCTGGAAGATTATATGTACGGGGTCGACGACAAGGACCTGCAGCGGCGGGTCGTTCGCATGCTCAACGGCATGGACATCGACATCACCGGCATACGCTATCAGCGCGACGGCGAGGACAGACTGGAAGGCGTCTACCTCACCCACGAGGCCGGGGGCGACACCGAGCTCGAACTCGCGGAGGAGTCGAACGGCACCAAGAAACTCCTGGGGTTGGCACCGCGCATGCTAGACGCACTCGCGAGCGGGTCGCTGGTCGTCTCCGACGAGATGGACGCAAAACTGCACCCGAAGCTCCTGCGCTACGTCATCCGACTGTTCACGGACCCTGCCACAAATCCCAACAGGGCCCAGCTCGTGTTTACGTCGCATGACATGTCGACGCTCAACAGCGCGACGTTCCGCCGCGACGAGATCTGGTTCGCTGCCAAGGGCGACAGCGGTGCATCGGAACTCTACTCGCTGGCCGATATCGTGGACGTCGAGGGCAAGCGCATACGTACGCAGAACGCCTATGACAGGCAGTACCTGGCCGGCCAATACGGCGCTGACCCGTACCTGCGCAGCATGCTCGAGTGGGGTGCGGGCGATGAGCAATAAGCCGCCGAAGCACAGCGAGGTCAAGAGAGCAAGGGAATCGGCAGCGACCCGGATGAAGAGGAGCTGGCCGGGACCGAGGGACAAGGCGCGTAAGGTCGCCTTGCGCCCCGAGCACCACCTGATCGTGACCGAGGGAACCAAGACCGAACCGTTGTACTTCGAGGAGATCCGCCAACGCGTGAACGCCGAGCACCGCGGAGACTGGGTCACCGTCGACGTCAGGGGCGTCGGCATGAACACGCTCTCGCTGCTCGCCCACGCGCAGGCGCTTGCCAAGTCGAGCGCGCGGGGGTACACGCATGTGTGGGTCGTCTACGATCGGGACAGCTTCGCCGCGGAAAACTTCAACGCCGTCGCAGCGGCATGCGAGGCTGAGGACGCCGGCGGCGCGCGCTTCCACGCGATATGGTCTAATGAGTGCTTCGAGCTATGGTACCTGCTACACTTCGAGTACCTGCAGGCGGACCTCAGCCGATGCATGTACGGCCCCAAGCTCGACGCGCACCTCGCCAAGATGGGCGCGGGACCCTACCACAAGAGCACACCTGGGATGTTCGCGTTGCTCGAACCGCGCCTCGACGTGGCGCTTGCGAACGCCCGCAAACTTGAAGATCGCAATGCCGGGAAGACGCCTGAGGCGTCGCGCCCTGGCACCATGGTCCACAAGCTCATTGAGCACTTGCGTCCGTTCATGGGCAAGGGGGGCGGCGTTGCGTAGCGGTCTGGAGATAGTCGAGTCACTGAGGGTCGAAACTTCTGTGAATACGCAATCCACAGGACCTGAAAAGCCACCGAAGAAAGAGGATGAGCCGGCCACAAGCACAGCTCCTGCTCGGCCGCTGTTTGCAAGATCGCCGCGCCGGCGCCCGAGAGCGTCACGCCGAGGTAGGTCTCGTCGGCCTTTCCGAATCTGGTGCTGCTTTGCCAATTTCTGCCTCCATTTTGGGCCTAGCAACACAACTTTCCACCAGAGTCGTGTTGCTCACCTTATCTGAACTGGGGTATTGCGATCTCATGCCGCTGCTTTCATGATCGTCTTCGGCTTCCGATCAAATCTATCGACGACGATTTCCGATAGCGCGGATCCAAGAGCGTATCGGAAGCAAAAGAGCAGAGGGTGCAAGGCGGCGGAAACGCCTCGCACCCCCATTGCGGCATCTGCGTCATCGGAGGATTGGAGCGGCTCCGTGAACAGCAGAGAAGCCAACAAGAAAAAAGGCTGGCGTATGCGCAGGGACTTATGCCTAACGCATACGCAAGCGTGCGCGCAAAGCCCGACGGCAGCGCGCTTTGCGCGCACGAGGTAGAACTTGCGGCTCTTGAGAAGATCGAGCGGGGCGAGCACAGCGCGTGGGACGCGCTGTGCGCCGAGGCGCTCGCGGAGAAGTGCTTCTCGCGCGGGTGCGCCTTCGACGACGGCGCCGTCGACGACTGCCCGGGGTGGTGCGCCGCCGCTATCTCGGGCTTCGTGGGCTGGGTGATGGCCTCATGAGCAGGATGCATCCTGAAGACGTCGGGCTGCCAAACGCCGTGCGCGTGGACAAGGCGGGCATCAACGCCGGCTTTTCCGATCTCCGCGTCATAGTCGACGACCCCGATCCCGCATGTCCCCGGTGCGGGCGCGCCATGACAGGGCATGGCAGCTTCTCCAAGCGCATGGCGCACGTCGTTGGCGAGACGCCCTGCACGTTGACCGTGAAGGTTCGCAGGCACAGGTGCAGAAGATGCGGGGCAACGCACAGCGCGGACGTCCCCTTCGCCTCCGTCGCAAGCCCTGCCATAACTGACGCTCTTGAGGCACGCGTCATCGATCTTCTGAGAAGGCGGCAGACCATGGCCGAGGTCGCCCGAGCCTGCGGCATCTCGCACGACACCGTGCGCCTTGCCATAAGCAGCATGCACATCGGAAAGCCAAGGCTCCCTAAAATCCTGCTCATGGACGAGATCCATTCCAAAAGCTACCGGGAGGTCGACACGGGAAAGCAGGCGTGTGTGTTCTGGGCCTGCGCCTACGACGGCGCCACGGGGCATCCGACAGACGTCATGGAAGGCAGAGGCGAAGATGACATGGACAGGTGGTACGGGCAGTTCGGTCTTGACGAGCGCAAACGCGTCTCCTTCTTCTGCTCGGACATGCACGACGCCTACCTGGACGCGGCGAGGAGGTGGTGCAGGAGCGCATGCACAGGCGTCGACCGGTTCCACGTCGCAAAGACAGGCGTCGTCTGCAGAAGGGCGCGGGCAACAGCGCCGACATCAAGAGGCGCCACAAAAAGCTCGCGGTCAACCGCGCAAAAAGAAGGCGCGAGCACGGATACGCGCCGTGGATCGAGGCCGAGAGGAAGACGATCTGCGACGTGCTCGCGATATGCGACTCCAAGCACTCCTTTTTGCGGCAGGCCCACCTCGTGCTCCAGCCCTGCTGCATATGGCAAGATCATAGCTGGAACGACAGACAAGAATGCGAGAAGGCGCTCGACAACCGGGTCAGCAAGGCGAGCGGGCTCGAGGTTTCCGAGATGCGACGCTTCGCCAAGACCGTGTCCAGACGCAAGCAGTACCTGGCGACCGCGACGATAAGCCGCATCAACACCGCGCGCGCGGAGTCGACCAACGACAAGATCAAGGAGCTCAAGCGCAAGAGCCGCGGGTTCGGCACCTTTGAAGAGACAAGGCGCCGTTTGCTTCTGGCCTTCGGCGCACCTGACGCCGTCGAGAGCGCCACCGCCTGCGAGAGAAGAAAGAAGGCCCAGGCCGCCGCTGCCGCCAAGCGCAAGAAGAAGCGCCAGGGGCCGCACATGACGCACCGGTCTGCGCCCAGGGGCCCGCCCGGACCCAAGGTCGCATAACGTCGTTGTCTCAGTTGCAAAGCTGCGTCTCATAGCTTGTTTTTGAAACCCTTGAATCCAAGGGCATCTGATAGTGCGGCCTAAAACCTACCACGTTTCTTCTGAATCTGGTGTTGCCGACTTAATTCTCATACATAACGCCTGATCAAGTTAATGTTTTGGCCTTATCGGCAACACGATTTTCAGAAAGGCCCATTAGATTTGACTATTCTTACCACGCGAATTAAGCCGATTATCGGAAAGGCCGGATTTAGGGCGGCTCCTCGCGAAAAAGGCTGCACCTAGTCCCTCCGGAACAAATCGCGCGTGTACACCTTTTCCGCCACGTCGGTAAGCTCGGGGTTCCAGCGGTTGGCCACGATGAGGTCACAGCACTCCTTGAAGCCCTCGAGGTCGTGAGTAACCTCGCTCCCGAAGAAGTCCGGCGCATCAAGCGTAGGTTCGTAGACGACCATCGGGATCCCCTTGGCCTTGATCCTCTTCATAACACCTTGAACAGACGAAGCCCTGAAATTGTCGGAGCCGGTCTTCATAGTAAGACGGTAAATACCCACCACCGGTCTCTCAACGCCCTGATAGACGAGCCTCCAGGTACGATCTATCACCTCCTCGGCAACAAAGTCCTTGCGGATGCGGTTGGCATCCACGATGGCCTGAACCATACACTGGGGAACATTCTTAAAGTTAGCGAGCAGCTGCTTAGTGTCCTTAGGTAGGCAGTATCCGCCGTAGCCGAAGGAAGGGTTGTTATAGTGGCTCCCTATGCGCGGATCCAGCCCCACTCCCTCGATAATCTGAGCGGCGTTCAGACCCCTCACAGCCGCGTAGGTGTCGAGTTCGTTAAAGTAGGCAACACGAAGGGCCAGATAGGTGTTGGCAAAGAGCTTGACGGCCTCGGCCTCGGTGGCCCGCATCACAAGCGTAGGGATGGAACCCTCGGGCTCCTCGGCCCCTTGCATGAGCAGCCCGGCGAACACATGCGCCGCCTCCTCGAGTTCACTTGCGAATCGCGACTCCGAGGGCACGCCCACGATGATGCGCGAGGGGTGCAGATTGTCATACAAGGCGTGCCCCTCGCGCAGGAACTCGGGCGAGAACAGAAACCTACCCTGCGGATAGCGCTCCACCAGAAGCTTTGTGTATCCCACCGGTACGGTGGACTTCACCACCATGACGGCCGACGGGTTCACCTCCAACACCAGCTCAACCACCTGTTCCACGTAGGAGGTGTCGAAGAAGTTCCTCTCTGAGTCGTAGTTCGTAGGCGTGGCGATGACCACCAACTCCGCCCTCGCGTAGGCCGCCGCACCATCGAGCGTAGGGCACAGATCGAGCTTCCGCTCGCTCCGCTTTGCTTCTGCTAGGAACCGCTCAATCTCGGCGTCGCGTATAGGAGACTTCCACCGTGACAGCATCTCCACCTTTTCGGCCGCCACGTCTACGGCCTCAACCTGGTTATGTTGCGCCAGCAATATAGCCAATGACAAGCCTACGTATCCTGTTCCGGCAACTGCTATCTTCACTCAATCACTACTCCTTATCACACGTTACACCCGCTCTATTGCCTGAATAGACGTACACAACAATGAAATATGCCAAATAGACAGCCGCATACGCAGCCGAAATAACAGACAGGAATGAAGACGCCGAAACCGAACAAGTGAGGCTGATTGCATAAATAATGGGCAGCAGAAACCGCGAAACTGCGGCTCTCCCTAAAAAGTTGGGGGATTTCTCTGCTTCGGGGCATTTGCGCCGCCTCCCCTACGTTTCTCCGCTGTTTCGCAACAATCTTCCAATCTCCCAATGAAGTTGGGTGGCTCGTGGCGTCAAAACACAGGGCCTTGCTCCTATCTACAGACCTATGATCATCTCGTCCGGCGCGCGAGGAGAAACTGTTCGCTGCGAGCGCGGGTGTGCCCGCGCGTTGGAAAGACAAGGTACAAGGGAAGAACGCACCTCCCCTTGTACCCCTATGGCAACCCGTGTCCGTAGCAGTTAGGAGCAATACCATGAGCAACGGGATGACACCTGTGGAAGTGAACGCCTGGCGGCGAGCACTCGCAGATAGATCATTTGCAGATGAGCTAACAGTTGCTGATCTGGTCGAACTATGGGATGAGCACACGCTCATATAAAGGGCCACCGCTGGCGCAAGGTATGATATGCGCCGGCGCACCGTGTGCCGCTCATGCTGATGATTGAAGTTACGCGCATGATCTGCCCCAAGTGCAAAAAGACCTGGAGCGAGAGTCATAAGATGATAGGAGGTGCTTCTATCCATATGTCTGTCGACGTACAGGATCTGATCTTGATGGACCTCATGGACAAGAAGTCCGTGAAGGCAACAAGTGAGAAGAATGGTCCGAGCACCTACATGGTAAACAAAGTACTCGACCGGGCTATTCTCGATGCTCACTACCTGCCAGAAACGCTTTGCATAGACGAGTTCAAGGCAAACACCAATGAGGGCAAAATGGCCGTGGCAATAGCTGATGGGGATACAGGCTTTCTGGTTGAGATACTGCCGCATCTCACCACGAAGTGCATAGGGCATTTCTTCGAAGGGTTCGATCAAAAGGAACGCGCCTCTGTGCGCTACTTCTGTAGCGACATGAGCGCTATGTTCATACGTGCCCAAAAGACCTGGTTTCCTGACGCTACGCTTTGTATCGACCGCTTCCATGTGGTAAAGCTCGCGACCGAGGCCTTCAACAGCGTGCGCAGGCACGTCCAGAACGACGAGTCGCTGCCCAAACCCCTGCGCAGGGAGATGCGCAAAGCCTGGAAGCTTTTCTTGACGCGCCCAGAAGAGCTTGAGCGCATCGACTTTGAATACGCTGAGAAACTCGCCGACAACCGTGCCGCTTTGATGTCCACGCTCGACCTTACCGAAGAAGAGATTGCGGAGCTTTCCTTCATGAAGCCCCGTGAGGCACGTGTTGCCAAGGTTGAACGCCTGCTGGAGGCTGACCCCGACCTTAAGTGTGCATACAAACTCATGCACCTGTTCCGCAACTGGTCTGACATGACATGGTGTGCTGAGAAGCGTGACTCTCTTTCCAATTGGATTAGCCTTGCAATAAGAAGCGGAATACCTGAGATGAGGCGAGCTGCCAAGAGCATCAAGCGCAACCGTGAAGGCGTCCTTAACGGATATAAGTTCAACAAGACCAATGCTACAGCTGAAGGACTCAACAACTCCATCAAGGTCTTGAAACGCACAAGCTATGGGTTCAAGACATTCGAGCGCATGCGGAGACGTTGTCTTTTGTCTTTGGGCTACATGAAAATCATCAAGCGCGGCATCAAGATCAACGGCGTCAAGTTCGAAGACCCGAGGGGCTAGCGAACCGCCTTTGATCTGGAGGTGATGCCCTTGATTAATGCCGCGCCGCCGCGCAAGAAGACGGTGATGTCCTTGGCCTATCTGTGCCCGTAGGGCGCTAAAAACCGAACCTGCAAAAATCAACCCCATAAAGGGCATAGTTCGTTGTACCCAAAATCGGGTTTGAACAGGGGTTATAGTTGTCAAAGATACGTTCAATCTAGAGTGTTTTGCCTGATGGCGAGTTGATTATTGCGATTTTCTACCCAACTTGTTGATCAGAACCGAAACTGCCTTGTAATATAACCGCCTAGCAACTATGCTTTATGGCTCTCTCTAAAAAGTTGGGGGATTTCTCTGTTTTGGGGCATTTATGCTGCCTCCCCCACGTTTCTTTGTTGATTTGCAAAAATCTTCCAATCTCTCAATAAAGTTGGGTAGCACGTGACGTCAAA